>DASUWP010000419.1:0-3707 GCA_036378335.1 Acidobacteriaceae bacterium | reverse complement strand
AGACGGGTGCGCCAAACAGCTGCCCCGCCACACTGACAAGGACGATCCACCACCCGTAGAAGATGCGGGGCCGGCTATCGCTCATAAGCATCCCACGCGAACCGCAAATGGCCCCGGGAATGCGCTCGGCACTCTCGCTCCGTCACCATAGCACCGGCGTCGGCAAACAGTCACCGGAATAGCTCAGGAGCTGTCGAGAAAATCTCTTGACACAATCGCATCGATACTATTTTAATCTAGGCCTGTTCGAGCTAGGCCTATGACTCCCGCCCCCAAGACCGACCAGCGCGACCTTTTCCGCGGTGCGCTGGAGATGATGATCCTCCAGTCACTCCGTCGCCATCCGATGCACGGTTATGCCCTCGTCCAGCACATCAAACAGCGATCGAACGAACTCCTCCAGGTCGAGGAAGGCTCGCTCTATCCGGCCCTGCAGCGCATGCTGAAAGACAATCTCGTCAAAGCACAGTGGGAGACCTCGGCGAGCAATCGCAGGGTCCGCACCTATCGCATCACCCCCGCGGGCATCAAGCACCTCGAACGCGAAGTCTCCAGCTTCGAACAGATGCTCAAAGGCATCCATCTTGTTCTCGCTCCCGCCGAATCCTGAGGATCCCTATGCAATGGCTCCGTTCACTCTTCCAGCGCCGGCAGATTTACAGCGACCTCGCCGAGGAGATCCAGCAGCACCTCGCCGAAAAGGTTGAAGCGCTCATCGCCGAAGGCATGAGCCGCAAAGATGCCGAGTACGCCGCGAAGCGCGAGTTCGGCAACATTGCGCGCATTGAAGAATCCGGCCACGAACCCTGGATGTGGCCGCGCGCCGAAAGCCTCCTCGCCGATATCCGTTTTGCGCTGCGCATCTTGCTCCGCGATGCCGGATTCACCACCGTGGCCATTCTTGCCCTGGCACTCGGCATCGGCGTCAATACCAGTGCCTTCACTGCCTACAAGGCGATCGTGGCCCGATCCCTCGACGCTCGAGACCCTGGCAGCATGGTGGATATCGCGCTGACTCGGCACGCAGGCGACTTCGATCCCGAATTTAGTTATCCCGACTACAAGGTCTATCGCGATAACCTCCACTCCTTCAGCGGTGTCATCGCACAGCGCATGGAGAGGCTGACGCTCACACAGGCTGGAGGCATACAACGACAGCTCAGATCTTCCGGCGGTACGCAATTCCTTAAATTCTTGCTGCCCCACCCAAACGTCGGCGGTGCGGAATTCGCCACAACTTTCATCGTCTCGGAAAACTACTTCTCTGTTCTTGGTGTTGCCGCCGTGCGCGGACGTACGTTTGAGGGTGGAGACGGTAAGGAACTCGCCGCGTCACCTTCCGTACTCATCAGCGAAAACTACTGGCAGAGACGATTCGCCGGTGATCCATCCATCCTCGGCAAGGTCGTACGGCTCAACGGTGCCGCCTTCACCATCATCGGCATCACACCACACGATTTCGTAGGGACAAGCGTGATCACGCCGGACTTCTGGGTTCCGCTGAACCTCCTGCCTCTGGTACACCCGAACGACAATGGGCTCCGCGACCGGGAAAACCAGTGCTGCCGGCTTTATGCTCGCCTCGCCCCCGGCGTCAGCATCCGTCAGGCGCAGGCGGAGATGACGGTACTTGCGGATCATCTCCGCACCCTGCATGATCCTCACTCCGAGTTGAGCAAGCCCGCGACCGTGCGGCTCTGGCCGGGCTCTCCGTTCGGCCGCACCATGGACAGTGGATTGAAATTTGCCATTGTGCTCATCATGGTTGCGGTTGGCATGGTGCTGGCGATCGCCTGCGCTAACGTCGCCAGCCTGCAACTTGCCCGTGCCGCATCTCGCCAGAATGAGCTGTGCCTCCGCCTTTCCCTGGGCGCCACCCGTCGTCGCCTTGTCCGGCAGTTGCTGACGGAGAGCGCATTGCTGGGGTTGATCGCCGGCATCGTCGCGCTGCTCTTCACCTGGGCCTTGCTGAAGGTGTCGGTCACCATGGCGGCTCAGGCCATTCCGGCTGAATACGGCTCACTCGTCTTGCACGTCACCCCAGACATCGAGATATTTGCCCACGTCTTCGCCATCTCTCTGATCGCGGGCATTCTCTTCGGCCTGGCTCCGGCACTCGAAAGCTCCCGCATGGCGCTCTCTTCCGCGGCAAACAACAGCACGGGATCATCACCCGGCCGCAGCCGCAGGCTGCGCCATTCGCTGATCGCCGTCCAGGTTGCAGCTTCCCTCGTGCTCATGATTTCCGGCAGCATGCTGATCCGCAGCTCCAGGCATGCGCTCATAACGGAGACCGGCTACGACAACAAGCATATCGTCGACCTCGATATCCAGTTTCCGGGAAGCACGAACTACACCGCTCAGCGACGGCTCGCTCTGGTGCGCGAGCTTCGCAACCGCCTCGCCGCGCTTCCTGGAATCAGCTCCATCAGCGCGGGCCGCCCGCCAGACGGACAGGGAATCAGGGTCGCCGCAGTCTCGATCAATAGAGACAAGCCCTCGGCCCACAATACGAAAGGCTTTCTCTACTACACATACGTGCAGCCGAACTATCTCCAGACCCTCGGCATTCCTTTGCTCTTCGGCCGCACCTTCCAGACGGAGGCGGGTCAGCCTGAGTCTTCCGTCATCCTCAGCGAATCCGCTGCTCAACAGCTTTGGCCCGGTCAGAATCCGATCGGCCGCACTCTCCGGCTAAACACTGACGAGCAGTTCCACGGGAAGAACGAATTGCTTCCCGACGGCGTGGCCTACCAGGTCATTGGCGTTGCCCGCGACACACGCGGCGTTGAGCTGGACGGAAGCGATTCCCGGCAGGTCTACATTCCCATGCCCGAAGACCGGATCCAGGATTACCCGCTACTGTTCCGGACCTCCGCCGACCCGGCGCAATCCATAACTGCCATAGGCGCGATACTGTCTTCCCTCGATCCAGATCTCGTCGTTGGGGCGGCCACTCTGGATGAGCTCCTTCACCAGACGCCCGCCTTTCTCGTCCCCGGCCTTGCGGCCAGTATCGCTTCCGTCATCGGCCTCATCGGACTTCTGCTTGCCTCGATGGGAATCTTCGGCACGGTCAGCTACATCGTCGTTCTGCGCACACGCGAAGTCGGCATCCGCATGGCGCTCGGCGCAAAGAAGCGCGACATCTTAGGGCTCATCCTGCGCGAGAGCACGCAACCGGTGTTAGTCGGATTGCTCGTTGGCATCGCGCTGGCGGTCGGAGCCTCTTACCTGCTGCGCGGCGTACTGTACGGGCTCAACACCGTCGATGCCGTTTCATTTGTCGGCGTCTCCCTTTTATTCCTGGCGATAGCGCTGCTCGCCGCCTATGTTCCATCGCGTCGAGCCATGCGCATCGATCCGATGGTGGCACTCCGCTACGAATAGAGCAGCGCTGTCTCCGTATAGACCAAAGCAGACAAGCGAGGGCAGGGACTAAACCTCAATGCGCCATCGCCTGCGAATCCGCCTTACGCGGAAGATTGCTCCTCAGCAGAAACGACGCAAAGAACATGATCGCCGTGACTACACCGAGAATCCAGAACGTGTCGATATACGAGAGTGTGGATGCCTGGCTCAGCATCCCGCGATACATTCTGCCGTACGCCTCGGTCTGCGCCTGTGCTCCGCCTGCGTGTTGCAGTTGCCGGGCAAGCGAGCGCGTCGAGCTCTGAAACATCCGGTTGCCCAGCCCGGTGTGGTTT
>DASUWP010000418.1:0-3138 GCA_036378335.1 Acidobacteriaceae bacterium | reverse complement strand
GCGGAAGGTCAAGAGCGTCGCCGTGATGGGGATCAGCGCGATGCCCACGCGCGCAGGTCCTGTCCAGATCTTGCTGTCGTACCCCTCATGCTGACGACTGGTTCGCAGTGCAAGCCACGCAGCAGCTGCGAACACTGCAATGGCAGTGAGCGCGGTGCCCATGCTCTTGTTGAAGAACGGCTGCGGCCCGAGCGTGACGCTGTCCGCCACGTGCACGAAGACTCCGCAGAACCCGAGCAGCAGTGAGCCCATCGCCAGCCAGCGCAGTGTGTTCGCGGCATACGCACTCGCCTCATCCTCAGGAGTAAGCCGCGTCGCCACCCATGTCAGCGCCAATCCCTCCACCAGCCAGCTCACCGTAATCCAGTGGCCGCTCGCCTTCAGCGGAATCGCAATCGTCAGCAGCACCACCGCGATCGACAGGTGAATCGCCGCGGCCACTGCGGACTGCGGCATCTGCATCACGGCGAGGTACACCGCCGCGAGCACCAGCATCATCCACGGCAGCCAGTCGTGGCGTTGCGAGTCCTGCAGCACCGAGTAGAACGCCAGCGCTGCAAAGGCGGAGTTCGACAGCGGCAGCAGAATCTGCTCGAGAATCCCCAGGCGGCGGGTGCGCGCCGGATTGGCCGCAGCGGCGATCTCGTCCGAAGGAGTTACCGCTGGCCACAGCGGCACGCTCGCGAAGACAGCGGCAAAAAGCGCGATGAAGAAGGTGGTGATGCCGAACGCGTCGGCCAGCCGGAAGAACTCTACATCCCAGCCGATGAAGTAGCCCACCGTCAGCGGGAAAGCGGCCAGCAGCAGCCGCGGCCAGCGTCGCAGCCGCACCAGCGCGGCTGTCGCGACATCGATCGCCAGCAGGTACGTAAACAGGAAGATCTCGTGGTTGCCCCCGGTCGAAAGCAGAATGGGCGTGGCAAAGCCGCCCGCAAGCGCGTATCCCGCCAGCAGCTCCGAGTTCTGCGCCCAGGCCATGTACGCGTTCCACGCGGTCACCAGCACCATCAGGATCAGCGCGACCGGTGCCGCAATCAATCCATACAGCCGGAACGCCGCCCACAGCGCCAGATACAGCACGCCCGACCCCAGCGCCTTCAGCGAGTACGAGAACGCAGCGAAGCCCTTCCTGCGGAACCGCTCCGACCACACCACCAGCCCGGCTCCTGCAAGCAGCCCAAGGATGACGCGCGGCATCGGTCCGATCAGTCCGCGATCGACCGCCAGCTTCATTCCATACGCCGTTCCGATCAGCAGCAGCACGATTGCGATGCGATTGAAGTACTGTGAGCCTAGCCGGCTCTCAAGCGACTCACGCGAGCGGCCCACTTCCGCCTGTTCGGCGCGCGGCTGCTCCGGCTCTGTGCTCGCCGCGTTGCTCCACTGCAATCGCTTCAGCGCTGACAGCGTTGGTTGGCTTGCCTCAGCTTGTACAGGCATTGGCGGCGGCGGCACGGCGGGCGAAGACAGTACTTTTCTACTCTCCCGGACGCGCTGCTCCGGAGTGGGCGCGACTTGACGGCGCAGTGCGGCAAGATCCTGCTCGAGCCGTTCGATCCTCGCCTGAAGCGCGTGCAGGTCTGGGTCTGGCCCGGAAGCGCCGGAAAACTCGTCGTTGGCCATGGCCAATACTGTAGTGCATCCCGGTCAAAGCGGATACGTCAGCAAAGCAGAGACCAATCCAGCTCTGGCGGTCTGCAACTTTCGGTGTATCAGTCTGGTGCAGGACTGCTCCGCCCGGCCTGCAACCTCTGCATCCAAATAGATAACGCTCCGCAGTAGAGATGCTCCTAAGGAGGAGTGCCAAAGGAGGCCTTCCCTTGTTACTCTCGGCAACAATGAGGCCGGTGGCTACGCCCGTGCGCGTGCTCGTGGTGGACGACGATGAGATGAGCCGTGAGCTGTTGACTGTACTGCTGGAGTCTCAGGGCTACGCGGTGGAGACGGCGGAGTCCGGCGAGATGGCATTGGAGCACCTGCGCTCGCGTGGGGATTGCCCGGACGTGATTCTCAGTGATATGCAGATGCCCGGCAGAACCGGGTCCGCGCTTGCCGCTGAATTCCGCTCCGTCACCAACAGCCGCACCGTGTTGCTGGCCATGAGCGGCAGCCAGCCCGCGCAGGATGCCATCAGCCTGTTCGACGGCTTTCTCCACAAACCCTTCAAGGTAGACCAGTTCACAGCCGCGCTCGAGAACGCGCAGAAGCAGCGCGCACATCCTCCCCAGCGCCGCCGGTCCGGACCGGGCAAGGTGGTGGCCATCGACCACGCGGCTTCGAGCGCCTCCGCGGCAAAGACTTCCGACGGAGCCGCCTCCGCCACTGCGCCGGTGATGAACGACACCATCTACGAGCAACTTTCCCGCGCTATGCCGCCGCACCAGCTTAAGGAGATGTACACGCTGTGCATCGGCGATGCGCGGGAGCGCATCCGCCGCATGCGCGGCTCGGCTGTAGCCCATGACTCCGCACTCTTCGTACGCGAGGCCCACGCCATCAAAGGCTCGGCCGGAATGCTGGGCGCAACCCAGCTTCACATCATGGCCTCGGACCTCGAAACACGAGGCTTACAGGGCAAGGGAGGCACCACGGACGCCGTTAACTCTCTAGATGAGCTGTCCGCCGCATGCGACCGTCTGGAGCGTATGCTGGGCACACGCGCCTAGGCAGACTTGCGTTCCTCAGCCGGCGTGTGCGAGGGTTAGCCGCATGAGTCAACCAGCAGCAAAGCAGTCTTCCTCTTCACAAAGCAGCGTGGCCAATATCCGCATCGTCGTCGCCGATGACCACCCGGTAGTCCGGTTTGGGGTGCGCAACATGCTGCAGGCCGAGCCTGGCTTTGAAGTCGTCGGCGAGGCCGAGGACGGCGATGACGCCATCACGCAGACGCTCGAGCTCGAGCCCGACATCCTTCTGCTGGATCTCGCCATGCCGCGCCTGCCGGGTCTGGAAGCCATGCGCGCCATCATGGCGAAGTCGCCGCGCGTCAAAATCGTCCTGCTGACCAGCACCATTTCGGTCCAGCAAATCATCGAGGCACTGCAGATCGGCGCCCGCGGCATCGTGCTGAAGGACTCCGTCGTCGGCGATCTCGGCCAGGCGCTGAAGGCCGTCACCAGCGGCGACTACTGGATCGGC
>DASUWP010000417.1:0-4223 GCA_036378335.1 Acidobacteriaceae bacterium | reverse complement strand
CCGCGCCGACTTCTTGGTGAGCAGCTTCAATTCGTATAACAACGGCGGTGGTGGACAGACCATTACCTGCTCATCCGATGACGGCGGACGGCACTCCTGCCCTGTTGACGCACGTGGCGGCGTGCAGATGACCAATCAGCGCAGCGGATCGCCGTGTCAGCAAGGGTATAGCTGGGGCTATGACCGGGAGGGCATCTGGGTGGACCATGGCTGCCGCGCCGATTTCACAGTGAACAGCCGCAGCAATCGGTGGGACCGCGACGGCCAGACCGTCACCTGCTCGTCAGATGACGGCAACCGGCATTACTGCTCGGCGGACACGCGGCGTGGCGTGCAGATGACCAATCAACGCAGCGGCTCGCCCTGCCAGCAGGGCTATAGCTGGGGGTATGATTCGCGAGGAATTTGGGTCGACCACGGTTGCCGCGCGGATTTTCAGACACGCTGACGTTAACGCGGTAGGGAAACACATTGGGCTGGATGGCACTTCGCTTTCCGGCCCTTTGCATTCCGCCAGCGATCTTCCTTGCCTCAGCCGAAAACGAGTGTCGCAGCTCCGCCGGCAATCAACAAACCGCCGATGATCTTATGGACGGTGAGCCCCTCTCCTAGAAATATCCATGCAAAGAGGATCACGAGCACCACGCTTAGCTTGTCGATGGGGGCCACGGCGGACGCGGGGCCCAGCTGCAGCGCTCGGAAATAACAGAGCCATGACAAGCCGGTCGCGATGCCAGACAGAACGAGGAACAGCCAGGAACGGCTCGCGATCGCGCCAATCGCGGTATGCCTGCCCAGCGCAATCGCGATGGCCCAGGTGAAGACCAGCACCACGGTTGTGCGGATGGCAGTGGCCAGGTTGGAGTCGATTCCGGCGACACCGATCTTTGCCAGGATCGCCGTTGCTGCCGCAAAGACAGCCGAAAGAAGTGCCCAAAGAAGCCAGGTCATGAACTCAGGATATGCGCTCATGCCTGCAGTTCAGCCGGTGAGCTGCGCCAGCTTGTCTTCAAGAGACGCAATGCGCGCACGGAGCTGCTCGATTTCGCTCTCGAGCGTGGCCACTCGATTTGCAACGTCGCCACTGGCGATATCTACAGACCGCGCGATGCGAGGCGAATCAACCTGGGTTCGAGCAGCTTCCGCCCGCGAGAGTAGGTGCGCATAGCGCACTTCGCGTGCGCCCGGTTCGCGCGGCATCGCACGCGCCAAGGGCGGCTCGCGCTGGGCAAGCTGCTGCAACGTGCTTTCCAGCTCGTCCATAGCTGCGAAATTGTGCATGCGTTCTGTGCGCGCACGCAGCTCGCCCGGCGTCTGCGCTCCACGCAGCAACAGCACACAAAGGATGGCGAGCTCGCCCCGGCGCAAATTAAACACTTCGCCGACGTGGTGCGCGTATTTTGCGACTCGGCTCTCGCTGCCCCGTACCGGCGCGGCCAGCCCGGCATCTTCAAGTTCATGCAGGGCCATGCGAACTTCATCCTCGCTCAAATCCATGACCGGGTAGCGGCTCGAGCGCTGATTGCAGGCATTGGTCAGCGCCAGCAATGAGAGCGGATAGTACTCGGGTGTCGTGGTCTCTTTCTCCAGCAGCGAGCCCAGTACGCGGGCTGCAGGCGCGGAGAGGTGCAGTTGTGATTCCGGCATGAACATTGCTCCTGATCTCAACCATATCGCGCTCGCCACGAACATCGGCCGGCGAAGTCTCGTACTCTAAAGATGAATGACGAGTTCCGCAGTAGCCTCGCTTGAACGTGCCAAAGTCGCCCAGCGCGCCGTGGCGACGTACTTCCTGGCCAATGGCATCGTGATGGGCGCGTGGGTGCCGCATGTGCCGGACCGCGCACGCGAGCTGCATCTCGATGCGGGCGCCTTGGGCTGGACCCTGCTGGCGAGCGGGCTGGGCGCGGTGATGGCGATGCCGATCGCCGGCCGGATGACCGCGCGGCTGGGCAGTCGGGCGGTTTGCCGCGTGACTGGCATCGCATTTCCCATCATGCTCAGCGCAGTCGTGTTGGCGCCCACTGCGATGTTGATGACGCTGGCGCTGCTCTGCTTTGGCATCGCCGGGGCAAGCATGGATGTATCCATGAATGCACAAGGCATTGCCGTGGAAGAGCAGCTTGAGGAGCGCACCATTTCGCGCCTGCATGGCGTGTGGAGCATCGGAAGTTTCACCGGCGCTGCGATCACCAGCTTTCTGCTTTCCCGGCACGTGCCCCCGCAAGCCATTGTGTTGAGCTTCTCCGCATTGGTGATTCTGCTGGTGCTCGCCGCTACGCCGGTCCTCTTCACACGTGCCGAAGAGGGATTGCACCAGCAGCCACACGCGCTCCGCCCGCACGGCCGGCTCTTGCTTCTCGGAGTGGTTGCCTTCGTTTCCATGGTCTGCGAAGGCTCGATCGCGGATTGGAGCGGGCTCTACCTGCGCGTAGTTCGCGGCGCGGGCCTTGGTGTCTCTGGATATGGTTACGCCATGTTCGCGGCCTTGATGGTCACCGGCCGCCTTTTGGGAGACTCCGTGGTGGCGCGTTTCGGCGAAGAGCGCACGCTGTTCGCGGGAGGTCTGCTGGCGGCAGCGGGTTTGGGAGTGGTGATCGCCACCGGCTGGCAGCACATGACGAGTGAGCTGTGGTGGCTGCTCGGCTTCGCGCTGGTGGGTGCGGGCCTGGCGAATGGCTCGCCGGTACTTTATCGCACCGCGGGCCGTGTGCCGGAAGTACCAGCCGGCGCTGGGATCGCGACCACCGTCGGCATTGGATATGCGGGACTCTTAGCAGGGCCGCCAGGACTCGGTTTTGTGGGGAAGCACGCCGGACTCACATCCATTCTGCTTTGCGTAATGGTATTGAGCTGCATGATGGCCTTCAGCTCGCGCCTGGTACGCGGGCTGGCTGGGCCGCAGGCGAGATAAGAGCGTCCTACTAATGCAGTTCCGCGAGGAAGACAGATGTGTATCGCAAGACATCCGCTTCATTCGACAGAAACACAAAATGATTCGCACTATGAAGCGTGACGACATCCGCCGTGGGCAGGCCCTGTTCTACGGCTTTCTCTTGCTTTTCTGTCAGAACCGCCAGCGCGTCATTGTAAGCTTTGGCCGAACTACGCACGGAGCTGTCTGGATTTGAATCGACCCACGTTCCCAGATCATGAGGATTTGCGAAGATGAAAAGAGAGGGGACAGCAATCTTCGTGTACTTCTTCCCGCCATTGATCAGTTTCATCAGCATCGATCCCCCGGGGGGATTGCGCCAATCTCCAACGCTCCCGTCGGATTTTGTTTGCCTCTCCTCCCGAAGCTCAGCTTCTGGAAATGTGAAACCGTTCACGCGCTTACCGTAATTCTGCAATGCTTTTAAACTGACCAGATCGGCTGCGGTGGGCGGCGGGGGTTGCGGTGCCTTCAATTTCATCATGTCTCCGATTGGAGCCCCGTCACCATTATCGAATGCATAGGAATAGCCCGCTTCGAGGTAAACCAGACCTGCAATCCGGTTCGGATGTGTGTTTGCCATCCAACTCATTTCTGCGCCAGCAAGCGAGTGCCCAGCTAGGATTGGCTTATCCAGCTTGAGCGCATCGATTACAGCCAGGACATCCTCGCCCAAGCGCTGATTTACATCTGTCGGATCCGCATATCCGGAAGCGCCGAATCCTCGCCGCGTGATGCCATAAACGTGATTGCGTGCGGTCAGCTTGGGCGCAAAATCGTCATACACATGGGCAGTATTCCCGCCACCTGCCAGCAACAGAACCGGTCTGCCCGAACCGCCCCAATCCAACACTTCCAACCGAACATTGTCGTCTACAGATACAAACCGAATCGCGTGCGGTGATGGATCCGTCCACGCAGTGACGCTTTGTGAATGGAGAGGTCCTACAAAATAAAAGCAGCAAAGCGGTACCACCGAGCAGGAAACGGCGCCCTGGCATCAGCATTCCCCTTCACCATTCGACTACGCAGGAAATGCTCAAAGCGTTCCAACACTTTCATGCTGGACTTACACCGATCCCACACGCGGCAGCGTCCCTAACAAATCACCGGAAATCTCGCTATTGCTGCGCCGGCGCGATCCACTGGTTCTCCCGCATCCAGCTCTCCAGCAGCACCGTCCACAGATGTAGTGGCGGCAGATGCTCTGCAAGATCCACGCCGTGATGGCCGTGCTCAAACATGTGAAACTCCACCGGCACACCGGCACGCTGGCAGGCAGCCACGT
>DASUWP010000416.1:0-4619 GCA_036378335.1 Acidobacteriaceae bacterium | reverse complement strand
GAATACTTCCGCCGTGGTCTCGGACGTCCTATCGATGACGCATGGGTGATAGCGCCCAGCAACGGCTTTCAACAGATCGGCTCCAGCCGGCATGGCGGCTACGAAGGGCAGGGAGCCGGCGTCATCCTGCCCAAGCAGTTGCTCGCGGCGGCGGTGAACAAGCAGCGGCCGCAATCCCTGGTCGATTACGAGCACCTGCTGCAGGACAACTACGAGATGCCGGTCTACCGCCCCTCGCTCTCCCAGAATGATGGCGAGCTGCATCTGGAGCAGCTCGCGTCCACGTTGCGGCTCTCCGTCGAGGACTTCACCCGCGACGCTCGCGCACTCGACAGCGCTGACGAGTTGTCACTCTCCATCGCGCGTCGACTGATGGCGCAAGTGTCGCCGTCGCTGTTACTCATCACGCTGCACGATATGGATGTCGCTCACGCCGGAGCTTTCTCGCTCTACGTCGATGCGATTCAGCGTGCCGACCGTATCTGCGGAGAGCTCTGGACAACCATCCAGAGCATGCCTGAGTACAAGGACCGCACGGCGCTTTTCATCATGCCGGACTTCGGCCGCGATGCCGACGGGGATCCCGGCGGAAACGGCTTTCAGCATCACCGCACCGGTGGCGCGATGGCGCGCACCACCTGGCTGCTCGGACTTGGCCCCGGTATCCGGCAGAACGTCACCGTCGACCGCGCCATTCAACCCATCGACCTGGTGCCCACCATCGGGAAGCGTCACGGCTTCGATACGCCATACGTCAAGGGCTCGCCAATTTCGGAGCTGGTGTGAGACATGACACCTGATCAACTCACCGCCGCCAGCTTCTCCAGTTATCCGCCGCAAGCACGCCAGTTTGCCATTGCGCACCTCGGGTTGCTGCAGCAACTACCCGTCGCCGTTGCGCCGGCCTTCCTGCGCGAGATCATCGTCTTCGATTCGCGCTTTCCCGCCGAGCGGCACACCTTCGAGCGCCAGTGCGTGTGGCTGGAATCGCTCGCTCCTGATCAACGCGCGCGACTGCTTGCACCCTTTCGCCAGATCAGCATGCCCGTGAGTCTTGCGGCCAAGGATTGGGTTCGAGCGCCACAACCGTTTCTCGAAGAGCTCACCGCCTATCTCTGGTCCAGCAGCCAGATCGATATCTACCGCCGTGCGGCGCAGGAGTTGCTTGCGGCGCCGCTGGACGAGACGCTGCAGAAGAATCGCCTGGTCATCGTGGTTGTCGGTAAGGATGCCACCGCACCCAGCCCGCAGCTCTTTCGCAAGCTTGCGCCGCATGGCGTGATGCTGCGCAATCTGCAATGGACGCCGGATACGCCGCGCCAGCTTCACGCAGCGATGCAGCAGCGCGCCGCGTCGCAAGCCGGACCGTATACCCGCTGGTATATCGACGGGGGCGAGCCGTGGCCGCATGATGCCGCTTCAGTCGAGTTGCTCTCCTACGCGCAGTTGCGTCCCGTGCGGGAGAACGTGCTCGAGCGCATGAACCGCTTCACGCAAGGCGGTCCGGGCGGCGCGGAGGGCATGCGCCGCATGTTGGAAGGCCTCAATCCCGCAGAGTCTGGGACCGACGCCGTGACCCAAGATCCTCTCCTGCAGCACTTCGTCACCATGCTGTTCGTAGAGGGCTCGGGAACCCAGATCTACAGCACATCGTTCGTGCAATGGGCTGCGCGAGAGACGTTGCGCCGCGCGCAACCTGAGCAGCTTCTCGTGCGCTTCGCACCGCGCCAGCGCCAGCGCACGTTGAATCAGCTGTTCGATGCTGCCACCAACGTTGAAGTGCCCGACCCCGAAGGGTCACTGCGCGACGCCGACATCAGCGCCTATTACATCCTGCTCGATCTGCTGCGCATCGCCGATCCCGCGCACATTACATTTCTCGCATGGCGCGAGAATCAAGGGAATGCAGTGCTCATCTCGCCTCGCGCTCCCGCAGGGAAAAGCGACGATGCATCTCTCGATCTCGCCGCCGCGCTCGCGAAGTATGCATAGCGTCCCACAAGCACTCGCTGAAGAGAGAAGTATCATCCTGAGCGGAGCGAAGGACCTGCAGTTCTCGCTCGCTACTTCACGTCCACTTCTGCCCTGCCGCCCTCAACCTGCCGCGCGCGAAACATCCCCAGTGTGTTGTAGCTCCACACCGGATCGCTCTTCTGGTCGAGTACGATCACGCCGCCTTCGCCGCCTTTGAGTTTTGCGACTTCCCCACGAATCACGTGGTCAGCAGCGGCGCTGGTGGACATGCCTTTCAGCTTTACCAGCGCGCAAATCTCTTTCGCCGCATCCAGGCGGATGAAGTATTCGCCCACGCCTGTCGCAGATATCGCGCACGAATCGTTCGCCGCATAGGTGCCCGCGCCGATCACCGGTGAATCGCCGACCCGTCCGGGCAACTTGCCCTGCATTCCCCCGGTGGAAGTGCCCGCGCTCACATCGCCATGCACATCGCGCGCCACCGCGCCCACTGTGCCGAAGCGATGCGCAAAGGGCTCCACGCTCTGAGCCCGGGTCATCGCCTGCGGCGCAGGGACACCGGTAGGCCGAGACGGTAGCGGCTTGCCCTGCGAGCGCAAAACGCCCAGCAGTTCCTGCCAGCGCATCTCGGTGAAAAAGTATGAAGGTGGCATCTGCGGCAGATGCTGGCTGACGGCGAAGGCATCCGCGCCCGGACCCACCATCATCACGTACGGTGAATGCTCCATCACCGCGCGTGCCAGTGCGATCGGGTTTTTCGTCGCGCTGACTCCTGCAACCGATCCAGCTTCGAGCGTCGCGCCGTCCATGATCGCCGCGTCCATCTCGTTCCTGCCCTCCGCATCGAAGGCCGCGCCACGTCCCGCATTGAACAACGGATCATCTTCAAGCACTTCGATCGCGGCCTCGACAGCATCGATCGAGCGGCCGCTCTTGTTCAGCACCGCCGCCCCGGCGTCCAGCGCGCGCGCCAGAGACGCGTGATACGCGGCAGCCGTCGCGGCATCCATGTGCTGCCACTCCTCCTCACCGGCTCCGCCATGAATCGCGATCGCCCACTTCGTTATGTGAGGAGCCCCGGGCTGTGCAAACGCGGGAAGGGGAAGCATCAGGAGCAAACACCGAATCGCCGTGCGCATAGATACCATCAATTTCCCGCGCCTGCCATGCTGGGCAACGTTGCTGCGTCGAGTGTCTGGATGTGCAGCGCGCTCTCCAGTGCCGCTGGATCCGCGCTGCTCTTGAGAGAGATTGTGCGCGCCTCACCCGGCAGAAGCGTGAACGCATTGTCCGCAAGCGTGACATCCTGATCGCCAAACGAGACCCACACATCGCGTGCCAGCGTATCGGCGTGCAACGTCAGTTCCAGACCGTTTGCGCCAGCCGCCACATGGGCAGTGACCTTAGCCTGCGGCAGTTTCAGGTCTCGCGCCGCACGGAAGTACAGAATTTGGCGCGAGACAGGCTTGCCGTCTACTTCCATGGTGAAGACGGTGAGGGTCTTTGTTGGATCAGCGCCTTTCAGCAGAGCATCGTCAGTGAGCGAGTTCACGCGCGTGCTTGAAAGCGGTGCCATGGTCACCGGCGCAGTCGATTCCGCAAGCACGCGGCCGTCGAAGTCCATCACCTGCATGTGCACACTTGCCTGCAGTGGAGTCGTGCGATCGCTGACCGCATAGACAGTTGTGGTGCCGTCCTGCCGGATGGGCGCTATCAGCAGATCGTTGTAGAAGCGGCGCGCATGGAACTGCAGCGCCTTCCATCTGCCGAAGGAATCGATGCTGGCCCACGATGCCGCCGGCCAGCAGTCGTTGAGCTGCCAATAGAGCGATCCCATGGACCGTGGCCGGCTCGTGCGCAAATGCTCGGCTTCCAGTTCGATCGCCTGCGCCTGCATCACCTGGCTCAGATAGACAAGAGCAGGGAAGTCCCTGGGCTCGCCATAGTAGCGGCGCAGGTAAAAAAGCAGCCGATCGTTGCCGTTGCCATTCGCGAACTTCTGATGCGCACGCATCACCGGCGAATTCAGCGTTTGTTCCTCGGGCTTCGCGAAGGCACCGATGGTGCGCATGTCCGGCATGGACTGGAATCCGTATTCAGAGACGAAACGCGGCGTGTCTTTCAAGTAGTCTTCGATCGGAGCCGATCCTGACCACACGTTCCAGGAGTGCACATCGCCATTGTCGTTGCTGTTCGCTTCCACCTCGTGATTCGCGCTCGGCGTGCTTGGCCAGTACGGAACCTCAGGGTCATGCACTGCGACGGTGCGCTTCAGAATGTCATCGAACAGCAGGCTCATACCCGTCTCGAGCTTCGCCCGCTCTGCCGGCGAGATATTCTCCTTGAGCAGCATCCGGTCGGGCCACGCATCCCATCCCGTCTCCACTTCGTTGTTGCCGCACCACAGCGTCAGGCTGGGATGATCGCGCAGCCGGTCCACCTGCTCGATCGCCTCCTGCTCTGTGTTCGCGCGCAAATCGGGATCGTCCGGCGGGATCGCGCCGCCGAACATGAAGTCCTGCCACACCATCAGCCCCAGCCGGTCGCACTCATCGTAGAAATCGTCGCTTTCGTAATACCCGCCGCCCCAAAGCCGCACCATATTCATATTTGCGTCGCGCGCCGATTCCAGAATCGCCCGATGC
>DASUWP010000415.1:0-3387 GCA_036378335.1 Acidobacteriaceae bacterium | reverse complement strand
GAATGAGCGCTTCAGCAACATTGGACGCTTGATTGTTAGCCCACCATTTTAGCCTGCGCGGAATCTTTCACGGATGGCGCTTGCTCAAGGCATGACGCCTAACCGATCACGCTCCGCGCCATAAAACTAGCACTACTTTGGCAGATTATCACGAATGGTAAGGTGATCGGATTGAACGAAGCCGCTGACGCGGCAGTTGAGGGGCGGTCGCAGTACTCGCCTCCTGTCTGAGAGGATTGTGGGTTTTTCGCAGCCCAACCGTTCAGACAGGAGGTTTCCGATGGCTGAGATCAGCCCTCTTCGCCGCCGCATGATCGAGGACATGACGGTCCGCAATCTGTCGCCGGCGACGCAACAATCGTACCTCAATGCGGTATCGAAGTTCAGTCGGTATTTTGGTCGCTCCCCTGATCGTCTTGGCCTGGAAGATGTCCACGCGTTTCAGCTTCATCTGGTTGCAACGGGGATTTCATGGCCTGCGCTGAACCAGATCGTCTGCGCGCTGCGGTTCTTCTATGGCGTAACGCTCGGCCAGGACACGGTGCCGGAGCGCATCACCTATGCGCGGCAGCCGAGCAAGCTGCCGGTCGTGTTGAGCGCCGACGAGGTCGTGCGCTTCCTGGAGGCAATCCCGAGCCTCAAAAGCCGCACCGCGCTGACCACGGTCTATGCCGCCGGACTGCGCGTGTCGGAAGTGGTTCTCTTAAAGATCGCCGACATCGACAGCCAGCGGATGGTGATCCGGGTAGAGCAGGGCAAGGGCGGCAAGGACCGCTACGTCATGCTTTCTCCGCAGCTCCTGAGGATTTTACGCACCTATTGGCGGCTCGCTCGACCGAAGCGATGGCTGTTTCCCGGCCGTGACGATGAGCGTCCGCTCGTACCCAACGTCTTGCACGCCGCCTGCCGTTCAGCCTGCGCGGCGGCTGGCTTGAGCAAGCAGGTGACGGTGCACACGCTCCGGCACACATTTGCGACCCATCTCTTGGAGAGCGGGGCGGACGTGCGCATCATCCAGGTCTTGCTCGGCCACGCCAGCCTCGCAAGCACGGCGCGCTACACCCGGGTCGCCACCAAAACGATCAGCAACACGCCGAGCCCGCTTGATCGGCTCCGCTTGGAGGTCGTCCCGCCCGGCTGAGCGGGCGTCATGGCTCCGGCTCTGGAGGTGGCGGATATCTTCCGCCGCCATGGCGCAGCGTTTCGACAGGCGCACGCCGGTCATCTCGGGTGCGTCGAGCGGCGTATCATGAGCGCCATCACGGCCTGCCGAACGGCCGCGCTCGGCGGCCATGTCGAACAATGCGATGATTGTGGCGCAACGCTCATCGCTTACAACTCCTGCCGCAACCGTCACTGTCCCAAATGCCAGGGGCTGGCCCGGGTGCAGTGGCTCGCGGATCGGCAAGCCGAGCTGCTGCCAGTGCCATACTTTCATGTCGTCTTCACGCTACCGGCGCCGGTCGGCGAGATCGCCTTCCAGAATAAGGCTGCCGTCTATGCGATCCTGTTCCGTGTCGCCGCCGAGACGCTCGCCACCATCGCGGCCGATCCCAGGCATCTTGGCGCCAAGCTCGGCATGACCATGGTTCTCCACACCTGGGGCCAGACCCTGCACCATCATCCGCACGTCCATTGCGTCGTTCCCGGCGGCGGGCCCTCGCTTGACGGCACCCGCTGGGTCACTTGTCGCCCCGGTTTCCTCCTGCCGGTGCGCGTGCTGGCGCGGCTGTTCCGCCGGCTGTTCTTGCGCGAGCTGGAGAATGCCTTTAACGCCGGCAAACTGCGATTCTTCACCAATCTCGCCAATCTAGCCGAACCGCAGGCTTTCGCGCGTCGCCTGCGCGAACTCCGGCGCCTCGACTGGGTGGTCTACGCCAAACCACCGTTCGGAGGCCCCGAACAGGTGCTGGCCTATCTCGGCCGCTATACCCATCGCGTCGCCATCGCCAACAGCCGGCTGCTCTCGCTCGCCGACGGGAAGGTTCGCTTTACCTGGAAAGACTATCGAGCGGACGGCAAGACCAAAGTGATGACACTCGATGCCGACGAGTTCATCCGACGCTTTCTGCTGCATGCTCTGCCGGAGGGCTTCCATCGCATCCGCCACTACGGTTTCCTCGCCAATGGCTCCCGCGGTGATAGCCTCGCTCTCTGTCGTCGGCTGCTCGAAGCCCGTGCCACGAGTGCCGTCCACGAGCCTGCCCACAATCACACCCAAGGCGATCGCCCGCTCACCGCTGCTGACTTCGCCATCTGTCCTGATTGCGGTGGCACCATGCGGCGGATCGCAGTCGTGCCACGCTCCTGCAACTCTCAGCCATTCTCCTGCGACACGTCATGACGTTCCCACTGACGCTCACGGTGATCGTACTTGGTCTCAGTCCTGCGGACAGCGATGCCAGCACCGGCACCGCGCGGCCGATCAATCGTTCCAATCTGCAATGCCGACCGTTCCTGCCCCGGAGATTGACGCAACTACGGCGCATCGACCTCGATCACCGGTCCCGCGCGCAAACAAGCCGATTTCCGCTCGAACGCTCCAACCAAGACTCAACGTCAAGCCCCAACAAGCCTTCGCCACTATCCCCATAGCGCCCCACCTCCCGCGGCTTCGTTCAATCCGGCTTCTATGAGGTCGCGCTCACGCTCGTGTTCCGGGCGCGGTCGTGCCACGCGACCTCACAGAACCCTCAAGATTCCCGAATCGAGCGCGGCATGATTCAAGATGGCAAACCGAGGGGGTTTGCCATGGGACAGGCGATTGTGGTGCGGACGGACTATACCGCCGGCGAGGTTCGCCGGTTTGCCCAGCGAGCGAAAGATGCTGCGCAGGCGCGACGGCTGTTAGCGATTGCGGCCGTGCTCGACGGCGCCTCGCGGGAAGAGGCGGCCACGATCGGTGGCATGGATCGTCAGACGCTGCGGGACTGGGTGATCCGGTTCAACGAGCAGGGACCGGACGGTCTCATCAATATCCCTTCTCCGGGAGTGCCGCCCAAGCTCAACTCCAGGCACAAGGCCTTTCTCGCCCGAATCGTAGAGGAGGGTCCGATCCCTGCGATCCATGGCGTGGTGCGCTGGCGGGCGTGCGATCTCATCATGCGGCTGTATGAGGAGTTCGGGCTCTCAGTCTCGGACGATACGATCTATCGCGCCCTCAAGAAGTTGGGCTTCTCGCATGTGAGCGCCCGGCCCAAGGCTTACAAGCAGAATGCCGAGGCCATGGACGCGTTCAAAAAAACTTCGCCGAGCGTGTGGCGGAAATCCGCGCGCAGCTCGTACCCGAGACACCGGTAGAAGTCTGGGTCCAAGACGAGATGCGGGTGGGCCAAAAGAACAAGCTGACCTACCGCTGGGCCAGGAAAGGCTCACGCCCCCGTGCCG
>DASUWP010000414.1:0-4430 GCA_036378335.1 Acidobacteriaceae bacterium | reverse complement strand
TGTGGCAGACATCAATCTGAATCCGCCATGTCTGTTGCCGCTCTTCCATGCGCTTTCACATCTCTCGCTCGCCAGATTCGCTATGGTCTGGACTGCCGGCTCATTCGTGCTCCTCTTCGCCACCGTCGCGATGCTGCTTTGGAATCGGCCAGATATGCAGCACCGTCAGGTATTGTGGCTGTTGCTGGCTCGACCGGTATTTGAAACATTATGGAGCGGTCAGGTGTATTTCCTGCTGTTCTTCTTTTCCGCGCTCGCGCTGGTATGCGCTGAACGGCGACGCTGGCTGGGGGCTGCCTTCGCGATTGGCCTGGTAGTGGCGATCAAACCCACCATGATCTTCTGGCCTCTCTTTCTCTTCGTCGGCAACTATCGCAGACTTGCTCTGCATGCAGTGGTCATCGCAGGTGCCGTCAGCATCGCGCCGCTGCCCTTCTACGGCGTGGGCGTCTATCGCGCGTGGCTCGTTGCAGTTTTGCACGACAATCACTGGCTGCTGCCCAGCGATATCGCAATCCCCGCGATCTTTGCCCGGCATGGGATGCATCTGGTCGGTCTCGGCCTCGCAGCCGCCGTTACGATCCTGCTTTGCTGGACCATCCGAAAGAAGAAGCTGGACATTTACGCCATCAGCGGCATCGGGTTATGCGCCGGCATCCTTTGCGCACCCCTGGCCTGGTACGACTACGTCCTCGCCGTTGCACCTTGGTTCGCCGCGCAGCATTGGGGGTTGGCTGCCACGCTGGTTGCACTGGCGCTGATGTTGCCTCCGTTTGCCGTATTCCCGCCAATCGGATACTTCGCGGCAATTTGTCTCATGACATCATTGTTCTTAATTCGTCCTGCCGACCAGCTAACGCATGCGTGAACCGATCAGCGGCGACGTGGCCTTCGATCTGCAGCCGTAGTCAACTCCGATCATTCTCCACAAAAGATTTGTGATGCCCTGTCCAAATGGCTGGGAGTCGTGCGTCATGGGAGTAAGCGGGCACGATGCTCGCTTATAACGATGACGGAGGATTTCCATGCAATATCTCTTGATGCTTTATGCGGATGAAGCTGGCTGGGGCAGCATGACGCCGGCTGAGCAGCAACAGGGAATGGCGGCTTATATGGCGTATACCGAAGCGCTGAAGAAGGCTGGTGCGCTGGTGGGCTCGAACCGGCTGCAGCCGATCTCTGCGGCGACAACGGTGAAGATCGCAAACGGCAAGCAACAGGTACTGGATGGGCCGTATGCGGACTCGAAGGAACAACTGGGCGGCTATTACCTGATCGAGGCGCCCGATCTGGATGCAGCGATCGCGTGGGCGGCGCGCTGTCCGGGCGCGGGCCATGGAACGATCGAGGTGCGTCCTGTGTGGACGATGTAATAGGACGCGCGGCTGGAGATGGCGATGAGTCCGCAAGCAAGCGACGAGCAAATTCGCAGCGAGCAGGCGCGCGAGACGGCTGACGCCGTGGCGCGCCGCAGCTACGGCAAGCTCGTCGCCTTCCTGGCCGCGCGAACGCACGATGTGGCGGCAGCGGAGGATGCGCTTTCCGAGGCGTTTCTATCGGCGCTGGCGGATTGGCCGCGGAATGGCTGCCCGGCGAATCCGGAGGGCTGGCTGCTGACGGTTGCGCGCCGCAAAGTGATCGATGTGGCGCGGCGGCAGTCGACCACCGAAGGGGCGACGGGAGATCTGCAGATCATTGCCGAGGGCCTGGAGGCGGCTGCGGCGGAGACTGCGGATATTCCCGATCGCCGACTCGCGCTGATGTTTGCCTGCGCGCACCCATCGATTGAAGCGGCCGTGCATGCTCCGCTGATCCTGCAGGTGGTGCTGGGACTGGATGCGAAGCGGATCGCATCTGCATTTCTTTCCTCCCCGGCGGCGATGAGCAAGCGGCTGGTGCGGGCGAAGGACAAGATCCGGCAGGCGGGGATTCCATTTCGCATTCCGGAACGTGAGGAGTTGCCGGAGCGGCTGGAGGCGGTGCTGGAGGCGATCTACGCCGCGTTCACGGAAGGCTGGATCGATCCTGTTGGAACGGATCTGGTGCGGCGCGATCTGATGGCGGAGGCGATGTTTATGGCGAGGCTGGTGACGGAGCTGCTGCCGGAGGAACCCGAAGCCATGGGTCTTTTGGCGCTGATGCTGCACGCGGAGGCGCGACGGGCGGCGCGCCGCTCCGCAGAGGGCGAGTTTGTGCCGCTCGCGGCGCAGAATCCAGATTTGTGGGATGTGGGGATGATCGATGAGGCGGAGGCACTGCTGCATCGTGCAGGCGCGCGTGGCATGGTTGGGCGCTATCAACTGGAGGCGGCGCTGCAGTCCGCGCATGTACACCGCTGCCGCTCGGGCGAGCCGAACTGGGCTCACGTGGTGGCGCTCTATGACGCGCTGTTTGCGTTTTCCGGATCGCCGGTGGTGGCGATCAATCGCGCGCTGGCGATCGCGGAGCTGAGGGGAGCGGAGGCAGGGCTTGCGGCGCTGCCGGAACCGGCAACGGATGTGCGGCTGGCGGAGTATCAACCGTACTGGGCGACGCGTGCGGAGCTACTATCGCGAGCTGGTGCGTGTAACGAGGCGTGGAGCGCATATGAGGTCGCGATTGGTCTGGAGCGCGATGGTGCGGTGCGGAGATTTCTGCAGCAGCGGCAGGCCACGTTGAGACCGGGAAGAGATGTGATGGCCGAAGGAGGAGCGACATGGAAGCTCCGCGGCTGAACGACCTGGATTGCGGCTGCGATCGTGGCGTTTAGGGAAAGTCTCGCGATTGCAGTCGGCTGATCTGCGCCATTCACACCCCGGATGATGCCGCTCACGCCGTCCCCATTTGCCAAAGTGGGAGGCGGGCCTCAGACTAAGACGTTGATCCATGAAGGATTTGACTGGAGAGGACTAGCAAGAGATGACGAGTTCCAAGAGCAGCGGCCAGGCCGCCGCTGCCGCACAGACGATTGCGCCCGCGGCGGGCAAACTGGGAGTCATGGTTGTTGGCATGGGAGCGGTGGCCACGACGCTGATCGCCGGAGTGGAAGCAGTGCGGCGAGGATTCGCGAAGCCGATTGGATCAGTGACGCAGATGGGCACGATCCGGCTGGGCAAGCGCACCGAGAACCAGACGCCGCTGATTAAGGATTTTGTGCCGCTGGCCAAGCTGGACGACATCGTCTTTACCGGCTGGGATATCTACGACGAGAACATGTACCAGGCGGCGAAGACGGCCGCAGTGCTGGAGCGCGAGCATCTGGAGCAGATCAAACCGTTTCTGGAGAGCATCCAGCCGCTGCCCGCGGTCTTCAACCAGCACTATGTGAAGCGGCTGCAGGGCAACCACGTGAAGACGGGCCGGTCGAAGTGCGATCTGGCGCAGCAGGTGCGCAATGACATCCAGGCTTTCAAGGCGAAGACCGACCGGCAGGTCATGATCTGGTGCGGATCGACAGAGATCTTTCTGGAGCAGGCTCCTTGTCATCAATCCATCGAGGCGTTCGAGAAGGGGCTGCTGGAGGATGATCCGGCGATTGCGCCCTCGCAGATTTACGCGTACGCGGCGTTGAGCGAGGGGATTCCGTTTGCGAATGGCGCGCCCAATCTGACGGTGGACATTCCGGCGCTGCAGGAGTTGTCGAAGAAGACCGGTGCGCCGATCTGCGGCAAGGACTTCAAGACCGGGCAGACGCTGATCAAGACGGTGCTGGCGCCGGCGTTCAAGGCCAGGATGCTGGGGGTTGCCGGCTGGTACTCAACCAACATTCTGGGCAACCGGGATGGCGAGGTGCTGGACGATCCGGAGTCCTTCAAGACCAAGGAAGAGTCGAAGCTGGGGGTGCTGGATTTCATCCTGCAGCCGGAGCTTTACCCTGAGCTATACGGCGACATTTACCACAAGGTTCGCATTAATTATTATCCGCCACGTGGTGATAACAAAGAGGGTTGGGACAACATCGACATCTTTGGCTGGCTCGGCTATCCGATGCAGATCAAGGTCGATTTCCTGTGCCGCGACTCGATCCTGGCGGCGCCGCTGGCGCTGGACCTGGTGCTGTTTCTGGATCTCGCGTCGAGGACGCCGGAGCTGAAGCACCGCGGCATTCAGGAATGGCTGAGCTTCTTCTTCAAGTCGCCGATGACCGCGGAGGGACTCTATCCGGAGCATGATTTGTTTATTCAGTCGATGAAGCTGAAAAACACGCTGCGGCACATCATGGGCGCGGATTTGATTACGCACCTGGGGTTGGAATATTACGACTAGATTTGCCATCTAAGCAGACGCGCCTGCGACGCATTTTGCGTTTTGGTGTAGTAGAGATCGCAGTCGGCGGCGCTCACCAATGGCGGCGTATCATGGTCTAATCAGCGGCTCAGTCTGAGCTGCCCGCCCGTTGGGCGCCTCCGGCTGGCCTGCTCCTCAGAGGTGGTGTTCCTATGCGGGTCTCC
>DASUWP010000413.1:0-7964 GCA_036378335.1 Acidobacteriaceae bacterium | reverse complement strand
AAGAGTGGATCGTTGGGTCCGTTGCCTTCGAGATAGACGAGGTAGTCGCGCAAGCCCACGCTGCCTGTGCCTACCACTTTGAAGGCGACATCCACGGGCGTGTATTGGTCGAGGAAGTGGCGGCGTTCCGGTAGCAGGCTGTTGCGATACTCGGCAAAGCTGGCAAGCACGGCGCGCTCCTGTGCCTGCGGCACACGCGTGAGCAATGGTGGCTGGTCTTTGAAGCGGCGGCGCGTGTGCTCAGGCTTGGCAGTCTTAATTTCCCCTGTGAAGCGGGCGAGAGTGCTGAGCGGAGTTTCTAGTTCCGCTTTACGCAGCGCGTCGGATACCGGAGTTACCCGCTCCAGCCGATGTACTTGATATTGCGCCAACTCTACCACCGGAATGCGGGCGAGGCTCGCGGCCAGTCTTCGATAGCTTTGGGCGAAAAAGAAGACCGCTTCGCCGCAGGCAGAGCTCTTCTGGCCATTTTCGCGCCCGGCGAGCACGATGCTGGTTGCCATACGCTTCAGGTCCCACTCGAATGGCGCGACACAGGTCTCGTCGAAGTCGTTGATGTCGAAGATGAGGCGGCCGTCGGGCGCGGCATAAGCGCCGAGGTTGCGCACATGGGCATCACCGCAGATCTGCGTGGGGATGCCGGTGTTGGGGAGCGCGGCAAGATCTGCCGCCATGATCGGCACGGCGCCGCGAAAGAAGCCGAAAGGCGAAGCGAGCATGCGTTCGTACTTCAGCGTGACCAGCGACGGAATGCGTCCACGCATGGAGCGCGCGATGGCGTTCACCGGGGAGGGCCGGCTGGCCGGCGGACGCCAGCGCGCGTGCTCCTGGCGGCGTAGCTGCTTCCGGCGCGCCTGGCCCAGCGCGTACCGCTCCGCGGGTGAGATGGGCGCGGCCAACGCTACTGTTTCTCCAGATTTCGGCGGATGGGGTGAAGAGTCATCTCTGCATTAGAACGCAGAAAAGCAGATTCCTCCACTCAGGATGCGTGAGCGATCTGATCCATGACGGCGACGCGCTCCGCTTCCGCAAGAGCGGGCATGGCGCCGGCATGCGCCGCAACCCAGGCGCCCCAGCGATTGCCGGCGGCGTTGAGCCGCGACAAGGGTGCGCCGCGCAGGTAGTAATGGGTCAATGCCGCGGTAAAGGCATCGCCCGCGCCAACCGCATCGATCACCTGCACTGGATAGCCGGGATGGCGATCGACTTCATTGCGCGTGACCAACAAGCTTCCCTGGGCGCCAAGCGTGATCGCGACAAGTTTCACGGGGAATTGATCGATGATCTGGCGCGCGCCGTTCAGCAGAAAGTCGGGCGTGGTGCCGGCTGCATCCGGAAAATCCAACAGCGAGAGCACCTGCGGCATCTCATCAGCGTTCAGCTTGAAGATGGTGGCCAGTTCGAGCGAGCGCTCGACGATCTCCGAACTGAAGAAGGGCGGGCGCAGATTAACATCGAAGATGCGAACGCATTCCGGACGCGTCTCATGCAGGAAGCTCTCGATGGTACGGCGCGAAGCCGGTGACCGCTGCGCCAGCGTGCCAAAGCACACCGCATCGGCGTGCTCGGCCATGGCGAGCCAGTGCGGAGTGAATTCCAGAAAATCCCACGCAACGGGCTCGTGAATGGTGTAGCGCGGCTCTCCCTTATCGAGCGCAATGGTGACGGTGCCGGTGACGCGGCTGAAATCTTCCTGGATGTAGCTAGTATCGACGGGCGTGAGCTTGAGGCAGGTCATGGACTCGCGACCGAGCGGATCGGTGCCGACCCGGGTAGCGATAGCGCCGTTGTTGCCCAGACGCGCCGCCATGACGGCGAAGTTCGAGGGTGCTCCGCCAAGCTGCGGGCCCTCGGGAAGCATGTCCCACAACAGCTCGCCGAGACCCACGATGGTCTTAGAGCTGCTCATAGAAACCTCGCCACGCGGAGAGATCGCAGAGCAGGGACACGCAGCACAGGGATACGCAGGACAGGGACACGACCGGCAGACGGCGTCCTACGCTGTCTGCATGCGCGAAAGCGAGCTTGCCACCAAGGCACTGCTGAGAGCGGCCGATGCATCGTGTCTCCTGGAACGAATTACGATCGTAGACCATGGACTGCACGGACGTGCCCCGAGCCTATCATGCGTTACGGGATCGGGCACGAACTGTAGCCGGGAACCATGTTCATGCGACTCAAATAGGTTTGCTGGCAATCTGGTAGGCTTCGATGCCGGGCGGCATTGCTGCGACGCAGTAATGTCTGAGGAGGGTGCATGAAGGCATACAAAGCATTGCTGGGGGTACTGCTGGGCCTGAGTGTGATGGGCGCAAGCCATGCAGTTTTGGCAGCAGAACAGAGCGCGCATAAAAAGGTCGAGAGCAAAGCGGCGACCGCGGAGAACGGCGACGTCTGGTGGAAGCATGCGGTGATCTATGAAATTTATCCGCGCAGCTTTCAGGATTCGAACGGCGATGGCGTGGGCGACCTGAACGGCATCACCAGCCGGCTCGATTATTTGAAAGCCCTGGGCGTGGATGCCATCTGGTTGACCCCGATCTACCCCTCGCCACAGGTCGACTTCGGCTACGACATCTCGAACTATGTGGCCATCGACCCGGCTTACGGAACGATGGCTGACTTCGATCGTCTGGTCGTTGAAGCGAAGAAGCGCGACATCCGCATCATTATGGATATGGTGATGAACCACACTTCGGACAAGCATCCGTGGTTCATCGAATCGGAGAGCTCGAAGACCAATCCCAAGCGCGACTGGTATGTGTGGGAGAACGGCAAGGGTCCGGGAGAGCCACCCAACAACTGGCAGTCGGCGTTTGGACACTCCGCCTGGCAATATTCACCCAAAACGGACCAGTGGTACTACCACAAGTTCTACATTCAGCAGCCCGACTTGAATTGGCGCAACCCGAAGGTCGAGCAGGCGATGTGGGGCAACGTGCGCTTCTGGCTAAAGAAGGGCGTCGCCGGGTTCCGCCTGGATGCCGTGCCGACGCTGTTTGAAGATCCTTCGCTAAAGGATGAGAAGATCCTGCCCGGCACGAACAAGTACGGCGATCCGAATATCGATGGCTCGCTGACGGAGAACCTGCCGGAGGTACACAAGGTGATGCGCGATCTGCGCGAAGTTACGAACAGCTTTCCCGGCAATCGTGTGCTGATCGGTGAGACCTATCTGCCGAACGTGCAGGAGCTCGAGAAATGGTACGGAGCGAACCACGATGAGCTGCAGCTGCCGATGGATATGCAGGTAGGCTTCATCAACAAGCTGGATGTGAACGAGTTCCGCCAGCGCATCAACGACGTGGAGCACGACATCGGTGACAATCAGCCGCTGCTGGTCTTCGATAACCATGACAATCCGCGGATGGACATGCGGTATGGCGATGGCAGGCACAATGTAGACATCCAGCGCATGCTGGCTACCATCCTGTTCGCAACGCGCAGCACGGCGATGATGTACTACGGCGACGAGATCGGGATGACGACCACGCCGCCCACCCGGATAGAAGACGTGAAGGACCCGGTGGGCAGGACCGGGTGGCCCAATGAAAAGGGCCGCGATGGCGAGCGCACGCCCATGCAGTGGGATGGCTCGCCCGAAGCGGGCTTCACAAAGAGTGACAAGCCCTGGCTGCCGGTGCCGGACACCTACAAGACGGTCAACGTGGCCGAAGAGGTTCGCGACGAAGATTCGCTGCTGAATTGGTACAAGCAATTGATCCGTTTGCGCCGCGACAATCCGGCTCTGCACTCCGGCAAGCTGATGCTGCTGAACACAACCGACACGAAGGTGCTCTCCTGGCTGCGGCAAACGCCGGGCGCGCCTGCGGTAGTGGTGGCCTGCAACTTCACCGCGGAACCGCAAAAAATCAGTTTCGACCTGACGCAGCAAGGCATTCGCAGCAAGCAGGCGAAGACGCTGTTGAAGACGCCTGGCTCGAGTGACCCAACATCGCTCGATCAGGTGAATCTGCCTCCGTTCGGGGTGTACATCGGGCAGGTGCAGTAACGAGAGCTAATCTGGAAGCCCGGCTGAGCAAGCTGCCCCGCTTCTGCCGGCCGCCAGCACGGCTTCGTAGCGCCGGTAGATGCTCTCGAAGACGGTGTCCCAGGAAGCGGACAGCGCATACTGGCGCGCGCGCCTGCGCATCTCTGCATGAGCTACGCCATCGCTTGAGAGTGTCGCAATCGCGGCGGCGAAATCCTGGTCGGCGCAAACATAGCCGGTCTCGCCATGATGCACGATGCGGGCTGGACCACCATCGGGCGTAACGACGGAGGGAACACCGGAGGCCAACGCCTCCAGCACCACGTTGCCGAAGGTGTCAGTGCGCGAGGGAAAGATGAAAGCATCCATGTTGGCGTAGGCACGCGCCAATTGCGTGCCGCGAAGGACGCCGGTGAACTCCGCGCATTGCAGGTGCTGGCGTAACCACGCCTCTTCTCCACCGTGGCCGACGATGAGGAAGCGGAAGTTGTCCACGCCCTGCCGTCGAAGTTGCTGCTCGATTGTCACCAGCAATGCGACATTCTTTTCGATAGAGAGGCGGCCGACGAAGCCGAGCACGAAATCCCTGTCGTCAGCACGGCGATCGCGGTGTGCCGGCGAGAATGCTTCCGTGTCCACGCCACGCATCATCAGATGACAGGGGCGGCCAGTCGAGTCTTCGAGCAGTGCGCATAATTGGGGGTTGGGCGCGAAGAGCACGCGCGCCTGCTTGTAATAGAGCGCGGCGCTCCAGAGCGTCCCCGATTCGATGTGCCGGCTGACACGCGGGCCGCTTCCGCGAAAGAGCCGCGTGAACCAGGTGGCGCGTCTCGCGGCGTACTGGTGCACATTGGTATGCCAGGAAGCGACCAGGGGCACGCGCAAGCGGTGTGCGATCCATGCTCCGATGAAGCCAAGCTCCGAAGGGCCGGTGATGTGAATGATGTCGGCCCGAAAGCGCCGTGTCTCGGCGAAGATACGCGGCAGATGCCGCCAGTACGCGAGATCGAAGCGCAGATCCTTCTCTACCGGGAATGAGAATGCACTGCGCGGCAGTTCGAGTGTGCGCACGGCGCCGTCCTTGCCGGCACCATCTGCTGGGCCTGCCCGTACGCATAGGAAAGGCAAACTGCGGCGGCGGGCAAAGGCCTCAAAATGCCGGCTGGTGTGCGCCACACCGTTGATCTCGTGAAAAGCGTCCGGGAAGTAGGCGACGCGGGGCGAACTGACGAGCGAGGGACCTTCAGATGCCGCGAGCATGACCGTAGTGTGTGCGGTGCTCGCAGGTGCCGGAAGAGGGCTAGACGGGCTCACCCTCTCCTAGTGCGAATTGCAGTTGCCGCGATTCATTCCATGCCAGCCGCAGACTGCCGCTGAATGGCGCCCGGCTCATGAGGCGGACACATTGGATGCTGAAGCGCAAAGCCAATGGCGCATGGCCGGCCGGCCAGAGGGCGCTTACAGGCCGTGGGATGCCGTTCGCATCCGGATGATAGACACGCTCATCCCAGCGGCGCGAGCCCTGGGGAAAGTCGGGATAGTTGCGCACTGCGTCCACCGTCGATTGCATGATGCGGTGTTTCCAAGGCTGCGCGTATTGCGGCATGAACAGCACGTGGCTGCGGCCCTCGTTGCGTACTTCGTGGACGAACTCGTTGAAGGAGGTCGCGTTGGTCAGATTCAGGTTGCCGTTCGGCTCCATGCCGTGGCGATCGCCGCCGGAGATGAGCAGCATGTTCCACCGTGCAGCCAGTGCGCGCACCACGCGATTTTCATTCCAGCCGCGCAGGCCGTTCAGTTCCAGGGCGTGGATGAACCCGCCGTTCTGCTGCAGGAACTCTTCTAGACGGAGCGCGTGGCGGGTACCGCCGATCTCGTACAGGTCCCACATCGGATGATTGAAGACGATGAGGACGTTGGGCAGCGCATGAAGTGCGCTCAGCAAGTCGGTGAGGCGAGCATCCGAGGGACTGGCGGTGAACTCCTCAAAGATGCGCATCCATTCCGCGCCGTGCGCGCTGGGAAGATTGTGGATGCCGAGATGAAAGCATTGATCGCCGGCGAAAGGCACCGTCCATTCCACCGAGACAGGAATGTGACGCGCGCTGGCCACGGTGCGCAATAATTGGGGCGCCTCTATGTTGTCGTGATCGGTGATGGAGACAAGCGCAGAGCGCTGCAGCTTGCTTTCGATCTGCCGGCGCTCCAGATCGAAGGCAAGGCGAGGCGTGAGTGGTGGGGTCCAATAGGCACGCGCATAGTCCGGCTTGAGGACCGCGCGTTTGGCGTGAATGGGTTCCAGGCGGCGATAGAGCCGCCCCCAAAACCCATCGCTCGCAATGACCTTGACAACGAAATCCAGTGTTTCTTTGGAGCGGTTGGTGTGGCTGTGCAGCGAGACGCCAGTACTGAAGTCGCGGGCGGCGCCAGGGTTCTTCCACAGGTAGGAGATCTGCGATTGCTTCATAGCTCCCTCCTCACACCTTGCATGCTTAGTATGAGAAAGGCCCCATGAATGAGGCATTACGCAGATAAGAAGAAGCTGTAACTTCAGTGCGACCTTAGTGCCAGATACGGAAAGGAACCATCCTAGTTACGGGTCGCGATAGCGGAACTTAGCGGGTTTTCGCTATATCGGGGGAGTAATCCGACTGGGCTTCGGGTCCGTGTGTTCCATCGGGATGTTGGACCGGGCGGCTCTCCGGCTCGAGGTGGTTGGTGGTAAGTCCCTGTTGCAGTAGCGCAAAAGCCTCCTCCGGCGTGTCGGCGAACTGGAACAGATCGAGATCTGCGGGGGAGATGGCTCCCTTCTCGACCAGAAGATCCAGGTTGATTACCGATTTCCAGTAAGAAGAACCGTAGAAGATAACTGTGATCTTCTTGGCCAGTTTTTCGGTCTGCGTCAGAGTGAGGATTTCGAATGCTTCGTCAAGCGTGCCGAAGCCGCCAGGAAAGACCACCAGGGCTTTGGAAAGATAGGCAAACCAGTACTTGCGCATGAAGAAGTAGTGGAACTCGAAGTTCAACGCCGGCGTGATGTAAGGGTTGGGCGCCTGTTCGAAGGGCAGCTTGATATTGAGTCCGACGGTCGGGCCACCGGCCTCGAAGGCGCCGCGGTTTGCCGCTTCCATGATTCCCGGGCCGCCGCCGGAGGTGACGACAAAGCGGCGCTGACGGCCCTTCAGGGTCGTGGCCCATTGGGTGAAGATGTATGCGAGACGGCGTGCGTCTTCGTAGTAGCGGGCCATCTCAACGGCTGCTTCAGCGCGGCGGCACTTCAGCTCGTTGGTGCTGCAGTCGTCCAGCTCTTCGCCCTTGGCCGGCTGTTCATGATCCGGCGCGCGCTCGCTGGAGTAGGGACGCGCCAGCAACTCCAGCTCACGGTTGGCGATGTCGAGCGCGTGGAAGCGAGCAGAGCCGAAGAACACGACGGTGTCGCGGATGCGCTCACGGCGGAAGCGGGCCAGGGGCTCGGCATACTCGGCCATGATGCGGATCAGACGCCCGTCAGGACTGTTGAGGAACGCAGAGTTTTCGTATGCGAGCGATGCACTTTCGAGCGGATTCGGGACTTGATCGGACATAAGGAGAAGAGATTAGTAGCCGCGCCGGCGGCGAAATAAGACGCTGAACGCAATCCAGATATTGAGCAGGCCCAGGCCGGAGACGATGCCCCGCACCCAACCCTGCGCGATGAAGCTGGCCACGGTGGGCCACTGGCTGATGAAGGCATTCGTGGTCCACATGCTGCGCCACGGCAGCAGAACGACCAGCGCCCCGACATAAAGACGAAGAATGACGAACAGGATAACTTCCATCACCAGCAGCCACCGCGGAATCTGCCTTTGCTGCTGTTGCGGCGGCGGTGTTTGGAGGGCGGTCGCCGGATCGTCGCTCGCACTGAAGAGGTTTCCCTGGTTCGCCATTCACTACCTGCAAAGTTCAAGGAGCGGCCGGAACGGCCGCTCCTTGA
>DASUWP010000412.1:0-12684 GCA_036378335.1 Acidobacteriaceae bacterium | reverse complement strand
GAAGTGCACGCAATGCGAAGCAAATGGAGCATCGCGCGGCCGCGTGCCATGGACTTCAGATAAAAAGTGGCCGCTGCCTCTTCTGCTTCTGCCGCTGTGAGTTGCTGCTGTGCACGATCGGGAGCGTTGACAGATGCAGTTGAGATATCGAAGCCAAGCTCGCGGAGGCCGCGTATCTCCTGCAGGAAAAACGTATGAGAGATGCCGGGATACCGGCTGAGAAGATAGCCAAGGCGACGACCGTTCTCGTTTCGCTCGCGCTCTTGAGCATTCACGTGCTGTTCAACCTTTGTGCTGGACTGCAACAAGCTTATGTCCTTTGAAGAAATGGTGCATCGCATCTGTCCCACCTTCGAGGGATGAGATGCCCCGTTAGTGAAAGTGCGCTTGTTACCGAAATTCCCTAATGTCTCTCTAGCAATCCTGAGAGGTTGCCTGTAGGCTAACGTTCAATTCACCCGGTTAGACCTCAATACTCCGCACTCGACAAGTAACTGTGCGGATGTGTAAAGAATGCAGTCCCTTTGCGTGTGCTTGGGAAGGAATTCCCGTTTTTTCTGTTAAGTGATGGTCGTTGTGTGAGTCGGATCTCTGCGGGCCTCATGCTGCAGTGTTTTGCTCACTTACGAACGTATTAACAGATATCCGGGAGTTGTCAGTGAAGATTTACCTTCGGTCCATTCAGGCCGCTTTTCTTTATCAAATTTCTTCGTCTTCTCTTTTTTACATGGTGGGTCTGGGCCTGCTCTTGCTGGCTGGACTCAGCGGCAATACGACCGCCGCGTCCGCGCAAGCCAACGGTGTGACGGACATCAACGTCGGCACCACCGTCAAAACGCCGAACGCAAAACGGCTGGGGATCAATCTCAGCGGTCAGTCATTCTATGACTCCGGCCAGATGCTGCGGAATGTAATCTTCCGCAATCCCGGCTTCGAAGGTGAGATTTGGCGCTCCGTCCTGAAATGCAAAACGGTGGTTGGCGATGGGTGCTATGCCGACGACCCATGGTCCTCGTGGCCCGCGAATTTTTTGCAGGGCGCTACCGTCCAGTTCATCACCGGCGCCTCCAAGGGGCTGACGGGAACGATTACCGGACTCCAGAGCGCCAACGCGAACTCGAATGTAAGCACGCTCCTGCACATGAGCGGGCTGGCGCATGCCCCGACTCCGGGCGACTACTACGTTGTCCAGGCCACGATCCCCGGCAACCCTCAGGCAGGCTGGTGGCCCAATACGTCCGGCGGGGCCACACTGACCGCGAATACGACTGACCTATCGCCGCATTCGCCGGGCAAGCAGGCGCTGCAGATGAACGCTGCCGCGTCCGGACAGAGTGCAAGTGTCGCCTCCTATTTCGACTCGATGAACGGCCGCTCGTTTCTGCAGCTTAATGGAACGTACACGGTGACCTTCCGCGCCAAGGGGCTGGGTGGCTCGAATTCGCTTTCCGTAAATCTCTCTCGCCAGACATCAAAGCACGGCACTGTGACCTATCTGAACCAGAACGTGCAGTTGACGAACCAATGGCAGGATTACACCTACTCCTTCCATGCGAGCGAGGATGGCTCGTATATCGGGATAGCCGGTGTGACGTTCGCGATCAGCGGCGGCTCGGCGCTGCTGGACGACGCCGCCGTGACCGAAGAGGCAGCTTCGGACAATCCGACGCCATTCCGCAATGCCGTCGTCGATCGTCTGCGTCAGCTGCATCCAGGCGTGCTGCGCTATATGGACAACGGCACGGACTTCGGCAGCACCATCGACAACATGATCGCGGTGCCATTCGCCCGGCAACGCGCCGGCTATAGCCAGAATTCGGCGGAGCAGGACGATATTCCGATTGGGCTCGTCGAATTCCTGCAGTTGTGCCAGGCGATCGATGCCGAGCCGTGGTTCACGGTTCCAAACGCTGTCTCTAATACCGAGATGCAGAACCTCATCCAGTTCCTGAACGGCGATGCATCGACCAAGTACGGTGCTATACGGGCGTCGCTCGGACAGTCTGCGCCGTGGACGTCGGTCTTTCCAACAATCCATCTGGAGTTGGGTAACGAGAACTGGAATACCGGGTCGTTCCCGGGAGAGACGATCAACGATCCAGTGGCCACCGGCCAGCGCGCGCAGCAGGTGTTCACGGCAGCTCGGCAGGCGCCGGAATATGACGCTTCGAAGTTCGACCTGATCATGAACGGATGGGCTGTGGTGCCCTGGTACAACCAGCAGGAGCTGCTGCAGACAAGCGCGGCCGACACCATCGATGTTGCGCCATACACCTTTAACGCGTTCAACGACTACGGATCGAATGAGGCCATCTTCGGATCAATGTTTGCCGAACCGGAGGCAGTTGACAGCCTGTCCAACGGCTACATGTATCAGCAGATGCAGACGGCGGCAGCCGCATCGCATCCGGTAAAGCTGGCGGTTTACGAGGTCAACCTCAGCACGGTGTCGGGCACCGCGTCGCAGAGTCTGGTCAACCAGGTGGTGCCATCGGTGGGCGCAGGTCTGTCCACAGTGGAGCACATGCTGCTGATGATGCGCGATGATGGCGTCACACTGCAGAACATGTTCGCGCTGCCGGAGTATGCGAACGGCTTCAACAATACGAACGGCGGGGGTGAATCCACTCCGCTGTGGGGTACGGTGATCGACATGGGTGGGGCGACCAACCAGTGCCGTCCGCAATTTCTGGCGGAGGAGCTGGCAAACACCGCCATCAGCGGCAATCTGCTCGAGACCATCCAGACCGGGGCGAACCCAACCTGGGATCAACCCATGAACAACAACACCAAAATCGCGACGCCGAAAGCGCATTATCTGCAGTCGTTTGCGTTCTCCGACGGATCGAACAACGGGGTGATTGTGTTCAACCTGCACCGCACGAGCGCGCTGCCGGTAACTTTCTCCGGCGCGAATGCTCCGAAGGGAACGGTGAAAATCGGGCAGCTTACATCGCGCAACATCACCGATAACAACGAGCAGAACAACGTTGTCACCAACACCAACACGACGGTGAACAACTTCGATCCGAAGAAGAATTTCTCGCTGCCGCCATTTTCGATGACGGTGTTCACCTGGGGTGGAGACGCCGGCACATCTGCGCCCTCAGCGCAGTCAACGAGCAGCCAGCTCACGGCGTCGCCTCTGCAGATCGCCACCGGCCAGGCGGTGACGTTGTCCGCTGCAGTAACGGCGGGCAGCGGAACGCCGGATGGATCCGTAAGTTTCCTCGACGGGTCGACTTCGCTGGGCAGTGCTTCGCTGGTGCAGGGAAAGGCGGCGGTTACGACAACGTCGCTGCCTGCCGGCGCGCATACGCTTATGGTGAAGTACCAGGGCAGCGCGAGCTATGAGGCATCGACCTCTGCGGCGGTGACGGTCACTGTCGCCGCACCCCCGACGGCCAAGGGGACAACATCGACGGCGCTTTCAAGCAGCAGTGGGAGCGTCACGACGGGATCGCCGCTAAGTTTTGCTATCGCTGTGAGCGGAAAGAATACCAGCGCGCCGACCGGCTCGGTAAGCGTTTCGCTGAACGGCACGAGCTTCGGATCCGCGAAGCTCACGGCCGGCAAGGCGACGGTGAGCGGCAAAGCGCCTGCCGTCGGCACCTATGCCGCAGTAGCTCAGTATGCCGGCGATAGCTCCAATGCAGCCTCTTCCTCCAACAGCATCTCTGTGCCGGTGACAGGCAGCGGCCCGGTAGCTACAACGACCATCCTTACCCCAAGCGCGACGAAGCTGAATTCTAACCAGCCGCTCACTCTGAATGCAGCGGTAGGCGCAGCTGGCGGAGCGAGCGTCCCGACAGGCAACGTCATCTTCTATCTCGGTTACCAGTCGGTCGGCACTGCGTCACTAACTGCTGGCAAAGCATCTGTGTCGATCATCGGTCCCAGCGACGTTGGGCCTTACAGGGTCAGCGCGAAGTATCAGGGCAACGCAACCGATAGCGGCTCCAGCTCAGGCGACGTTGCCATCTCCGTTGCCGCTTCGCCATCGCAGACGGCTAGCAGCACGACGATTTCGGTGAATCCGACCAACGCTATGCAGGGACAGAACACGATTCTGAGCGCCAAGGTATCTTCCTCAGGTACCACCACACCTATCGGTCGTGTGCAGTTCTTCCTCGGTGCCAACTCGCTTGGCACGGCTGCGCTGAGCGGCGGAGTTGCCACCGTGTCGTTGACTGCGCCGGCCGCCGGCGTCTATCAGCTCAGCGCCAAATACGATGGCAGCAGCGGTGCAAATGCATCGATATCCGGCAGTCTGGAGTGGGTGGTAAGCGGTGCTGCGGCAAGCGCTGTCGCGACCATCACCCAGATGCAATTGAGCGCGACGAACGTCACAGTGGGAGATACAATTGCTATTAACGTGGCTGTCGCCTCTGCGAATGGCAAGACAATTCCGAAGGGAACTGTCACAATCGCAGGCGCCCCCGCAACGCTAGGGCCGGTCTCGCCGGTGAATGGCAAGGCCGCGCTGCGCCTCGATGCCGCGAAAGCAGGGGTGTACACGCTGCTCGCGGATTTCGACGGCGACGGCAAGACCAGCAGCAGCTCCAAATCCCAAGCCGTAGTGTTGACCGTGAACAAGGCTGTAGCCGCGGGCCCCGGTCCTGTTCCTATACCGACGCCCACACCAACGCCAAATCCAACACCCACACCAACGCCAACCCCGACACCGACTCCGACACCCACACCTGCTCCGACGCCCACCCCGACGCCAACGGGAAGCGTGTCGTTGCAGCTCAGCAGTTCGTCGGTTCAATTACAGCCGGGGCAGACATCGCCAGTAATGGTGCAGGTGACACCGAAGGACGGCTTCAATCGGACGGTGAGCCTGGACTGCCAGGGGCTGCCGTCCGGCGTCGGTTGCAGCTTTGAGCCGGCCTCGCTGGCGGTGGCGAATAATCCAGCGAGCACGACTATGAACGTCAGCAGCAGCAACGCTACAAGCAATGCGGCTTCGCGGGTGGGACTCTCGGGAATAGCTTACGGAGCAATGTTGCCGTGGAATTTGATCGGCATGCTTGCGACCGCCGCCGCGCGCAAACGCAAAAAAATGGGCGTGCTGCGGACCCTAATGCTGCTGGTGCTGATCGGCGCCGGCGCCATGACGATCAGCGGCTGCGGCGTGACCTACAACACCATCGCGCAGACCTATCACGTCACGCTGACGGCGACCGCGAACGGGGCGACGGTGAACACCGCCACGTTCGACGTAGTGCTGAGGGCAAAGACAGGGCCCTGGTAGTGCTTGCTGGTCGTTGAAGCTGAGGGACGCGGCTCGCTCTCGCGTCCCTTTTATTTGCCTTATGTGATCCAGGTAGCCGGAGAGAAGAGTGAGGGCGCGCAATCCAGGAATAGGAATTGCGGCTCGGGCTCGCGACGGCCCCAAGCAAGCGCCGCGACCGCATGTGGAGCGACGTCAATATCGCGCAGGTCCCAGCCCTCGGGTCCGGCGAGGATTCTTGCAGGCTCGCCGGCAAGCAATGAAACGGTGAAGGTATCCAGCGCGCGAAATAATCCGCTGCCTTCTGCTTTCAACAAGGCCTCCTTGCGCGTCCAGCAGCGATAGAAGGCTGCCAGCCGCTCTTCCTGCGGCGTAACGAGCAGCGCATCGCGCTCGGCCGGAGCGAAGTTCTGCTCGGCAACAGCATCCAGATCGTCCGACGCGCGGATGTTCTCGACATCGATGCCGAGATCGATCTCGCGAGCAAAGGCGAAGAGGGCGAGATCGCGCGTATGCGAAAGATTAAAGCAGAGATCGCTGTCTGCGAGGTAGGGTTTCGCTTGCTCTCCGTAGGCCAGGCGCAGATCCCGTGGATGTTCTGCGCCAGTGTAGTGCCGCAATAGCAGGCGCAGTGTGCCGCGGCTGGCGATGGATTGCTGCTGATCGGCAGGAAAAATCAGGCGGCCGGCGCGCTCGCGCTCCTCCGGCCGCAGGCAGGTTAGGTAGTCATTTTTTGCGAGGCGATCTGCAGGCCGCAGCCGCCAGATGTGGATAGTATTCGCGGGAAGCGCAGGCAGCGTTGAGGGCCGCCGCCATATCTCCAGTGCGGCTGTCACTTCAGAGCGAGCCGGCACGCAGGAGTTGGCTGTCCGCTCGAGGGGACGTCGGCGCGGGAGCTAAAGCGTGCATCGCGCTGGCGTCTGCCTTCTGCAGGCTGCGGCGGATAAGGTCGGTGGTGATGTTGAGCTTGTCGCCGAGGAACATGGTTTCGTGATCGCCGGGCGCCCACAGCACCTCTACCCCGTGCATCGCGACCTGGTCCCATCCACAGGCTTCGCCCGCGCCAGGAACCTCAGCTTCATCGTGTGCGCGTATCAGGGTAAGGCGCATGGGCACTGTCTGGGGACGATAGGCACTGAGCACGGCAAATGTCGTCAGCGTGGTGTTGTACATGAACTGCGGCAAGGGGACCCGGAAGCGATTCGCCAGCGCGTTGAGAGTGCTCCAGTGGCGGATAAAAAAGCGATTGCGGCGATTCAGCGCATAATGCGCTACGGCATTGCGGAGGTACTGCGCGCGCTGGCGCATGGAAAGCGACTGCATTTTCTCGCCGTGACGACGCAGCTTGGACTGGATGCGGTTCCAGTGCGGTGCGGGTGCGCCGTTCGTCTGCACCCCCTGGACACTGCTGAAGTATCCGGGAAGCCAGGAATCAAAGAGAATGACCGATCCGACTGTTTCGCCGGCCTCAATCAGGTAGCGCGCAACCTCCACCGTGAGCGGTCCTGCAGCGCACCACCCCATCAAGGAGTAAGGCCCGTGCGGCTGCACGCCGCGTATCTCGCACACGTAATTTGCGACGCGCTCCTGCATGTTGAGTGCGCTGTCCGCCTCGAGCTCGCGCACTCCGTAAAAGGGCTGCGCCGGTCCCAGGGCCTGGGAGAGGCTGCGATAGAGCAGGTAGGAGTGGATCATGAAGACCGGCGGTCGATCGCCGTGCGTCTGCACAGGCACGATAGGGCGTATCTCACCATGGCTGCGCAGCCGGTCGGAGAGCTTGGCGATGGTATCGGCGTCGAAGATGGTCGTGATCGGCAGTCGCGTGCCAAAGGTTTTGTTCAAGCGCGCGAAGAGCCTCACCAGCAGCAGCGAATTGCCGCCCGCCTCGAAGAAGGGGCGGTGCGGATCGATGGCATCCAGATGGAGGACATCCTTCCAGATATCGCTCAGTTCTCGTGAGATATCATCGCTGGCCGGAACGGTTTCATCCACGCGGTTTGGAGAGGCGTTCACGCCGGCGGATCCGGGTGCAGCAGCCAACTTTGCCGGCTCCAGCTTTACCACATCTACGGAGCCGTCCAGGCGGAAGGGGATCGCAGAAGCGAGTTCCAGAGTTGCCGGAACCAGATGCTGGGGCAGCATCGACATCAGCGAGCGGCGCAGCTCCGCAGTGTCGAGCGCGGCATGAGAAAGGATCCAGGCCGCGAGCTGTGGCGTGCCGTCTTCGCGCAGGTGCATGCGGGTGGTCGCATCAAGGACGCCGGGTGTGCGCAGGAGCGCAGCATCCAGATCACTCAGCCGCACACGATGTCCGTGAAGATGCACGACGGAGTTGGTATTGCCGAGAATGCGGAAGCTTGCGTTTGCGGTGGACTGGGCCAGGAAGCCGGCGGGCTCGGAGCCCGAGATCGCAAGATCGCCGGTGGCGCCCGAGGGCAGCGGAAGACCATCCGGCGCAAGCACCGAGAGCGTCACGCCGGGCAGGGGTGTGAACTCGGCGTCTCGTGTAGCAGTCGCAAGTGGACCGGAGAGTGCGGACAGCAGCCTCATTGCAGAACGAATCGGGATCGCCTCTGAATTGGCGCCAGGCATCCAGCCAGAATGCGCGATGTGTCGCCCCCGGGCTACTAGAGTCACACGGCGATCGCCGCGCCAGCCGTTCGCGATCCATGCGCGCCACTGCGCCGGCTCAGCGACGGCGATGGTGATCTGGCGCTCGTCCAGATGCTGCTGCAGCGGCGCGTCGTCGTGGAATGGAAGCAGATCGAGAGTGGCGCCGGTGTGAAAGCCGAGCAGCAAATCGAAGAGTGCATCCGCAGGAGAAACCGCCGGCACGATGAGCAGACCGTCACTGGCGGACAGGCGCAGTTCGTCTGAGAGCGCCGTGACGCAACGCAGCGTCTCAGCAAATGACACATCTTTGGTTATGAATGCTGGATGCTCCGGTTCGAGATGCGGCACTTCCCAGAATTGCGGCTGAGATCCAGGGCCAGCTGGAGCAGAGGGAAGATTCGCGATCTCCTCGTAGGCGATAGTTCGCCCAGAGGGAAGCTCACGGCACAAGCGCGATGGCGCGAGCAGCAACGAGGTCTCCGAAGTAGCGGAGGATAAGCCTTCCGCCGTTGTATGGCCGGGCAAAGGAGTGATGCGCGCAGCAAGGTGGCCGAGTCGCAAGAGTGCCAGCAGAGCGACGGCCGACTCGACTTGGGCCGTGAGAACCACCAACGCGCGAGTCGCTCCGGCGAGCCCGCCCTTCTGCTCAAGGTACGTGGCCAGCGCGCGGCTACGCTCTTCGAGCTCCTGCCAGCTCAGTTGGTTTCCGCCCGCGCGTACAGCGATCGCTTCCGGTCTGGTTGCTGCATGCGCCGCAATGGTGGCAAGCAGATCGGCGGGCGCAGCGGCCGGCGACGGAGGAGCCGTTGGGTCGACGACCGAGACCGCCGAAGACAGGGCAATCTGCGAGATGGGCAGCTCCGGATGGGCGAGAGCTCCGGTGATCGTCTGTTGAAAGGCCGCGAGCAGACCCTCGATGCGCTCGCTTGAGAACAAGTCGGTGTTGTACTCGATCTGCAGCCGCGGTCCCTCCGCGCGCTCGACCACGCTGACCAGAAGATCGAAATCCACCCCGCCGGAGACGGAGCGCAACGGGGTGAGGCGCAGCCCGGGGATCTCCTGCGGCTGCATAAATGCTTTCTGGTAGACGAACCACACTTGCAGGAATTGCAAACCGGCGCCCTCCTGGCTCATCTGAAACTCTTCAATGATGCGCGAGAAGGGCATGTCCTGATGGGTATAGGCGGAGGTTTCCCAGTCGCGAACACGCGTTTCAAGCTCGCGGAACGTCGGGTCGCCCGCGACGTCGGCCACGATGATCTGGGGATTGGCGAAGCGCCCGACGATCTCCTCCATGCCAGGCTGGGTGCGGTTCGCAATGGTCGAGCCGAGCAGGAACTTGCGCTGTCCGCTAAAACGCGCGCACAGCGCTTCGAATGCCGCAAGCAGCACGATGTGCTTTGTTGATCCGGTCTTACGGCAGTAAGCGACGAGCGCGTCGTCCAGCGATGCTGGCAGCAATGCAGAAGCGATGGTACCGGGGAAGCTACGGCCGGGTCCGCGTGCATGATCGGCGGGCATATCGAGCGCCGGTAGATCGAGCGGGATATGACTGGTCCAGAAACGGAGCGCCTCGGCACCCTGCTCGCTGGCGAGATATTCGTTCTGCCAGATGGTGAAATCCGCGAACTGGAATGGCAACTCCGGCAGGCCGCTCGCCGGTCCGGCAGCGACCTCTTCCAACGAACCGGCGCCGGTGCGCAGCGCGTTATAGATCTTCATCAGATCGCGCACCAGCAGACCATTGGACCAGCCATCGCACACGATATGGCTCATCGTCAGGGCGAGCACGTGCCGTTCCGGTGCGAGGCGCACAAGGCGGACACGCAGGACGGGGCCGTGTTCGAGATCAATCCAGAGATGGCTGTGGGCGGAGAGAACCGCAACCAGCTCATCTTGTGGAACGGCAGCGCCGTCGGCCCGGCTCAGGTCTTGCTGTGCGAATTCATAGAGGGGGCGGGTGAGAATGACCTGCGACAAATGTCCGTCGACGATGCGGAAGAGGGTACGGAGCGCCTCGTGCCGGAGGGTGAGCGCGGCAATTGCCTGCTCCACCAGCAGGGGATCGAGAGAGCCGGCGAGTTCGAAGGAGATCGCCATGTTGGAGGCAGTCGAACCGGGATCGATTTGCGCCAGCGTCCAGTAACGGCCCTGCTCGAGGCTGGCCGGAAGGACGAAAGTCTCCTCGCCGACATCGTCGGCAGTTGGAGTAACCGGCATCGCTGAAGGTCGGTGATTGTGGTTCTCGGCGATCTCGTCTTGTGAAACCGGACCCTGTGGGGCGAGATGGGGGGCTCGTGTCATCCTTTTGGCAGTACTTTCAGTGCAAACTGCACCCAAACACCAACGCGGTATCTCCGCGCCCTGGCCGCTCGATCTAGGATGGCCGGCAGGCTCCTGAAGATATCTGCTAGACCGTCTGCATCTTACGAAAACGGTCCCGGGCTACTGCCTTAATAGTATGCGTCGTGGGCGCGTCTGTGTCGGAGTCCTCCCGTTTCAATTTTTCGATTTCCGCAGCCACCGCCGAGACAGTTTTGTTTTGGAATAACTGCTTTGCTGTCAAGGAAATGCCGGCCTGAGTGGCCTGGGTGGTGATGCGGAAGATGGACAGCGAATCGCCGCCTAACTCGAAGATGCTGTCGTCGACCGAGATTGCAGGCAAACCGAGCACGCGGCTGAAGATGTCTAACAACTGCGTTTCCAGGGGACTGCGAGGTGGAGTGATGGTGTGCTGGCCCGCTGCGAGGTCTGGCTGCGGCGCGGGTAGGGCGCGGTAGTCGACCTTACCGTTGGTAGTGCGCGGGAACGAGGGCACCAGAACGATGGCCTGCGGCTGCATGTGTTCGGGAAGTTGAGATCGCAGAAACTCCCGCAAATCGCTGGTCAGCCGAGCGGGTTCCATACCATTGCGCGGGATCGCATAAAGAGCCAGGCGGCGATCGCCAGGAATGTCCTCCGCATTCGCCCAGTCAGAGCGTGCATAGGCCACGGCGGCGCGCACTTCGGGGAATTGTTCGGCAGCATGCTCGATCTCGCCAAGCTCCACCCGGTAGCCGCGAATCTTGATCTGAGCATCGCGACGTCCCAGGAATTCGATCGTGCCGTCGGCGGTATAACGCGCCAGATCGCCGGTGCGGTAGATGCGCTCGGCGATGATTTGCGAGCCGGCCTGAAGTTTGAATTCGGTAAATCTGGAAGCGGTGAGCTCGGGCGCATTCAGATAGCCGATGGCGAGACCGTCGCCGGCGGCGCAAAGCTCGCCAGGCACGCCGATTGGCACTGGATGATGCGCTTCATCGAGCAGGTAAACCCGGGTGTTTGCGATGGGCCGGCCGATGGGCACGGTGCCGCGGTCGAGATCGGAAAGCCGGATAGTGTGGCAGCAGGTGAAGGTGGTGTTCTCGGTTGGCCCATAGCCGTTGATCAGCCGGAGAGTGGGTTGGGCCGTGAGTAGCGTGCGCACATGCGAAACCGAGAGCACATCGCCCCCGGCGAGCAACTGGCGCAGTGGCTTCAGTGCTTCCAGATGGTCCATGACCATGAGGTGGAAGAGTGCCGCAGTAAGCCACATCGTGGTGATGCCGTGCCGGCGGATGGAGTCGCCGATCTCCTCCGGCGCAGGCTTCGCGCCCGGCATCAGAACAAGGCGGCCGCCATTGAGCAGCGCTCCCCATATCTCGAATGTCGAAGCATCGAAGGAGATCGGCGCGAGTTGCAGGATGACTTCATCCGCTCCGAAGTGTGCGTAGTTGGTGTTCGACACCAGCCGAACGACCGCGCGATGCGGGACGATGACGCCTTTGGGCTTCCCGGTCGATCCGGAGGTATAGATCATGTAGGCCGGTGCGGTCGCGGCGATGGGTGCTTGTGGACTTGGCGCTTTGGTATCAAGCGGAATGTCTTCGAAGGCAACCGTTTGAACCGGCAGTGACGCGAACCGCGCGGCCAGCCGCCACTCGGTGATGAGCACCTGCGGCTGCGCATCTTCGAGCAGCAGACCGAGGCGCGCGGCGGGGTATTCGGGATCGATCGGCACATACATGCCGCCGGCCATGAGCGTGCCCAGAATGGCAATGATCAGTTCCGGCGTGCGCTCCATCGCGATTGCAACGCGCGGTCCTGCGGGTTTGGCGGTGTGCTCGCCGGCCTCCGCGGTGAGCCAGGAGGCGAAGGCATCGGAGCGCGCGTCGAGCTCGCGATATGTCAGCGAGCGTGTATCGCCCGGCGCAATCGGCCAGACAAGGGCCACGGCATCCGGCGTGCGTGCAGCCTGTTCACGGAAGAGCTGCGCAATCGAGCTGTCGCGCGGATACTCGCTCGCCGTCTGGTTCCACGTGACCAGCAATTGTTCGAGCTCGGCATCGGTAAGCATGCGCAGCTCGCCCAAAGATCGCGTGGGGTCTGCAGCAGCATCGGTGGCGAGCAGCTCCAGCGCGGCGATCCAGCGTGCGATGGTTTCGCGATCGAACAGAGCGGTGCTGTAGTCGCAGTCGAGCAGCAGGTCTGTGCCGCGATCGACGAAATTGAAGAACAGATCGGCCGACGCGGCGGTCTTGGGATTGGGGTCGAGCTTTGCTGTGAGCCCTTCCAATGACAGACGCGAGCCAACCTGCTCCAGATTGAATTGCACCTCGGCCAGAGGGAGGCGAGAAGGGTCGCGCGCAATCTTCAACTGTTGAATTAGAGAAAGTAGCGTATATTGCTGATGATCCAGCGCATCGTAGACGGCGCTTTGTACATCGTTCGAGAGCGCGTCGAAGCTGGTTTTTGCGTCGGGGTGGACGCGCAGCGGCAGGAAGTTCACGGCGTGGCCGACAAAGCTTTTGCCGGCA
>DASUWP010000411.1:0-8272 GCA_036378335.1 Acidobacteriaceae bacterium | reverse complement strand
GGCGTTACGACTGGCTCATTCATGCTCTCTTCACTATACGCTTCGTGGTCCTATCCCTCTTTTGCGCCATGGTTCAGACACTGATTCGTAACTCGCCTCTCGCCTCTGCTGCGCTATCCTTAGCAGCAGAAAAGGGAGCGTTGCTGCTTGTCACCCTCCCGCTCCGGAGTATCGATGTTTGGCATCAGCGTGCGAGAGACCCAGTTGATAAGTGGTGTGGCAGTCGTAGCTGCTATGGCTGCCGGGGCCGCCCTGTACTGGATGTCACGGAAGCGCCCCAGCCACGACGAGTTGGAGCGCGACCGCCGCGATGCACTGGTGCAGAAGGGCCGCATCATCGATGCCACCGTGCTGGACATCTCCGAGCTGTCACCAGAGGAGTCCGACCGGCCGCTGGGTATGCAGCTCATCCTCTATCAATACGACGTGGCCGGGGTGACCTACGAGTGCTCGCAGGATGTCACACTGCTCCAGCACGTGGTTGACATCCACAAGATCCGGCTCAGCTTCCCGGCATCAGTTCGCTACGATCCGCATAATCCCGGCAACAGCCTCATCGTGGCTGAGAGCTGGAGCGGCCTGCGTGATACAGCAAACTCTATTCCGCTGCACCCACTGCGCCGGGCCAATCCCCGTCAGGCAGTCGTTTAAAGCAGTTCGCCGACGGCAATTGCGAGGCAGCGCTCTTTCGCTGCAAACTACACGCATTCCTCTCTCGCGACCTGCCCTCCTGTACACTGATCGTCATTTCCTCCGCAAAACTCATTTCGCCTCTCGGAGTTGCCTTCGTGCCGTCCTGTTCCCGTTTGCGCATTTTCGCTGTCTGCCTGCTTGTCGCGTCTGCTGCTGTCCTGGGTGCGCAGACAAAACCGCTGACGGTTTCGGCGATCTTTACCGATCCAGGCCTCACCATCGAGGCGCCGCACGGGATGGAGTGGTCTCCGGATGGACTACGGATGACCTACCTGAATGGCGACGGCGACCTGATCGCCGTGGATGGTGAGTCGGGCAAGACAAGCGTCCTTGTCGCGAAGGAAAAGATCGGCAGCATGCACTCAATCACGGCAAGCGAACAGGATAAGGACCGCCGTAGCCGGTACGCCGCGGCGAGCTATCTATGGGCGCCGGACTCGAAGCACCTGCTGTTCGATTCCAACGGATCGCTCTTTCTCTATTCACTCAAGGACGGAGTTGGCGTTGCCGTGGCAGAGACCGGCACGGCCAGCGGCGATGACCCGAAGTTCGCCCCGGATGGCAACGCGCTGACTTACATTCGCGATCACAATCTGTATCTCCAACGATTACCTTCTTCACAGCCAGTGCAGCTCACGTCATCGCATGGCGCGCCCGTGCTGAATGGCGAAGTGGATTGGCTCTACCTTGAAGAACTGGACGTACGCAGCAATTACTTCTGGTCGCCGGACTCGAAGACCATTGCTTTTCTGCAGATGAACGAAACGAATGTGCCGCAGTATCCGATCACGGACTGGATCCCGACCCACGCCGCGGTGGAGATGCAGCGCTATCCGCAGCCTGGCGATCCGAACCCGGCCGTGCGGGTGGGCGCGGTGAACGCGAACTCCGGCCACGTCAACTGGATGAAGGTCCCGCTCACCAATGGCGAAGACTATATCCCGCGCTTCGGCTGGTTGAATGCACACACGCTCTGGATCGAGACCCTGACGCGTGATCACAAGCATCGCCGCCTTTACTTTGCCGATGCGTCCAATGGCCGCGCACGGTTGGCGATGGAGGAAACCGATCCGAAGTTTTTCGACGAGAGCTACGACGTGACCATCAGCGGCCCGAACATTCTTTGGACGAGCTGGCGCGACGGACACACGCAGATTTACCTCTACAGCTTCAATGAGGCGGATCCGATGTCCGAGGGCGCGAAGCTGGTGCGACAGCTTACAAACGGCAACGGAGAGGTTTCCTCGATCAAGACCGTGGACCCGGCCGGCCGGGTGGTGTATTACATCTCGAACGAGGGCGACCCGCGCGAGCAGCAGTTGTGGTCGGTCAACCTGGACGGTAGGGGTAAGAAACAACTCACCGAGGCGCATGGTGTGCATAAGCCGGAGTTCTCGCCCAATTTCCGGCTCTACGCGGACGAGTTCTCGGAACTCAACACTCCGCCCACAGTATCGATGTGCACCGCGAGCAGCAGCACCTGCAATACCTTCTGGCGTCCCACGATGAACCCGCAGTACAAGATGATGACGCCACGGGAGCTGACCCTAAAGGCAAGCGACGGAACCATCCTCTACGCCAGCCTGATGCTGCCTCCGGGGGAGCGCCCGAACGGCACGGTGCCGCTGATCAACAACCCTTACGGCGGTCCGCACGCCCAGACGGTCCAGAACGCCTGGCAAGGGCACACCATCCTCTTCGATCAGGTGCTGGCGGAGCACGGCTTCGCGGTGCTCCACGTGGACAACCGCGGCATGGGTGCCAGGGGGCGCGACTTCGCGCAGGCGGCCTATCATAATTTCGGCCCCATTCAGCTTGAAGACCAGCTCAGCGCAATGGATCAGGTGCTGACGCAGTTTCCGGAACTGGATGCAAAGCGGCAGGGTTGGTGGGGCTGGAGCTGGGGCGGCACCTTCACCCTGTACGCAATGACACACTCGGACCGCTTCAAGGCAGGGGTCGCGGTGGCGCCGGTGACGGACTGGCGCAATTACGACTCCACCTATACCGAGCGATACATGAGTGAGCCCGCGCAGAATGCCGACCAGTACCGCGATTTTTCCGTGGTGACGAACGTGGATAAGCTGAAGGGTCGCCTGCTGCTGGTGCACGGTACTGGAGATGACAACGTGCACATGGAGAACACGATTCAGTTCATCCAGAAGCTGATCGACGCGCAACTGCCCTATGACCTGCAGCTTTATCCCCGGAAGACTCACTCCATTGCCGGCGCGGATACACGGACGCACCTGTATACACGTATCCTGGCGCAGTTTCAGGCGTATCTGGGCGAATCGACACAATAGGACTTGGTCATGACACATCCTGCGGAGACGGCCGCGACGCGCAATCGCGTGCGAGCGCGCACCACGCTTGGCGACTTCGAGTTGACTGTGCTGACCGACGGCACGTACTACCTCGACGGCGGCGCGATGTTTGGTGTGGTGCCTAAGCCGCTGTGGGAGAAGCGCGCGCCTGCCGACGACCAGAATCGCATCCTGCTGGGCACCAACACTGTAGTCGTGCGAACCGGACAGCACACGGTGGCGATCGAGACCGGTATCGGCAACAAGCTTCCGGAAAAGCTGCGCTCTATTTACGACTCCAAGGCGTCGCTCCCGGAAAGCTTCAATGAGGCGGGCATCCGGCTGGAGGATGTGGATGTAGTGATCAACTCGCACCTGCACTTCGATCACTGCGGATGGAACACGACACGGCTGCCCGATGGACGCGTGGTGCCCACCTTTCCCAATGCGCGCTACTTTGCGCACCGTGGCGAGGTGGAGCATGGCCATCTGCAACTGGAGCGCGATGCGGTGAGCTATATCAGCGCGAACTATGATCCACTGGTGGAAAGCGGGCAAATGTCGCTGCTCGATGTAGGCGCGGGCGAGATGCAGGAGATCCTTCCCGGCATTTCGGTCGAGCTCTTCCCTGGCCATACTCATCAGTTAATGGCGGTGCACATCGAGTCCGGGGGAAAACACGCCTGCTACATCAGCGACCTGTTGCCTACCAGCGCACATCTCGACGTTACGTGGGTGATGGGCTACGACCTGGACCCGCTGCGCTGCATCGAGGAACGCAAACGCTTCTATACGCGAGCCATTCCCGAGGAGTGGCTAGTACTGTTTACCCACGATCACCACAATCCGATGGGATATGTGAGCTGGAACGACCGCGGCAAGCCGGTCTTTCGGCCGCCCAAAGCCTAGCAAACTACTGCGCTTTGGCCGTCGTCTTACCGAAGTAAAGCGGACGAACACGCTTTCAGGGTACTTGCCGCCTTTGGGCCGGTACACTAGATCGCGCCAGATCCAAGCCGGAACTCCGCAGTCGGGCCATTCAGGTCTCTTTTCGATGCACGGCAGACGATGACTTCCCCACACCTTGTCGACCGGAAGCCGCCAATAGATTCAGTAGAAGCGCTACGCGTGCTGGTGGCGGATCTGCGTGTGCTTGCCGAGCGGCTGGCGCTCAAAGAGCAGAGCGCGAGCCTGCAGCAGACGCTCAAGGCGGCGCAGGATCGGGTATCCGGCCCGCGCGCGGTCGTCATGCTGCTGAGCGAGCACGAGGATCTGAAGCGAAGATTCCTGGAGCGGCTGCTGGGGCCACATCTGGCGCAGGTGCCAAACCCGACCGTAGCGTGTACCCGGCTGGAGTACGGGACGGAACCCGAATGCACGATCAGTATGCGGCAAGGGCTAACGGCAGTGCTGCCGCTGGATCAGTTGCAAACCTTCCTGGAGCGGCATTCGATGGAGAGGGCGATGCAGACGATCCGGCTGCCGAACCCCGCCCTCAAGGACGATCTGGCGGTGATCGACACGCCGATAGTCGAGAGCGGCGAGCCTGCCGAAAGTTTGCTGGCATGCGCCGAGCAGGCCGATGCCTGGATCTTTGTTCTGCATCCGGATCACGGGCTGAGTGACGCGAGTCAGGATTTATTGCGCCGGCTGCCGGAGCATGGAGCGCGATTGGAGATGGTGGTCGAGGGTGCGGAGGCATTCACGGTCGAGGAACGGACGGCCGCGCGCGAACGGCTGATGCAAACGCTGCGCGAGAGCTGCGAGATCGAAACGCCGCGGCTGACCTTGGTAGCCTCTGCCGCTACGGAAGGCGACGGGGAGAGCTTCTGGCACGGCCGATTCGCGACCTTTCACTCGGTAATGATGCGGCGCGGGCGCGAACGGTGGATGGAGGCGACCCGGGCTGTCGTCCTGAAGGCACTTTGCGAGCTGGCAGCGGAGATTGACTCAGAGTTGAAGAGCATCGGCCTCGGACTCCGCCATGCCAGGCTGCGGTTGGGCATGAAAGATCTCGAGGGCTTGCGAACCCGGTTCGATGCGCTGGGCCAGTTGGACTCCCAGACTGCGTCCGATACGAAAACAGCGGACATGAAGCAGGAAGAGACCCGGCCTACAGCGGACAGCCTGGCTTCTGCGGAGGCAACGACGACCGCTCTGCCACCCTTGATTGCTCCGCTCGAGACAATTGCCGCTGCCACTCCCGAGGAGCAAAACACAAGTGCCGCGGCTTCATTTGCAGCACCCCCTCTTGCAGGCGAGCCCGCCTTCGTGAGCTTCCGTCGAGTGGAAGGTGACTCGCGATGGCGGCGCGGGCTCTCGGTCAATTTCAGCGACAAAGTATCAAAGCTGACACGGCATAACGAGACTGGCGTGGACCGCAGGGTAAAGCTGGTGAAGCGCATCGTGGGCCTGATGCTGGCGGGCGTGTTTGTCTGCCTGATCCTTTGGGCATTGGCACCGCGCGGCTCGTGGTTCGGACACGAGGCGCCATGGAACTGGGAGTACCAGCCGCCGAAGCAGGCCGGAGCTGGCGATGTGCCTCCTATCGCAGCTGTCTCCTCGAAACCCAGTCTGCCGCAGCCCGCAAATGCGAGTTTGCTGCCGGACGCTACATCCACGGAGACGCCTGGCATTCCGTCCACGCCGCTCGCCGAACGCAGTGCGGCAATCCGGACACCGCTTGTTCGTCCTATGCCCAGCCATTCAACCGCCGGATCTCTCCATTCCGGGAGACGCCATCGTCGCCACCTACTAGGGCTTGGGAAGCTATGGCGCTGGGTCCATCACCGCCATAAAAAGCGGACTCCGGAAAATCAGTAGGAAGTCAGCTCCCGCTATTTGTTACTAGCGTTGTGATCTTTTGTCCGTCGGGTGAACCGAGTCCGGTACATGGATCCCATCCTGCAGCCGCATTGAAGCTGCCATTCGAGCCTGAGGTGATGTCGAAAAAATTGGCCTCGCCGCCCGTGTAGAGTGTCGGGTTGAGAAAGCCGGCATTGCGGCCGGTCTGCTGGTTGACGAGTGCGACCAGTGCCGCCCAGAGTGGAGCGACCGCGCTGGTGCCGCCAACGACGGCCGACTGACCATCGACCAGGATCTGATAACCGGTAGCCGGCGCGGCATCGCCTGAAACATCCGGCACTCCGCGTCCACCCTGGCCGCCCGTGGGCGCGGGCACATTGGCGCCCGATTGCCACGCGGGCAATGCGAAATAGCTGGAGACGCCACCACCCGTTGCGCCACCGCCTTGCGCAAGATCGTTCCAGACCGTCTCGGTAGAGCGCGCGCCATTGGAGACAGTGAGATTGGTGCCGCCACAGGCCAGCACATGCGGACTGGAGGACGGAAAGTCGACGTGATTGGCGCCGTCGGAGACACCGTCGGTAGAACCGGAGTCGCCACTGGCAACAGTGATCGTGACACCAAGCGCGGCCGCTGTTTGTATGGTGTTATCGAAGCTGGCGAGCGACGCCGTGTCCCACGAGGACTCCGGCCCTCCCCACGAAATGGAAATGACCGAGGGCTTGTTGGTGGTGTCGTGAATGGCAGCAGAGATGGCGTCCTGGAATCCCTGATTCGTATTGGGCGCGAAGTACACCGCGATGCGCGCGCCGGGAGCAATTGCGCCGGCAACCTGAATGTCGAGCGCGACTTCGCCATCCGCACCATTGGGATCGCCGGGCGAGTTCGTGCCACCATCGACCGGCACAGTGACGACGATGGGCGGTGCGATGCCGAGCTGCCCGAAATAGGTTTCAATATCCGATGTCTGATACCCGCCGCCCAGTTCGATGAGCGCGATGCATTGACCTTGGCCGTTCACGCTGGTTGGGTAATCGTAAGCTTTCGCCACTTGCGGCGGAGTGAAGCTGGACTGTGCGGCGTTCGGATTTAAATTGACGATCTGGCTGAGCCAACGGATATGTGGTCGCGCGATCGGACGCGTGTCCAGGCCGAGGACGGTTTCGATGACCGCAGATTCGGGTTCCGGCACGGATAACTTTCCAGTGAAGGCATGAAAGTAACGCCCGGCCGGCGGCGGAGCGGTGTGCTCATAGTCCTGAAGGTCGATTCCGAAGGTCTGCTCCAACTGCTGCGCAGTGCCGCGCAGCCACACGCGGCGCGCTGCGCGATCTTCATGCACCAGCGTTAACCCATGGCGCGCAGCCAGCGTGCGCACCTGATCCATTGCCTGCTCAGTAGCGCCATGCGCATTCAGATACTCCTCGCGGCTGAGTTGGCGTCCCTTGAGGCTGGTGACGTCGAGCGGCTGTGCGCGTTTGAGCACCACCGTAATCGTGAGCTGCTGCGTGGCCGAGGTCTTGCCCACATGGCGGCAGTTGCGCGGCGCGGGGTGATCGCTTTCGGGAAGAGGGATGAGACGCACCTGACGTTGGGGGGACATGAGGAGCTCCTTCGGTTTGAGTGATGTCACTCAATAGATGCGCGATCCGGCTCTGGAGCTACCACCTTCTGCAACCATCAGGACTCGGTTAGAATCAGGCCCGCGGTGTCATGGCTTTTTTACGAGCGTCAGTACAGTTTGAGGAGCGAAGGCGGTGCGGCATTCCCTCCCTTTGGTGAAATGAACGCGATTATTTCTTTGTAGCCGCCTCTATGCAGATTCCGCGGGCACGCGATCTCCGTGGCTCGGCGGCTGCGAGATAACCATGAATCGCGCATCTCCACTGCCTCGATTGAATATCTGATGCGGCGTTTGCGCGGGCATGCTAAGGCCGGTGCCGGGCATCAGCACGAAGCTTTCGCCGTCCCCTTCAATCACCAGTTCGCCCGCAAGCACGTAGAAGAACTGCGTCGCATGCTGATGGAGGTGGCGCTTCTCAGCCGTGCCCGATGGCATGCGCTCTTCAATGATGCTGAGAGTTTCTGAGCGATGGAGGTGCCAACCATCGCACATCTGCTCGCCGATGGCGCTCGGCCAATTGTAGTGTTCGGCGGTGCTGGCGCTGACGGCTTTCATTCTGCTGCGTCCCTCCGCAGATCGCGACAACAAGCGAGAGACGATAGGCTACACGAAGCGCATGGCGTGTTGTCGAAGCTCGCTTTCTCCCCGGCCACGACGTTGCAAATGAGATGGATTTCACTATCTTTATCTGTGGCATCGCGCCGCGGCATTCCGTCGCGCGAATTTTTAGACAGGGGAGTGGAATATGCAGCGGCGGGATTTTGTAAGAGCGATGCTTGCGGCGTCGGTCAGCGCGCGGACGATGTTCGGACAGAATGCCCCGGCATCAGTGACACCAGCGGTG
>DASUWP010000410.1:0-7255 GCA_036378335.1 Acidobacteriaceae bacterium | reverse complement strand
AACAGCATGGCTGATCCGGCCGCTGCCTATCCGTACGAAACACGCCTCAACATCCTGCACCAGCCGCTTGAGCTCATCGACGTAAAAACTTTAGCCGACTCCTGCGAATACAAGTGGTTCAACCAGACCCTGTGCAAGGTGAACGAGTCGGTGGTGCGCGTAGGCGTAATCGAAGGCGAATACCACTGGCATAAACATGACGATGACGATGAGTTTTTCTATGTCGTCGAAGGAAACCTGCTCATCGATCTAGAGGACCGCATCGTCGAACTCGCTCCCGGGCAGGGGTTCGTCGTGCCCAAAGGCGTCGTGCACCGCACCCGGGCTCCGCAAAGAACCGTGATCCTGATGGTGGAGAATGCGGGAATCATTCCAACCGGGGACTGATGCAGAAGCTGCGGCAAGAAACCTCGCATCCTGCGCATATAGACGGGAAAACCACTGCAGGAGATCCCATTTGGCGTCTATTGCCTTGTACGGTAGGCGCGCTCATCCTACTCTTCTGTTTTCCAATCACCCTTTACGGCTCAGGTGCCAGCACGCAAGACACCTGTAAGTTTGGGTCCGACGAGGCATTTGACTCATTAGTTAAGGCCCTGGAGCAGGCGCCATCGTGTGACGCGGCAGTGAAGAAGCTGCATGACTGCCAGTGGGGTTCAAGTGCGGACACGCAATTCGCGCCGATTGTCGTCGCAAAATGCGAGAAGATGTTTCTGGACAAATTGTCTCAGGCAGCAATGGACCGCTATGCCGACGAGATGCAGCTATGCGCATATGAATACGCGCGACAAGAGGGCACCATCTCGATGTCCGCCGCTGCCATGTGTCAGGTAGATGTCGCAGCGGACTTCGCCGCCAATCCTGCCGTAGCCAATCAGTCAGCACAACGCGCCAGTTTTAATTGTGGTAACGCACAAACATTGCTGGAAAAAGCTATTTGCTCCGACATCAGGCTTGGTCACGCCGATATCGTCCTGTCGCGTGTCTATTCTCGGGCGCGGAAGAGTGTAGACCAGGATGGCAAGCGGATTCTGGCCGAAAATGAAAAGCACTGGCTTAGCGGTCTTCCTGGGAAATGCAGCCTGTCATCGCTGCCACTCTCGCAGGAGTCCCTGAATTGTCTTCGGAACGAGTTTGAGCTTCGTTTCACCTGGCTCGATTCCTGCGGGGACGAGGATGCCGGCAACTGTTTGCGGCGGCTTACCCAAGATGAGAAGTCTGTATCTCCGCCGTCCGGTCCAACCGCGCGGGCCAGCTTCGATTGCGAAGCGCCCTCGACTTCACTGGAGATCGTGATTTGTGCCGATGCGGAACTTGGACAAGCAGATATCAAGCTGGCTCAGGTCTATCACGAGGCGAATGCGGCCCTCTCCGCCGCAGAGCACGCGGATTTGGTAAGAAGTGAACTGCATTGGCTTCGTTATGTCGCTGACACCTGCCCATTGGGCGCTGTTGGTGGTATTCCTTCCGTCCTGGCGCGCGGGTGTGTCCGTGCCGCGTTCGAAGAGCGTATGCAGCAATTGCAAACCTGTCCGCAGAAGCAATCCCAAGAACGCATTTCATGCTTGAACGATTTCCGATTGGAGCCCGCAGGCAATAAATGACTCTTCGTACCGAAGCACATCCTTTCGCGTAAAATAATCCATGCAGGCGGGCTGGACGGCCGCTGCCGGCTGTTATGCAGCCGGGGGAGGAAAGTCCGAACTCCGCAGGGCAGTGTGCCGGATAACGTCCGGGATCTGCGCGTCAAGGCGCAGAGACGGCTAGTGCCACAGAGAAGATACCGCCATCGCGCGCAAGCGCGAGGGTAAGGGTGAAAAGGTGCGGTAAGAGCGCACCGCTCCGGCTGTAAAGCGCGGAGGCAGGGTAAACCCCACACGGAGCAAGACCAAATAGGGAGGGAGACCGCAGGCTGGCCCAAGTGCCTGCAGTCGCGTGCCGGCCCGGCGCGCCCACGTGGGCCCTTCATCGGTTCGCCGGTGGAGCGGAAACCTCCGGGTAGGTCGCTGATGAACGTTGGCAGCAATGCCGCGTCTAGAGGAATGGCCGTCCTCGACAAAATTCGGCTTACAGGCCCGCCTGCAAATTTCATCTGTCGCTGGGGTAATCCACCCAATCCCATGTTCGCCAAGTGATCCGCCCGCTTCAGCGGCGGGCGTTTGCTTCCATGGCGGATAGGAAGATGTCGACGGCGAAGCTTACCCAGGCCTTTCGTTGCGCCGGCGTCTTGGCGGATTTGGCTTCCAACCCGAGCCAAGCGCGAAGGCTTGTTGCGCTGACGATGAGGCCGAGCAGAACTTCGACCGCCTGCTCCGGGTCACCGCATTCGATATTGCCGAGTTTCTGCTGTGCGCGGAGATAACTGGCCAGCATGGCGCGTGTTCTGCCCGGGCCGCGCTCCCAGAAGATCTCACCCAACTCGGGGAACTCCATGCACTCCGCGATGACGACCCGGTGGACGCCGCGCGCGTCGTCGGTGACGATCAGTTCCAGCAACTCCGACCCGCAGTGTATGAGCGTGTCGCGCAGGCTACGGCCCTCGCCGAGCGGGCCGATGGCTTCAAACAGATGCGACGCCTTGCGCTCGACCAGCGCTGCGAAGAGCGCCGCCTTGCTGGGATAGCGCGCGTAGAGCGTTTGCTTGGACGCGCCGGCCCGCCGGGCGATCTCGCTCATGCTGGCGCCTTTGAAACCCTGTTCCAGAAAGATTTCGGTCGCTACATCGAGAAGCCTTTCGGCGCGAGTGGCGACTTCGTGCGCGGGTGGCCGGCCGCGGGCAGATTTCCGCTTTCGTGCGGCAGGCTTGCGGGTTGCCTTGCCCGGCGTTCTCGCTTTCATGACGTAAGGATAGCGAATGTGACGAACTGCAGCTGCATAGCTCTTTGCGTAAATGTACCGTATGGTACTATTTCCCGATATGGCAGCGACAGCGACCAACCCGGCCCAACAGTCCACATGGAAGCCGCACCATAATCCCTGGGTCATTGCCTTGACGGTGACACTGGCAACCTTCATGGAGGTGCTGGATACATCGATCGCCAACGTGTCGCTTCCGCACATCGCCGGGTCGCTGGCGGCAAGCCAGAGCGAGGCCACATGGGTGATCAGTTCCTACCTGGTGGCCAACGCGGTCATCCTGCCCATCAGCGGCTATCTGGCGACGCTGATCGGACGCAAGCGCTTCTACATGACTTGCGTGGCAATGTTCGGCGCAAGTTCGCTCTTGTGTGGTCTCGCGCCGTCGCTGGGGATACTGCTGTTCTTCCGCGTCCTGCAGGGGCTGGGCGGCGGCGGTCTCGCGACATCGGAGCAAGCCATCCTGGCGGATACCTTTGAGCCGAAGAAGCGTGGGCAGGCTTTCGCGCTCTACGGCCTCGCAGTGGTGACGGCTCCGGCCATCGGTCCGCTGGTGGGCGGCTGGATCACGGATAACTACCAGTGGCGATGGATTTTCTTCATCAACGTGCCGGTGGCACTGGTCTCGATGTACCTGACCAACCGCGTGGTGGAGGATCCGCCACACCTGATCGAGGCTGTGAAGAAGGCGCGCGCCGGCCTGATCAAAATCGACTACACCGGCTTCCTCTTTACAGCGCTGGGCTTTGGCTGCCTGGAAGTGGTGCTCGACAAAGGGCAGGAAGATGACTGGTTCGCATCGCATTTCATCACCACCTTCACCGTCATCTGCATTGCCAGCATCGCGGCGCTCATCGTCTGGGAACTATGGCAGATCCGCAAGGGCCACAAGCCGGTGATCGAGCTGCGGCTCTTCCGCAGCCGCACCTTCGCGCTGTCGTTCCTCATGATGTTCATCCTGGGCATCGCGCTCTATGGGACAACCATCCTGATCCCGCAGATGCTGCAGACATTGATGGGATACACGGCGACGAATGCGGGCAAGACGTTATCGCTGGGCGGCATCGCAACACTCATCTGTATGCCGATCGTGGGCATCCTGATCGCGAAAGTGGATGCGCGATATCTGTTGGCCTTCGGCTTCGGCATCACGTCGGTGGCGCTCTTTCACATGACGACGATTCATCTTTCGATGAGCCTGGGATACGCGGCATGGCTGCGCTTTTTTCAGGCCACCGGACTTGGCTTCATGTTCATTCCCATCCAGACACTTTCATACGTAGGTGTGCCGATGGAGAACAACAATGATGTCTCCGGCCTAACCAATCTTGCGCGCAACATGGGCGGATCGGTGGGAACCGCACTCGTATCAACGCTGCTGGCGCGACAGGCGCAGCGTCATCAATCCTACCTGGGCGCACATCTCACCGGAGGAGCCGCGCCGTATCTACAGGCGACGACGCAGATGAGTCATCACCTGGTGACAGGTGGGCTGTCCGCGACGGGAGCCAATAGCGCCGCGATGTTGCGGCTCTATCAGCAACTGCAGCAGCAGGCGGCCATGCTGTCCTACATCGATATCATTCGCTTCTTCGCCGTTGCCGCGCTCTGCATGGTTCCGCTTCCCTTCATCATGCGGAAGTCACGCGGCGGAGTGGCGATGCACTGAGGGAATTTCGATGCTTCTTACTGACGAGCAACTGGTAAATGCGGCGCGCGCCGGGGATGAGAACGCGTTTCCCGAATTGTTCACGCGCCATCACAAGCGCCTGCTGATGCTGGCGCTGCAGTACCGGCTGACAGCGCAGGACGCCGAAGATGCGGTGCAGCAGGCAATGCTGAAGGCATGGCAAGGACTTGCAAGCTTCCGCGGCGAGTCGCGCTTTGCGACATGGATCACTCGGGTGCTGATGAACGAGGTCTTCCAGTTGCAGCGGAAGAGGACGCGCATGCGGCTGGAGGAAATGGAGAGCACGTCGCTTGCGGCAACGCTGGAGTCGGGCAGCAGGTGGACACCACGGCCGCTTTCGCAGGAGCAGCGCCTGCTGCTGATCGAGCGGAACCGGGTGGTGCATGCAGCGCTGCGGTCCTTGCCGGAATCTCTCAGGTCCGTGCTGCAGATGCAGTTCTTCGACGGGCACTCGCTCGAGGAAATTGCCATCCAGATGAACCGGCCGGTGGCGACCGTAAAGTCGCGCCGGCACCGGGCGCGACTTGAATTGCGGAAGCGATTTGCCGAGCGGCTGCGGACAATTGACCCATCCCCGGCCTTAACCTGATCCGTATCTGGATCACTATCTGGGTTAAGTTCCTATCCGTTGCGTCCCACAGGAGTACATTGTCCGGGACAGCCAACTCCGGAGGACGGACGGGATGAAGATGCCTTGGTGGCAAACACGACCCGCGCTGATTGCGTGGGCACTCAGTGCAGTGTTTGCGTGGACGGCGTTGGGACAGAATGCAGCGGCACCTGCGGCAACCACAGCGGCAACGGCGGTCACCCACAATTCAAGTTACATCGAGCCCGACGGGACGGCCCACGTGGGCCGGATTGTTCCGGTGCCGCAGTCGCTGAGCCCTGAAGCGCAGGCGACGCTGCGGCATCCAGAGACCGACGCCAAAGCCGACATAACGCTGGCCGAGCGGCGCGCGACGACCGACGCGTATACGGCCAGGGCGGAGAAACAGTGGCAGAAGCTGTGCCCAGTGACGATTGCCAACGACACCATGGCAGGCGTGCCGGTGCGGCGCGTCACGCCCATGACAGTGCCGGCAGCCAATGCGGAAAAGGTGCTGCTCGACCTGCATGGCGGCGGCTTCGATTCGGATTCGGGCAGCTATACGGAGACAATTCCGATTGCGTATTACGCACAGGTTCCGGTAGTGGCGGCGTTGTACCGGCTCGCGCCGGAACATCCGTTTCCGGCGGCGGTGGACGATGCCGTGGCGGTCTATCGTGAGCTGCTGAAGACGCACAAACCGGAGCAGATCGCCATTTATGGCACGTCGGCCGGGGCGATTCTGACCGGTGAGGTGGCGGTCCGGCTGAAGCAGTTGTCGCTGCCGGAACCGGCCGGGCTGGGCATTTTCAGCGGCATGGGGGACTTTGCGCGGCGGGGCGACTCCGTTCATCTCTATGCGCTGCGCGGCTTGAGCGGATATCTGGCCACCCCGAATGGCGAGCGGGAGCTGCCTGCTTATGTGGGAAACACGGATATGAAAGACCCGGTGCTTTCGCCCATCTATGCAGACCTCAAGGGTATGCCGCCGACGCTTTTTGTGACCAGCGGGCGCGATTTGCTGCTGAGCGGGACGACGGACCTGCAACGCGCATTTCTGCGGGCTGGCGATGATGCCCGCCTGATGGTTTTCGATGGGCTGCCGCATGCGTTCTGGTACAACCCTGAGCTGCCGGAATCGACCGAAGCGAATCAGGCGATGGCGAAATTCCTGGCGGAGCATCTCAAGTGATATTCGCTGGTGTGCGAGAAAGGTTGCATACTCTTTTGTCGCCGATGCGTATAGCAGAGTGAAGGTCGTTATTCAACTCCGGCACGGTCGTCGGGTTTCAGGTGGCCACCTGCAGAGATCGCTCGAAAGCTTTCGCGAGCTCATGCGCGAGCACCAGTCGATGGTGTTCAGCATCGCGCAGCGCATCGTACGGGACCCGTCGCTGGCCGAGGAGGTTGCGCAGGATGTTTTCTTCGAGTTGTATGAGCAACTGCCGTCGCTTGCATCTGAAGAACATGCGGTTCATTGGCTGCGGCGGGTGACGGTGCATCGCTCGATCGACCAGGCACGCCGCAGGCTGCGGCGTCCGCAGGATTACGCGGCAGCCAGCTTTGCGGAGCCTGGTGTTGCCGAGCCGATGGCGGTGTCGCATGGCGGTGATCCGTGGCTGACCGAGCGATTGCAGCAGATGGTGGCGAAACTGCCGATCGTGCCGCGCACCATCATTGCGCTGCGCTATCAGGAAGGCATGGGCCCGGAGGAGATTGCCGCCTTGCTGGAAATGCCGGTGAGCACGGTAAAGAGTCATCTGCAGCGGGCCCTGAAGGTGCTACGGGCGAAGGCCCAGCGCCTGCGCAATTGAGAGGTTGAACCTATCGTATGTCGCGACTCATACCCAATCCGAATGAAGTGGAAGAGCTGGAGGACCAGCTTCGTCATGCGCTGCGGCGTGAGGCAGCGCCGGCCTCGCTGGCTCCCGCTGTAGAAGCACGCATGCACACTCCGGCCGTGGCCCGCCCTGCCGCATTCGAGCCGCATTTATTCAATCCGGTGGTGGATGAGCCGGTATGGCGGACGTGGCTGGGGACGGTGCGTGGATTATTTGTGCGGGAGAATTTGCCGCCGCTGGTGCTGACGTCGCATCCGGTGGCGGTGCCGGATCCATTCC
>DASUWP010000409.1:0-2647 GCA_036378335.1 Acidobacteriaceae bacterium | reverse complement strand
TCCAGATCATTCCTTTGGAGATAAGCTGATTTCGCGTGGGCCCCAGGGATGTGACGTCGCGCTTCAAGCACGCGGCAATATCGCCTGAGCGATGCGGCCCAGGGCCGAGTTCGGCCATTGCGCGCAGGTATCTCTTTTCTGCCGGTGTGAGTCGGTCGAAGCGGACACGAAAGAAGCTCTCGTCCAGCGCGGCGACGGCAGTCTTCGATGCGGCTCGTACGTCCGCGAGCTTGATGGGCGAAGCCGAGGCCGCATCCCAAGTGTGTTTGCCCCACTCTTGTAGGAAATACGGATAGCCCTTCGTTTCCTCAACAATCTGCTCGACAGCTCGAGTCTCAATTGCAACTCTCAGATCGCTTGCCGGCTTGGTAATCGCGATTCGCGCATCAACTGCTGGCAGAGGACCAATTTCCGGAAATTCGAAGAGCCTTTCAGCGTACGACTTCGCATTTCCCATCCGACCGCGCAATTGGGGCAGTCCAGCGCCCACGAGCGCGATCGGCAATTTGCGCTGGACGCACCGATGCAGGGCCATGATCAATGCTGCAAGCTCGTCTTCTTCCACGTACTGCATTTCGTCTATGAACATGACCAATGCGGTGCCCGCTTTCTGAGAGGCCGTCCCGACCGCCTCCAGAAGCGCTTGCAGATCCTGCTCAAGGTCGCCGTTATCGGCGAGACCGGCCTCCGGATCGAGATCCATTCCGACTTCGATATCTTGATACTTGACCTTCAGGCTCTTAGCGAAGCCCGCAAGCGCTCGCAGTGCACGTTGAGCAAATTTCTTTGCCTGCTCGTTCCTACTGAGTTTCAGCAGCAATAGCCGGAGTTGTGGAGCGAGGAGCGCCGGCAGGGAGCGACTCTCCGGGGCTTCGATACGAAGCGTTTGTATTCCCGCCGATTCGGCGTCTTCGGAGCGTGTCAATCACTTTGAGACACCTGGTTGCACGAAATTAGTGAGCATGTGTTGGTGATATCGGCTGTTGTGGTCTCCTTTTTCGGGGGGGTTGATCCAGGCGGCACGGGGCAGCTCCGGCGGGCGCGGTGTGCGGCCTTTGAAGCGCAGCGGTTGCGCGGCGAAGGCGCGTTGAAGGGTTTGGGCACGTTGCGCCTGCAGGGTGTCCGCGATGCCATAATGGACCGCGTGCGGTGTCATCAGTGCGATGCCACTATGGCGGTGCTCATGGTTGTACCAGTGAAAGAAACGCTGACAGTGAGCCCGGGCATCTTCGAGTGAGCCGAAGCGCTCCGGAAACTCCGGTCGATACTTTAGGGTCTTGAACTGTGACTCCGAGTACGGATTGTCGTCCGAGACATGCGGGCGGCTGTGCGTACGAGCAACCTCCAGGTCAATCAGCAAGGCCGCCACCGGCTTGGAGCGCATGCTGGTGCCGCGGTCTGCGTGGAGCGTGAGCGTGCTGGGAGGGATCTGCTGTTTGGCGATCGTGTCGGCGATGAGCTGCTCGGCGAGCTCTGCCGCCTCGCGCAAGGCCACCATCCAGCCCACGACATAGCGGCTGAAGATATCGAGGATCACGTACAAGTGGTACACACTCCATCGCACAGGACCCTTGAGTTTCGTTATGTCCCACGACCACACTTCGTTGGCACGCGTGGCGAGCAACTCCGGTTTCTCGTACACCGGATGCACCCGCTGGCTGCGTCGCTCAGTGTTTTGTCCAGCATCGACCAACACTCGATACATGGTGCGAACCGAGGCCAGATACTGACCCTCATCCAGGAGCGTGGCGTACACGGTAGCGGGGGCCATATCGGCAAAGCGCTCGCTGTTGAGCACGGCCAGCAATCGCTCGCGCTCGGCCACGCTCAGCGCCAACGGCGGTCGCGGCCGGCAAGCAGCTGCTGGCACTGCGAGGCCTCGCTGGCGGTCGCGCGCCCGATAGATCGCCGCGCGCGGCACACTCAGGGCCTGGCACGCCACCGAGACGGCCAGACCCGAGCGCAGGGTTTCAAACGCCTCGATCACTCTTCGTCCGTCGGTTCCGTCTTCATCGGGATCCCGAGCAAGGCGGAAACTTTTTTTTGGACATCGATGATCAATCGCGCCTGCGTGAGCTCGCGCTGCAGTCGCGCGTTCTCACGCTCGAGCTTCTCGAGGCGCTCGCGATCCGCCCGTGTTGGATCGGGCTTGCGGCCGCGGCGGCGTGGCTCCAGCGCTGTCTCGTTGGCACGGTCACGTTGTTTGCGCCACGTCGCGAGCATCGAGGAGTAGACGCCCTCCCGACGCAGTAGCGCACCGAGTTCACCCGGCTTGGTGCATGCGTCCGCCTCGGCGAGGATGCGCCGCTTCTCGCTCCCGGAGAATCGTCGTCGCTTAGCCGTGGCCACCACCTCGGGGTCCGCCGCGCGCGCCGCCGCGGGGGCTCCCTCTTCAGTCGCCCTACGGGCTCCTTGCGAGGGAGCCCCCGAAACAGTCATCACATCAGCGTTGAGCAAGGAATGTATCCGATCGTTGTTCATGAGTCCTGCCTGCACTTTAAATTGCCCCAGGCAGGTGTCTCAGTTCATATTGGCACGGGGGGCCCCTCTTGAGTCCTTTGAGGTCGAGGCAGCGGATTTCGCAACTTACAGTGGGGTCCTGCAAATTGGGTTACCGCCTCGGCGGGTCGACATTCTCAACCGCGCC
>DASUWP010000408.1:0-19524 GCA_036378335.1 Acidobacteriaceae bacterium | reverse complement strand
TCATCGTAAGCTATAGAAAATGCACAACTTGTTGATTGGCACAAGAACTGCTTTAACAAATGGCAGCCAGCGACGCACGCGGTCCCCGATTGAGAGGGCCCGGCGCATTACTTCCGGACGAGCAGAGTCAGGTGCCTACTGGGCCCTACCGCTACCGGACTTTACCTTCACCGCAAACCATCGCGGTCATTCCGGGAGGCCAGTGATTGGCCATTGCGACACGCCGCCCATTCGACCGGGCGGCGTTGTTCGTCTCACTGCTCTTCATTCTGCCTTGTGTTCTCCCCTGTGTGCCATCCGCCCGCTGCAGGTTCTCCCTTCGTGCCATGCCTCGTGCGACTTTTGCACTTGCAATGAAGCAGGCCAACAAGTATGCTTGTACTTGCCTATCGAGCGGCTGATGCCCTCACGTGGACCGGAGCAGTAAGATCCTGGATTTAGCGGATTTGTCCGGTACCAGACTGAGGGTTCGCCCTACTTCGTATAGTCATTACGTATGATCCGCGACTCTGTGCTTCGGGCTGCATTGGCGCCCTGGGAAGCCTGTACGAGCGGTTAACGCCAGCAAGAAAACGCTGTTGAGAGCAGACAATACGCTCGAGCCCTTAGAAAGCACGTTGCCACGCCAGCACTCCCGTTACCCGGGTGCAGCGCGTCCTTATTTCTGGAACTCCATTCCGGCCCCCAAGACGAATGCCGGCGTTCCTGCTACTCAGTCTTAGCAACCGAACGCTGGCACATAAAAGAAAGATCGCTACTGCAGAAATGCACCAGGAAGTGCACGAATGACAACAGAACTAAATCCGTCCCCGGCTCCTGAGCCGCAGGGATCCGTGCAGGCGCAGCCCTCAAACGGCTCGCCGCAAACCCAGAACCAGCAAGGACAGCACGCACAAGGGCAGGCTCCACAAGGACAAGGCCAAGGGCATCGCCGGCGCCGCCGCCGGCGCAATAAAGGCAGCCAGGCCAAAGGCCAGCAGAACGGCGCTGCTCAGCAGAATGGCGCTGCTGCCGGCGGTTCGGCGAACGGCCCTTCTCCCGCGCCCGCTTCCCACCATCAGGGACATCAAAAACAGAAGTCCGGAAAGCGCTTCTTCCAGAAGAGTCCAGGCAATCAGGGCAGCTACGGCAGCAACGGCTTTCGTCCTTCGCCCGGCAACGGGAATGGAAACGGAAACGCCGGCGGACGCCGCAAGAACAAGGGCCGCCGCCAGCAGGTCTTTGTCGGCCCCATGGACCACAGCTATCGTGGCGGCGCTAACGGCAACGTCGCCGATCCCCAGACTCACTCGCAGAACGGCGATTTCCGCGGCATGCCACACAGCGGCTTCTATTCCGAAACCGATTATGTCCAAGCGGTGCCCATGCGCGAAGATGCGCCGACCCGGATCTACTGCTTCATCGAGGATCTCTTCATCCTGGCCAAGATCCAGGAAGTCTCAAAGAAGCTGGGCATCAAGGTCGCCTTCCTCAAGCCCGAGAAAGATGTCGTCACCAAGCTGACTGAGACCGCTGAAGAAGACCGGCCGGCGCTCATTCTCTTCGACCTGAACAACGCCAACGCGAAGCCGCTGACCCTAATCCCCAAGATCAAGGCCAAGCTCAAGCGCGGCACCTCGGTCATCGGATTCCTCGCGCACATCCAGGGCGAGTTGAAGAGCAAGGCCATCGAGGCGGGCTGCGACACGGTCATGCCGCGCTCGACCTTCTCGCAGAACCTGCCCAGCCTGCTGCGCCGCTACGGCATCATCGAAGAAGCCGAAGACGAGTTTCAGGCAATCCAGGCGTAAGTCGTCTCATAGCCAGTAACGGAACGGCCCGCTATTCAGCGGGCCTTTTCACTTCGTGCTCATGTTCTTCTCAGGTTAGCCCGGCGGCCAATGCATTGCCCGGCCACCCAGCAGGTGAAGGTGCAGATGATCCACTGTCTGACCGCCATCCTCGCCCGTGTTCATCACCGTGCGAAAGCCCTTCGCGAGGCCCTTCTCTTCCGCGATCTTTTTCGCCACCGCATGCAAATGCCCCAGCAGCCGCTCGTCTCCCGGCGACAGATGTGCGAGCGAAGCAATGTGTTTGCGCGGAATCAGCAACACATGCACCGGTGCCTGCGGACGAATGTCCGCGAAGACCACGGCATCATCGTCTTCATACAGCTTCTGCGTCGGGATCTCACCCGCGGCAATCCTGCAGAACAGACAATCCATGCCGACCAGCTTATCTCAGTCTTATTTCGCGATCCTACTTCGAGAAGAATCTCGGATGCGCTCCCGGCTTCCACGGATCGTAGTCGCGTGCAAACTCCGCCCGCGCGCTGATCGACGGATGACTGTACGTCCAGAAAACCATCCAGGGATTGGGATCTGGAATGTCCAGTGATTCTTCACCCAAGGTCTGAAAGCTATGCACCGCGGTCGCCTGCGGATTGGCGACGATGCCGTGCACGACCTCCTGCCCATACACATCGGCACGATGCTCGATATAGCGGCTGATGCTGCTGCCGATCGGCTCACTGGCGATCGTGAAGACGTGAAAGACCAGGATGAGCACCATGACGGCGCTCCAGTTCTCGACTGCCGGCACCTGCCAGCGCGCCCAATAAAGACACACAAGCTTGCGCACCAGATGAAACGCCAGCCACAACGCAAGCAGCGTACCCACGGCAGCCATCATCAGGCCGTGAACGACATCACCCAGCACGTAGTGGCCAAGTTCGTGCCCGAAGATAAACAGCACCTCGTCCGGTGACGACTTGGTGAGCGATGTATCCCACACCACCACCCGCTTTGAGCTGCCGAAGCCGGTGACGTAGGCATTCATCTCCGTCGTCTTCTCGCTCGCCTTCATCAGAAACATGTGGTCCGGAGCAATCTTCTCGCCGCTGCGCTCGACCACCTGTTCCAATTGCGTCACCAGCTCCGGATGCGAGTGCGAGAGCGGCTCAAAATGATTGAACAGCGGATCGATGATCAGAGGCTCGGCGAAGACACCGGCCACCATCAGCGGCAACGACAGCAGCCAGAACCACAGCCACCAGCGCCGCTGCGAATGGCGCACGATGGCAAAGAGCAGCGAGCCCACAAACGTCGAAATGACGATGCTCACCAGCAGTCCCTTGGTCCAATCCCAGAACCAGGCGGGCCAGCGTTCAATCGAGAGCCCATAGGCCAGTCCAAGGTGGTGCCCGGCAAGCGACAGTGGCAGGCTCAGCAGGCGGATCGCGATAATCAACAATGGCAGAAAAATCAGGCCCTGCACCCACGCGCGCGACGCAAAGCCGCCGGCAAAACGGCTCAGCCCCGCAGCCCAGTGCAACCGCAGAAACAGCAGCGGATACACCACAGACCAGATCGTTGCGATCGCCCACAGCCAGTTTTCATTGCGATTTAGGGCTTCGGCCCGCTTCAACTTCTCCGGCGGCAGCACATATGCCGGTGGCTGGCTTTTTTCCTGAAGCTCCGCCGCTGACGCATGCTGCGAAGCCGAGACTATCCGCGTGAAGCACACAGCCGAAAACCAGCACCCGGAGATCGCAAGCAAGAGCAGCAGCATCCGAAACCGCATGCCACGTTATACCGCTTTCTCAAATTCCTGTGGTCTGGCGTGCACTTTTGAAGATCAGCTTCTGTTGACGGAAAGGCTGGGTCGAGGTTTCCGCTCGAAGCGCGCAAGGACCGGACGATTCATGCGAATGCTGCGCGGAATACGCGTTGTCCAGGTACCTCATCAAAGTGCGTCCGTATTCGGACACCGTTTGTTTCATCTGGACACTCTGAAGATTCGATAACCAATAGCTTCAGCCACATGCACCTCATTCTTTGGCAGATCAGTTGCTCCTCTTAGGCTGACGGTACATCAAGGAGCACTCCATGCACGGTCTGCTGCTGAATCTGCGTCTGGCGCTGCGCCAATTGCGCCGCACTCCCGGCTTCGCGCTTACGGTAATTCTCACGCTTGCGCTTGGCATTGGCGCTACCACGGCCATCTTCTCGCTGGTCGAAGGCGTGCTGCTGCGGCCGCTGCCCTTCCACGATCCCAGCCGACTGGTCACGCTCGATGACACGCTGGAGGGCGCCGGGATGTCCGGACTGCTGGCGGTAACGAGCGGCGAAGTGACGCAATACACCCGTGACACCACCAGCTTTGCCTCGCTCGGCGCTTACACCGGGAATGGCTATGAACTCTCTGGTCGCGGAGAGCCGGCGATGGTCAACGGTGCACGCATGACTGCTTCGATCTTCCCCACGCTTGGCGTCGCTCCGGTACTGGGCCGAGTCTTCACCGAGCAGGAAGATACCGGACACCAGCAAGTCGCGGTGCTCAGCTATGGCACATGGCAGAACCGTTTTCATGGCGACCCCAATATTCTCGGTAGCAAAATTCTGCTCGACCGCAAGCCTTATCAGGTCATCGGCGTCATGCCGCGGAACTTCGAATTCCCGCTCGTCCCAGGGCGGCTCAATCGGTCCGAACTGTGGGTGCCGATGAGCTTCACCGCGGAAGAGGTCTCCGGCGGCATGGCGAACGGCAGCTGGAGTTACCAAATGGTGGGCCGCCTCAAGCCCGGCGTCACCATCGCTCAGGCGCGGCAGGACGCGAATCGCGTGGCGCAGGAGGTTATACGCAACTTTCCGCCGGCGCTCAAGTCCATCAGCATTCACGCTGAAGTCGATTCGCTCAAGGATTCCGCGGTGGCCGCGGGTCGACCACTCGTCCGCACCCTGACTCTCGCCGTGCTCGTCGTTCTCCTCATTGCCTGCCTCAATGTGGCTGGCCTTTTGCTGGTCCGCGCCATTCGCCGCCGTCGTGAGCTGGCTCTCCGGCTGGCGCTCGGCGCATCGCCACGCGCGCTGGTCAGCAGCTCCCTGCTGGAAGGGCTTCTGCTCAGCGGCGCCGGCGGACTTCTCGGCCTGCTGCTCGCGTCAGCCGCACTCCGGGTTGCCATCCCTCTGCTGCCGGAATCCATGCCGCGCATAGACGGCATTCATCTCGACTCCGGTGTCGTCCTCTGCGCTGTTTTGCTCGCTCTGCTCACCGGCGCGCTCTGCGGTATGGCTCCAGCCTTCGCTGCACTCCGTACCCGCGTGAACGAAAACCTGAAAGAAGGCGGCAGGACGGGGAGCAGCGGTTCCAGCCACGGACGCCTCCGCTCCGCGCTCGTCGTCACCGAGATTGCCGTCGCGCTGGTTCTGCTCACGGCTGCGGGCGCGCTGCTGCGCAGCTTCCAGAAGATGCGTGATGTCGATCCCGGCTTCCGCGCCGATCACGCACTCGTGGCGGGATACAATCTGCCGTCGCAGCTCTACGGCACGCAGAGCGTCGTCGATACCTTCGATAGGTCGCTATTGGAGCGCCTGTCAGCGCTGCCCGGCACCACTGCCGCCGGCCTCACCAATATGCTTCCCACCGGCGGTAATTACGGCGGAAGCGGTTATGTGGTCGATGAAACAGCAGCCGACCAATCCGCAAAACTGCGGGTCGCCCCCTGGGGACTGATCGTCGGCGACTACTTCCGTGCCATGCACATCCCGCTCATTTCCGGGCGTTATCTGGCCACAGGTGACAGAGCCGACGCGCCGCTCGTCGTCGTCGTCAATCAAAGCCTGGCGCACCATTACTGGCCGACGGGAAATGCAGTTGGCAAACGGCTACGCCTCGGAACGCACGAAGCGAAAACACCCTGGGCCACGATCGTCGGCATCGTCGCTGACACCAAGCTCGGCTCTCCCGACACTCCGGACCAGGAACAGATCTACGTTCCGGCCGCGCAATACAAATCCATGCTCGCATCCTTCGCGCCTCCCGGAATGGTTACCGGAGATGGCGGCTATATCGTCATGCGCTCCGCGCTTCCTCCAGAGCAGATGATCCGTGCCGTCCAGTCCACCGTCGCGTCACTCGATCCACTACTCGCCTTGCAGCAGGTGCAGACGATGAATGACGCCCTCTCGGCAACCGAGGCGCCTCGCCGTTTCAACACCTCCATCATCTCCGCCTTCGCCATCGGCGCGCTCCTGCTCGCCACCATCGGCGTCTACGCCGTCATCGCCTTCTCCGTCTCGATGCGCGCGCAGGAGATGGCGATTCGCATGGCGCTCGGCTCTAAGCGCGGAGAAATCGTGCGCCTCGTCCTCACCTCCGGCGCGAAACTGGCAGCGATCGGCTGCGGCGCGGGACTCATCGGCGCGCTCGCCGTGTCCAAGCTGCTCGGGTCGATGCTGTTCAACGTGAGCGCCACCGATCCCCTGATTCTCACTAGCTCCATTGCCACCATGATCGTGTTGTCGCTGATTGCGTGCGCCATCCCGGCACAACGCGCAGCTTCAGCCAACCCGGTAGACGCTTTGCGCGCCGAATAGCCGAACTCAGCAGCTTTCGCCCCTGATGGAGGACAATATCCCCCGCCCTCCACATTTTTGTTATGCCTACAAAATGGCCGGAGGCGTGCGGCGGAGGCGGTGCTGATTCTCAGGACACCGACCACTCACAACGTGAGCGACCAAAGGAAGCGAACCCCACGACCCGCGCCGCCGGCGCACTTGCCCGGCCAGGCCAGTCCCGGCGAGTTCCTAGTCGAGCCGCACCAGGTATGCTTCGCCTTCCCGCGGTTTCAGTTCGCGCTCAATCTCCACAGCGCGGTCCTTATCATCGCGGAAGGGCCGAATGCGCACCCAATGCCCCGTCGGTCCGGTGAACTCGATCACATTGGCGGTCTGATATTTCCGGCTTAGATGACTCCGCAGCTTTTCCGCCTCATCTTCATCTTTGAACGCGCCGATCTGCACACACCAGCGTCCGCCGCTCTCAATCGGCGCGGGCACCGCGAAGACATCGATCCTCACCGTCCCGGTCCCTGCCACATATAGGCCCAGCGCCTTCGCCGATGCCATGGACAAATCGAGCACGCGACCGGGCACAAAGGGACCGCGATCCGTTACGTGCAATACAGCCTGCTGCCCCGTCCGCACATTCGTAACTCGAATTAGAGAGTTCAGCGGCAGCGTGCGATGCGCTGCTGTCATCGCATCCTGATCGTAGATCTGTCCGTTGGCACCGCGCCTTTTGTTGTAGGGCGGTCCGTACCAGCTCGCCGTTCCCGTCTCCGTCCACACCGGAGAGTGGCTCGCAACGAAGGCCAGATCGGCTGCGCTGGTCACGCCGGGGTTGATGGACGACGGAGCAATTGGCGCAGTGGATGCAATCGCCGGTGCCCCCGGGTTGGATCCTGCGGGTGATGGGAGCAGCACTGGAGCAGGCGGCGCGTAAACCGTCGCCGGCCGATGGCGGCAGCCGGAGGTCAAAGCCAGCGAGGCTAAGACGGCAGAGGAGAGCAGAAGACCACGCACATGCCGGCCCGCGCTGTCACTACGCACCCGTCTTTTCTCCGGCCTGCCGGTCTGCGGCCCGCTGTGAAGTCGCGCTTCGCCGCTGATCGAGATGATCGGCCAGCCGTGCCAACTGTTCCGCAGCCGCACGCAGTGCAGACGATGAGTTCTGCCGCACCTGGGGCACCACCTGATCGTTCAAATATCCGATCACGCGCTTCACTTCGTCTTCAATCCGCGGTCCGATGCTGCCAAACTGCGCATCGACTTTGCCGCCAAAGTTCTCGAACGTGCTCCTGCCGCCCTGCGACGTGTCCGCCATAAGCCACCTCAACCTGCACCAACAGTCTCCGCGTCCGGGCAGGTTCCGGTCAATCGCGCGGGCCTTCGGGGTCTCCGCCAGGTTACCGCCGCGAGGATGAAAGCGGAGAAGACTGATAACCTGCATCTCATTGATGGCATGCCACCTTCACATTCGCTCCTCCCCACTTGCTTGCTGAGACGCGAGGCTGGATTACGAAAGCTCTTCGCGCGAATGCCACCTGGGCGCGGGTGGATTCGTCGTGACTTCCTTATGCTGCGCGCGGCCGCGCGAGTCATCGCGCCATTGGGTTTCCTGCTGCTCCTCGTAACCGCGCCGCACTGCCGGGCAGATGATTTCTCACTGCCGGATTCACCGCAACCTCAATCCAGCAGGTCATCGGTAAGCACGGCGCAGTCCCCGCAATTGACCGGCCCCGGCCGAGACAACGTGGTATTCGGTGTGCACGTCGGCCCTGCCTATCCCATCCGGCCCGATGATAAGTGGGACACCCTTGTCAATGCCGGGCAGCATCCGGAGCCGCTGGGCGCTACCGACACACTGATCTACGCGGCACACGAGCAGGTGCTGCCCATCGTGCTCGTTCCCGCGCTGGTTGCTTCGGGCTGGGGACAATTGTTCGATTTAGATCCGCACGTCGGCACAGATTCCGGCGGCTTTGGCGAGCGCATTGGCTACAACATGGTGCGCCAGGCGACGGACCGCCTCAGCGGTGACGGCTTGTTCGCCGCCGCGTTCCGCCAGGATCCTCGCTTTTACCGGGAAACTCACGGCCCAATCGTGCGCCGCAGTTTGGGCGCCGTTCGTCAGACCTTCATGCGCCACGACAGCAACGGCGATGGCCGCGAGCGAGTGAATGCCTCCGGCATCCTCGGTCATGCGCTGGGCAGCTATCTGGCGATGGCTTATTATCCCGACGGCAGTGCCAGCGCTGGGGTGGCGACGCGAGGCTTCGCCACCGCCGTCGCAGGCGATATGGAGAGCAAGCTGCTTCTTGAATTCATGCCTGACCTGCTCCGGCTGGCCTTCCGGCGCAATCGTTAGAGTGAACGCGACGTGATGTCGATGATCTTCGTCCTTATGCGAAGGAGAACCAGCATCCGGGAAACGTCTCGCAGGCCGCTACGAAGATGGACCCGCTTCGTCCCCGTCATCGTGGGCCTGGCCTCGCTCGCCTGTGCGAGCGCCAGCGCTCAGCGCGATCCGTTTGCGGAACTCGCGCCGGCGCCACCGCCGCTGGATGTTCCAATTTCGAACGAATCGCATCTCGCGGAAGCGGCCCTGCCCGATGCGCCCACTCCGAACAGCGAAGCGAACGAACTTGCCAGCGAAGCGTACGGGAGCACGTCAGGCACAGGCGGTGCTCCACAGCACGAGAGGCAAACCTCGCCGGGATTTCCGCCCGTGAGTCCTTTGCCGCTACGCCTGCCTCCGGCGCCGGGGGAGCACCCCAGCATTCCTTCGCTTGCTGCTCCCTGCCAGCCGGCCGTATGCACATCCACGCCGGCATCTATGTGCTGCGCCAGGAACGTAAATTACTTTCAGCGCTTCGTGGATGCCGGCATTCATCCACTGACGCCACGCCAGAAGGCCTACCTCGCCTTCCGCAACAGCATCGATCCTTACAACTTCGCCACCATCGGATTCTTCTCCGCCATCAATGTCGCATCCGATCCGAGCTCCGCCTATGGACCGGGATTTCCTGGTTTTCGTCGCAATTTCGGCGTGGCCTACACCGAATCGGCAGTAGGCGAGTTCTTCGGCACATTTCTCATACCTTCCATCGCCCACCAGGATCCGCACTACCACCGGTTACCCAATACGGGCTATGCTCGCCGCATCCTGCACGCCATCACGCAGGTAGGATGGGCACAGAGCGATTACGGGACCGGCATGCCGAATTACGCGACCCTCGTGGGGACGGCATTGGACGAGGGCCTGGGCAATCTCTACGTTCCCGGCCGCGACAAGAGTTGGGGCTCTGCAGTAGCGCGCTACAGCACCGGCATCGCCACGGATCCTATCGGCAACTTCATCACTGAATTCCTGCCCGACGTGGCGCGCCGCGTCAACATCCGCATCGTACTGGTGCAACAGATCGTCAATCAGGTGGAGAAGCAGCAATGATCAGGCTTCCCGACGGCGCCAGTACGAATCCGCGCCTGCAGCGCTGGACCACTTGCCTGCTCACAGCGCTGCCCGTTTTCGCATCCATCCTGTGGCTCGGCGGCACCTTCCATCGCAACTACGGGCCCACACACTACTTCCTGAACTACCGGCATGGCTTTCTCAAACGCGCGCTGCTGGGCGAATTACTTCTGCCTCTACACTTCATCGGCCTGCACACCATCCTCGCGATCGAGCTCGTTATCTTCGCGACGGTCAGCGCGGTTACGTACATAGTGTTTCGCCGCACACTTTTCGGCGCACTGCAAGAGCGCGCTCTCGCGGCATTCCTGCTCGCCGCACCGGCGCTGCTGCCACACCTTGCCTACCTCTCGGGCGACCTCGATAACCTGCTCTACATTTGCGCTGTGCTTGCCCTTGGCGCATTCCTGGTAATGCCGGCAAACGCTGCAGTCGGTTGTGCCATTGCGCTCAGCTTCGTCGCGTTGCTCATCCACGAGGCATTCCTACTGCTTTTCTATCCGCTTCTCCTCGCCATTATGGTCGACCTCTGGCAGCGTCATCGCCTCCGGCGAGGCCTTGTCATCGCGCAACTCGTCCTCGTCGCGCTAGCCTTCTTTGCAATCCTCCACTTCGGCAAGTGGAGCGTCCCGCATCCCGAGTACATGGCTGCCGCGCAGCAGCGCACCGACATGCCGCTCGAAGGCACGGTCTTTCTGGTGCTTTCAAATACGTTGCAGCAGCAGTTGCATTTTGTCGCCGCGCTCTATACGAAACAGCTGATCGCAGGCGTGCTCCTGAGCTGCCTCGTCTCCCTACCTTATTTCGCCATGCTGGTGTCGCTGATACAGGACGCACTTGCCGCCCGCGGCTACACAGATCGATCCCGCTGGAGCCTTCTTCTGCTGCTGTGCACGCCGCTGCTGCTGCTCCCTCTCGGCCACGATGTGATGCGCTGGATCTCCGCCATCTGCATCAACGTTTCGCTTTTCCTGCTGTATCTCTACAGCACCGCGTCCGAATCAGACGAGCGGCGGGCGCTCACTGACTGGACGACGACCCCGCTCTATCCCGCGATGCTCGGCTACACACTCGCGCTCGGCGCCTATGGAATCGCCAGCACACGGCTGATCACCAACGTCGGCAACCTGCTCAGCGGCCGTCTATGAAATCGCTGTCCCGAAGATCGCTGTTCCGGCACGCAGCATTGCCTGCCACGGGATTGCACCGCGCCATCATGTCACCCGCAAAGCTGACGAAATAGCCGGTCCACTGTGCCGGCTCAGCCTTTGGATAGTCCGTGCTCAGAATCTGCGCGCCACTCGCCATCGCATGATCGCGCCGCTCCGTCGAGCCGGAGCGGCCCTCTTTCGTATCAGCATCCGTGCGCGTGCGCACCAGGTAGCCCTCCCGCACCAGAGCGGCAATCTCCTGCTCTGTCCCGTCGTTTTCTTCGGTAAATGCGGCATCCGGCTGCCCCGGCGCAGCATTCGTAAACAGCACGCGCCCCCGCAGATTCGCGTGCCCCTCCAGGTACAACGGCCCCGCCGAACGCTGGTCCATCAGAAAGATCACGTTGCCTCGCGCCTTCTCGAGCGTCGGCCATGCGTTCGCACGCGCCGCCTCATTCGGAGTCGCGTGGCTGCCGCGCATATCATCCGGCGTGATCATCTCGTCTGCTGAGAACACCGAGCGGATCTCACGATCCAATGCGTCGAACGTTGCTGCCGTGAACGGCTCCGGAGTTGTTGCGTTGGGAATGTTCAGCGGCCTGCCCTGCTTGGTTTCCACCAGCACAAAAATCGGCAGGTGCCGCGGGTGCGCCCTCGACCAGTTGCGCACGATCGTTAAACATGCTGTGAACGGCTGGCAATTGCTGTGCTGGTCCAGGTCCTGCACATGCATCACCTTGAATCCCGGCTTCATCATCACGTCCAAGCTCGCGCCGGAGAATCTGTTGTCGACCGGGTCGACCGTGACGCCAGCAGCAGCCTCCGCTGCCGGTCCCGCCGGATGCGTGTAGCGCCCACCTTTGCTGTCGGCAAAGATGTCCAACTCAATCTGCCGCACCCCGCCATCGAACTGCTTGTCCAGCGGCTGGTGCGCATAATCCAGCCCGCGTAGACTCTCCGGCTTCTCCTTCGCGAGAAACGCGCGCACACCCAGCAGCAGCCCCGCATGATAGCTGTTGTGCGAACCAATGATCTGAATCTGATTGATGCGCACCTGCGCATCGGAAGAACTTGCGTGGCTCTGTGCTGCGGCGGCTGTGGCCAGCAGCAGCACGGCTGCGAGATGTACTGCCTTCATGAAATGTCCCGTTTCCCTTTGGAGTTGCGGCCGCGAAGTTCAGTGGCGAGACTTCGCCATCACGCGGAGTGTAACCCGGCAAGATCAATGGGCTGTTGCAAGCCGAGGAACTTCGCGGCTCTGAGCAGCATCGCCCGCATGGGCCAGCAGCTCATACGAGCGCAACCGCGCCGCGTGATCGTGCACGATGGTGACCGCAATCACTTCGTCGAGATCGAGCGCTCCCGCAAATGCCGCAAGCTGCGCCTGCACACGTTCGGGCGTTCCGTAGAAATAACGCGGCCATTCACCCTCTTCCATTAGCACCGGCCCTTGCCTCTGCAATTCGCGCAAGGCGTCCTCAGGCCGTGGCACCGGCCGCCGATCCCCGCTGCGAATGCGCCGCATCAACAGGCGCGGACTCGCCATCAGCAGCTCCGCTTCTTCTTCCGTTCCCGCGCACAGCACACCTACCGCCACGCTCTTGCGCGGCGCGGCCGCAGGCTTGCTGGCGCGGAACGACTCCGCGTAATGCTCCATGGCCGTCCGCGTGTGCACCGGGCTGAAGAAGTGCGCGAATGCATACGGCAACCCGAACTGCGCCGCCGTCTCGGCGCTCCACAGGCTCGAGCCCAGCAGCCACACCTCCGGGCCACCCGGCATCTCGGGCGACACCGTCAACTGCGAAAATGGGTGCTCTGCTGGAAAATCGCAATTCAGAAATGACAGCAGCTCTCCAATCTGGTCAGCAAAATCGTCTGCCGGCCGCTGCCGCCGCTCGCGCCGCAACGCATGTGCCTCCAGCGGACCGCCGCCCGGGGCGCGACCAATCCCCAAATCGATCCGTCCGGGATAGAGCGCGTACAGCGTGCGAAAGACCTCCGCCACCTTGTATGCGCTGTAATGCGGCAGCATGATGCCGCCCGAGCCGATCCGTATTCGCGAGGTTTCCGCACCAATGCGCGCCAGCAGCACCTCCGGCGCGGTACAGGCCAGCAGGTCCATCGCATGATGCTCCGACATCCAGTAGCGGTGATAGCCCAGCCGTTCCACATGCTTCGCCAGGTCAATGGAATTCGCAATCGCCTGCCCAGGCGTCAAACCCTCCGGCACCGGCGATTGGTCCAGCACATTCAGCCGCACGCGTTTGCCGCCGGCCACGATCACTGCGTCACTCATGGCTGTTGGATGTGACACCCTCCTCGAGGGACTCGCCCGCAATACACTGGACTCCGCTTATGTCCACCATTCCGCCCATCCCGTTTCCGCTGCGCAGCGACAGCTACAAGCTCACCCACTGGCGCCAATACCCGCCCGGCACCACCGAGGTCTACAGCTATCTGGAATCGCGCGGCGGCCGTTTCCCCCAGACCGTCTTCTTTGGCCTGCAGCCCTACCTTCGCAGCTATCTCGCGGGCAACGTGGTAACAGCAGAAGGCGTGGACACCGCGGATCGCCTAGCCGCGGCACATTTCGGTCGAACCGGCATCTTCAATCGCGACGGCTGGATGCACATCGTCGAGCAGCACGGCGGCCGCCTGCCGGTCGAAATCCGCGCCGTCGCGGAAGGCACGCCCGTCCCTACCCACAATGTGCTGATGACAATCCGCAATACCGACCCGGCCTGCTACTGGCTCACCAACTTCCTCGAAACCCTGCTACTGAAAGTCTGGTATCCCACCACCGTCGCGACACTCTCCGGCGCCATATTGCACGTCATCGAAGACGCGATGCGGCGCAGCGGCGAAGATTCCGGCCTGGCCAACGTGATGCTCCACGACTTCGGCTATCGCGGCGTCAGCTCGGAGGAGTCCGCCGGTTTGGGCGGCGCGGCACACCTCGTTCACTTCCGCACCTCCGACACGCTCATCGCCAACATGTTGCTGCGCGAGCACTACGCCGGCCCCCACGCGCCGGCCGACTGGATGCCCTCCACTTCCGTGGTCGCCACCGAACACAGCACCATGACCGCCTGGGGCCGCGATCACGAAGTGGACGCTTATCGCAATGTGCTCGAGCAATATCCGGAAGGCATTCTCTCCATCGTGGTGGACAGCTTCGATGTCTACCGCGCCGCAAAGGAGATGTTCGGCGGCGTCCTGCACCAGCAGGTGCTGGCGCGTGATGGTCTGCTCGTCCTTCGGCCCGACTCCGGTGATCCGGTCGAGGTCCTGCTGCAGCTGCTGCCGATGCTCGCCGAGCGCTTCGGCAGCACACGCAACCCAGCCGGTTACCTATCGTTGAGTCCCAAAATACGCCTGCTCTGGGGCGACGGCATCGGGCTCGAATCGGTCGAGCGCATCCTCGACAATCTGCTCGCGGAGCGCTGGTCCGCGGCCAACCTGATTTTCGGCATGGGTGGCGCGCTGCTGCAGAAGGTCAATCGCGACACGCAGAAGTTCGCCTTCAAGTGCTCCTCCGCCACTGTCAATGGCGAGCTGCGCGACGTCTTCAAGGAGCCGGTCACCGATCCCGGCAAGGACTCCAAACGCGGCAAGCTGGCGCTCGTCAAAACCGCACGCGGCTTGGAAACTGTCCACTGCCCCGGCGACTGCGAGATGGAAGACGACCTGCTCGAACCAGTCTTTCGCAACGGAGAGATCCTCCGCCACCAGACGCTTGATGATGTGCGCACAAGGGCGCGCAGCATTGAGTTTAGAAGTGCTGCCAACCCTCAGGCTTGAGCTCGCTCCGCTGTCCCTCCTCTAGCAGCATCATCTGCGGCCGCCCACCCTGACGCCGCAGCATCCGACCAATCCGCCGCACCGGCACCCCCGCAATGCTCCGAGCCACGCGCGTGTCTGCTCCCGCCGTAAACAGCAGCTCATAGTCGTCCCCGCCATGCAGCGCGTGTTGCAGCGTAGCCCCTGAGCCGAGAGGCAGCAGCGTCGCATCGATCTCCGCGCGCAGCCCCGATTCTTCGCAAAGATGCTGCAAGTCCACTGACAACCCATCGCTGATATCGATGGCCGCCGTCGCCAGCCGCCGTCTCACCAGCGCACGGCCAACATTGACCCTCGGCTGGGGAAAAAAGTGCGGATGCCCCGGCGTGTCCAGAATCACGCTGCGATATCGTGCGGGCGATCGCTTCAGAGCCCGCAACTCCGCCGCCGCGCCACCCAGCGTGCCAGTTACGTAAAGAGCGTCACCGGCCATTGCACCAGAGCGCAGCAACGCGCGCCCGCGCTCGACTGCGCCAACCACCACGATGTCCGCGACGGCCCGCGCATGGTTGCCACCCGGCGACTGCGCGAGGTCTCCACCAGCCAGTGGAACCTCCCATCGTTCCGCCAGCAGGAGCAGCCCATGATAGAAGCGGTCAAACCATGCGCCTACTCCGGCTCCGCGCTCGCTGTCACGCATGAGTTCCGGCGGCACGGCAAGCGATACAAATGCCGCCAGTGGCCGCGCTCCCATTGCTGCAATATCGCTCAACCCGCGCGCTAGGCATTTGTGTCCCACCGCCTCCGGCGGGTGCCACCCACGGCGGAAGTGCACATCCTCAAGCGAGAAATCGGTCGTGACCACCAGCTCTTCGCCCGGGCGCACTGCGAGCACCGCGGCATCATCCCCAATGCCGACGCGCAGTCCGCTTGCTACGCGCGTAGCACGCGCGCGTATTCCACTCAGGATATCTCTCTCCCGCTCGCCCACCCGAACAGCTTACCTGCACCAACAAGAAGGGCAGGCAACAGCATCGCCGTCACCTGCCCCTCGCATTTTGAGTTCCGTCTTCTTTTAGGCGTGCAGATCGAAACGGTCGAGCTCGGTCACCTTCGTCCACGCGGCCACGAAGTCGTTGACGAACTTCTCCTTCGCATCCGCGCTGGCATAGACCTCAGCAAGAGCGCGCAGCACCGAGCTGGAGCCGAAGACGAGGTCGACGCGCGTGCCAGTCCACTTGAGCGCACCGGTCTTGCGGTCATGTCCCTCGAACACTTCCCTGGCATCGGTGACCGGCTTCCATTGCGTGTCCATGCTCAGCAGGTTCACGAAGAAGTCGTTGGTCAGCACACCCGGCCGGCTCGTGAAGATGCCGTGGGCGCACCCGTCAGCGTTGATATTGATCGCGCGCAGCCCGCCGATCAGCACCGTCATCTCAGGCGCAGTGAGCGTCAGCAGTTGCGCCTTGTCGATCAGGCCAACCTCGGCGGGCACGGTGACGCCGGCTTTCCGGTAGTTGCGGAAGCCGTCGGCCAGCGGTTCGAGAACGTTGTATGCGTCAACTTCGGTCTGCTCCTGCAAGGCGTCCGTGCGGCCGGGCGTGAACGGAACCGTCACGTTGTGGCCGGCGGCCTTCGCCGCCTGCTCCACACCGGCGTTGCCGGCCAGCACGATCAGGTCGGCCAGTGAGACTTTCTTGCCGCCGCTCGCACTCTTGTTGAACTCGGACTGGATGCCTTCCAGAACTTTGAGCACCTTGGCCAGTTGCGCAGGCTGGTTGACTTCCCAGTCCTTCGCCGGAGTGAGGCGGATGCGCGCACCGTTGGCGCCGCCGCGCTTGTCGCCACCACGGAAGGTTGAAGCCGAGGCCCACGCCGTGCCGACAAGTTCAGACACGTTCAAACCAGAGGCCAGTACCTTGGCTTTGAGCGCCGCAACGTCTGCATCCTCAATCAACGGATGGTCGACCGCGGGCACCGGATCTTGCCAGATCAGTTCTTCCTTCGGCACCTCCGGTCCCAGATAGCGCGAGCGGGGGCCCATATCGCGATGGGTCAGCTTGAACCAGGCGCGGGCGAAAGCATCGGCGAAGGCTTGCGGGTGCTCCATAAAACGGCGCGATATCTTCTCGTAGAGCGGATCGAAGCGCAGCGAGAGGTCGGTGGTCAGCATGGTCGGCTTGTGCTTCTTCGACCGATCGTGCGCGTCGGGAATGATCGCCTCGCCGTCTTTGGCTTCCCACTGGATGGCGCCTGCCGGGCTCTTGGTCTGCACCCATTCGTACTTGAACAGGTTTTCGAAGAAGTGATTGCTCCACTGCGCCGGCGTCTGCGTCCAGGTCACTTCCAGGCCGCTGCCGATGGTGTCCTTGCCGCTGCCGGTGGCGTAATTGCTGATCCAGCCCAGGCCCTGCGCTTCCATGTCGGCGGCCTCCGGTTCCGATCCCTTGTGCGACTCGGGCGCGGCGCCGTGGGTCTTGCCGAAGGTATGGCCGCCGCCGATCAGCGCGACGGTTTCCTCATCGTTCATCGCCATGCGGGCGAATGTTTCACGGATGAATTTGGCGGCGGAGATGGGATCGCCGTTCTTGTCTGGGCCCTCTGGATTGACGTAAATCAGTCCCATCTCTGTGGCGCCAAGATGCTGTTCGAATTTTTCCAGAGGCCGGTGGGCCAGCCACGCGGTTTCGGTGCCCCAGTTCACATCCAGGTCGGGCTCCCAGGTGTCTTCGCGGCCGGCAGCAAAGCCGAAGGTACGAAAGCCCATGGACTCCAGCGCCACGTTGCCGGTCAGGATCAGCAGATCGGCCCAGGAAATCTTCTGCCCATACTTCTGCTTGATCGGCCAGAGCAGGCGGCGTGATTTGTCGATATTCACGTTGTCCGGCCAACTGTTGAGCGGAGCGAAGCGCTGCTGTCCGCGCCCGCCGCCGCCGCGCCCGTCGCTCAGGCGGTAGGTGCCTGCGGAGTGCCAGGACATGCGAATGAATTGCGGGCCGTAGTTGCCGAAGTCCGCCGGCCACCAGTCCTGCGAGTCGGTCATCAGCTTGCGCAGGTCGTTCTTCAGCGCCTCGTAGTCGAGCTTCTTGAATTCCTCACGGTAGTTGAACGTCGGCTCCAGCGGATCGGACTTAGATGAGTGCTGGTTCAGCAGGTCGACGCGCAGCGTGTTCGGCCACCAGCTGCGATTCTCGATAGCAGGCTTGGCGGCGTTCCCCGGAAACGGGCATTTTGCTTCAGTCGTCATAACTTTTCTTTCCTTTGTGGGGTGTCATCAGGTGCTCTTGGCAGATGGCCCAGACAGGTGCCATAGATAGTTGCCAATAGACAGGCTCATTCTCAGACATAACCTACCAGACAATAATAATTATTGTTCTCTGCCCGGGCAAACCTCTTCCTGTGGAACTCCGTACACATGCTTTCATTCATATGCAGTCACTGCGGAAGATAACTGAATGAGTAATAGTTCTGTCGTAATTCCGGAACATCGCCCATTGTTCGCCTATACAACTTCGGTCAGGTTGCCCTCATCTTTCCCCTTTTGGTAGGGTGAGAATGCGTTCCGGCAAATTCCATTCGCGTCAGCGTATTATTCGCGAACCGTATCATTCGCAAACCAGGAACGAACCCATTGCTCGCGAAAGGAGATGCCTGTGCGCAAAACCTACTACATCATCTTTGTCGCGCGTGAAGACGACGGTCGCCTTCGCAAAATTCCGGTTCCGCTGCACTATGCATACGTCTTCGTCGCTGCCGCTGTCATCGGCCTGTTCACAATCACTGGTATGGCCGGCTCCTATGGCCGCATGCTGCTGAAGACCGCCCATTACAATCAGGTCCGCTCCGAGAAGGAAGCCCTCCGCCACGATTACCTGCACATGCAGCAAGTCGCGAAGGAAAAGGACGTGCAGGTCGCCTCCCTTGGCTCGCTCGCCAATGAGGTCACCGCGTTATACGGCCTGCGCCAGAGCCACGTTAGCAAAGCCAGCACCGATCCAGTCGTTGCGCCGGTCCTGGACGCCGCGGGAGACTCGAACGACTACCTCCACACCCTTGACCAGCTCACCGCCCTGCGCAGCTCCGCCCTCTCCGGCCATATGCGCCGCGCCCTTGAGCCAGCCTTCGGTACTGCGGATAGCGCCGACTGGGGCAGTGCCGCCGATTCGCCCACTCTCTGGCCGGTCGCGGGCCCCATCACCAGCTCCTTCGGCGAGCGTCAGGACCCATTCAACGGTGAAGGCGCCTTCCACAAAGGCATCGATATCTCAGCCAATCTCGGTCAGCCGGTCCGTGCTCCTGCAGACGGCACCGTCCTGATGGCAGGTCCCGCCAGCGGCTACGGTCAGGAGGTCATGCTCGACCACGGCCACGGCCTCCACACTCTCTATGGCCATCTCTCCGGATTCGCCGTTACCGCCGGGCAGGATGTCCATCGCGGCGAGATCATCGGCTACGTCGGCAGCGAAGGCCGATCCACCGGCCCGCACCTGCACTACGAGGTGCGCATCCACGACACTCCGGTGAACCCGCACAAATACATGCGCGAGACCGTGCAGGAGTTCGCCTCCAGCAAACCCGCCAGCAACGGAACGAACGCCGGGATGATGTAGGCCTCAGCAGCAACCTGATGGCTGTCCTGCAGTGGTGAGCGCTTCAGCGGTCCTCCAGGACCATGACTGAGTTCTTGAAATCGAAGGTCACGGACCTGAATCGGCTCAGGATATCGAGACCGACAACGCCCTCTGCATTCATGAACTTGAAGGCGCCGACCACTGCATTCAGACGAAAAGAGCAATGCCGT
>DASUWP010000407.1:0-3447 GCA_036378335.1 Acidobacteriaceae bacterium | reverse complement strand
GCCTCCTTCCAGCGTGCCGTTGTCGACGATCTCCGCCGCAAAACTTTCGCCGCAGCCGAACAGTATGGCGCGCACGCCTTGCTCGTCTCCGGCGGGGTGGCCGCAAACCTCGAACTCCGCACGCGCTTCACCGCAGAGTCGGCAAGTCGCGGCCTGCCCATCGCCTTTCCTGCGCTTGCGCTCTCCACCGATAACGCCGCCATGATCGCCACCGCCGCCTGGCCTAAACTGCTCGCCCGCGACTTCGCGCCTCCATCAATATCGGCCCGAGCCAGCCTCGCCCTCGGTCCGGAACCCGCACTCCCGTAGAATCAAAGGACGCGCGAAATCCACCCCACCCAGAACGCATGACACTTCAGCTCTTCAATACCCTCAGCACACAAATCGAACCACTCACCCCCGCCGACGGCAAAGCCCTCACGCTCTATGCCTGCGGCCCCACCGTCTACGACTACGGCCACATCGGCAACTTCCGCACCTTCGTGCATGTCGATCTGCTGCGCCGGTTTCTCGAACAGCTGGGCGTTCCCGTCAAGCACGTGATGAACATTACCGACGTGGACGACAAGATCATCCGCAACGCAGCAGCGCAGGGCGTCTCCATCGCCGAATACACGCCTCGCTATGAGAAGGCCTTTCTCGAAGACCTGCGCTCGCTCGGCTGCCTCGATCCCGTCCTCATGCCGCACGCCACTGAGAACATCCCCGAGATGGTCATGCTGATCCAGCAACTCGAGCAGCGCGGCCTCGCCTATCGCACCGAGGATGGCTCCTGGTACTTCCGCATCTCGGGCGACCCGGATTACGGCAAGCTCTCTAAAAAAGATCTCAGCGGCAACACCGCGGGCGCCCGCGTCGATGTCGACGAATACGAGAAGGGCTCTGCCTCGGACTTCGCCATGTGGAAGGCCGGGAAACCCGGCGAGCACGCATGGGACACAGTGCTCGGCCACGGCCGCCCCGGCTGGCACATCGAGTGCTCCACCATGGCGATGAAGTTTCTGGGCGAAACGCTGGACCTGCACGCCGGCGGCGAAGACCTGATGTTTCCGCACCACGAGAACGAAATCGCGCAGTCAGAATCCGCCACCGGCAAAACCTTCGCACGCCACTGGATGCACGTGCGCTTCCTGCTCGTCGAAGGCCGCAAGATGTCGAAGTCGGAAGGAAACTTCTTTACTCTCCGTGATCTCCTGCTGCGCGGCTACAAGGCTTCCGCGATTCGCTTTCTGCTGCTGTCAGTTCCCTATCGCCATCAGCTCAACTTCACCTTCGACGGACTCGCCGAGTCCACCTCTGCCGTCGAACGTCTGCGCACCTTCCGCCAGCGCATCCAGCACGGCCCCTGGGTCAAAGGTGAAAATCCAGAGCTGCTCGCACAATCCCACGAAGCCGCGCATGCCTTCACCGCCGCGCTCGCCAACGATCTCAACACCGCCGAAGCTCGCGCCGCAACGTTTGATCTGGTCCGCCACGCCAACACCGCCGCGGATCACGGCCAGTTATTCCAGGGAAATGTCGCGCCCATCCTTCACGCGCTCACGCTCTTCGATCAGGTCTTCAATGTTCTCGATGACCGAGATACCGACATCGCCCGCGGTGCGCTGGCTTGGGCAGAGCACGAAGGCAAGCTCAACGAAGCCACCGCCGGACTGCAAGCCTCGCTGGAGCTAAGCGACGCCGAGATCGAGCGCCTCATTGCCGAACGCACAAACGCCAAAAGGGCCCGCAACTTCGCCCGCGCTGACGCCATCCGCAACGACCTAGCCGCAAAAGGCATCCTGCTCGAAGACAACAAAGATGGAGTGCGCTGGAAGCGGAAATAGTGGCAGTAGTAATGGACGCGGTCTTGCCGGGATTTTTATCGAGGTCTGCGCCGCGTTGGCCGTGAGGAGGCTGGCTGTCCAGAGCCTTGGCCAAAAATGGCCGTCGAAGTCAGCACCTTTCCCGTATTGTCCATGATCTGTACCGCGCCGGTGCGCAATCCCGGCGAGCGCGGCGCAAACGTAACCTTCACCGTGCACGAGCTGTCCGCATTGAGCTTTCCGGTACACGTGGATGCGCCATTCAACGTGAAGTCGGCATTCGGCGGTTGACTCTGCGTCAGCATCTTCGCGCCGGACACCGCCACTGGAACCTGGATGTTGAAGGACAGGATCAGAGTCGTGTGGGAGCCGAGCTTCACATCGCCAAAGTTTGCTGAGGTATCTTCATAAATCCATGTGTCATTCAGCGCGCCCTGGCTCGTCCCGCCAAACAGCATCACCTGGCCCGGAGCTTGCCCAGGGGCACAATAGATCAACGCTGGTTCCGTGCGCGGCGAAGGACCATTTGGCGTGTGCTGCTGCTTCCAGTTCGTCCCATCCCAGCTCCACGTGTCATCCAGATCGTTGGCGCCGAATCCGGGATATCCACCAAACAGCACAATATTCCCGGAGGCATCGCTCGCCATCGCCGCCGACTCCCTTGCTCCAGGGCTATTGGCCGGTGACTCGTGCGTCCAGTTCGCCCCATCCCATGTCCAGGTCTCGTTGAGCATCCGGCTGTTTTCATTCATCCCGCCGAACAGCACGATGTGTCTGGAACGGTCGCTGGCCATCGACGGCGCCTCCCTGCCGCTGGGGCTGTGAGCGGGAGACTGCTGCATCCAGTTCGTTCCATCCCACGTCCAGGTGTCGTTGACCATCCGGCTGTTTTCAATGGTCCCCCCGAACAGCAGCACATGGCCGGAGCCATCGGCCGCCATCGCAGCGCCAGACCGGGCAGAAGGGCTGTTGGCCGGGAATTGCTGTTTCCAGTTCGTTCCGTCCCATGTCCATGTATCGTGCAAATCGCCATCCGGCGTAAAACCGCCAAACAGGACGACGTGGCCCGAAGCATCGCTTGCCATCGCAGCGTTCGCTCTGGCAGGCGGACTGTTCGCGGGAAACTGCTGCGCCCAGTTCGTTCCATCCCAGATCCAGGTATCGTTCAGCGCACCACTCTCGTTGCTGCCGCCGAAAAGCACCACACGGCCGGAGGCATCGCTGGCCACCAGTGCGTAATGGCGCGCACTCGGAGCGCCGGATGCAGGTTGTCGTATCCAAATGCCAGCAAACGAGATAGGTTGCGCTCCTGCCGCAACCGACAGCGCAAGCAGCAGAACGATCGCGAGCGGAAGGAATTTGCGAACGAGCTCTTTCATCACTCAGGGGTCAATTGGAACACTCCTGCCGTGAAAAGTATGTCTCTATCTCGCAAATCGCGATGCAATTTGCTTGATCCTGCCGGACCGCCTGCTGAGCTTTACTTCTTGGGCCGCGACTCCGGCGGCACAAGACCTGCGAGGCGGTAATACACAACGAGCTGGCCGTAGTGTTCACCGCTATGTTCGATGATGCCGTATGCGATGTCGAGAACGCGCGCTTTCTGATGAGGGAAGTAAACAAACTCCGTCATCATGCCTTT
>DASUWP010000406.1:0-4837 GCA_036378335.1 Acidobacteriaceae bacterium | reverse complement strand
CCGGGGGGCGATGGCATTCTATTTGTTGTTTGGGATGAAGCCACTCTCAACACAGACAACCGTTGTTCCGCCACCGTTGCGCAAGGATGCGGAGGACGTACCGCTACTCTCGTGATTGGTCCCCGAGTGAAAGCCGGCTATCAGTCAACCATTACCTATCACAACGAAAACGTATTGAAGACTGTTTGTGTGGCAATGGGTTTGTCAACCTGTCCCGGCGCCGCGCAGAATGCTGCGCCCATGGCCGACTTCTTTACCACTGGACCCTCGTCTGAGACTCCGTCAAATAGCGTCGTCATCTCAACTCCGGGAAACGGAGCTACTGTCGTCGGTGCAGTGCATCTGATTGCTACCGCATCGGAAGACCAGACAGTAAGCCAGACACAAGTCTGGGATAACGCTGTGAAGCTTGGCGTGTATGGCACTCAGATTAACGCCACCTTTAATTTGGCGGCTGGAAACCACAGAACGACCGTCCTCGACCTGGATTCCGCTTATAGGGTCATTCATCAAACCGCTGTGAGTTATACCGTGCAGGCACTTGTCAATGGGTTGCAGATTATCTCGCCCACTCCGAATGAAACAATCAGCATGTCAACGGTTCACGTCGTGGCGCACGCGAATGAATCCGTACCTATAAAGCAGATGCAGGTTTGGGACAACGGAGTCAAGCTAGGCTGGTTCGCCGGGGCCGACGTCAACGACTACTTCACGCTCGCGCCTGGATCTCATAATGTAACGGTCATGGACCTCGATAGCAGTTACAACGTCATCCATCGGGCTTCCGTTTCGTACTCCGTGCAATAGAGCCACTGTCTACCGGTGGAAGCTACCAGCACCACCTACTATTTCAGGAATCGGTTTTGATTTCGCGGCATGCCACCTCCCTGGATTTGCTATCGTGGAAATAGGACAGAAATATCCGTAAAAGCCACGGCCAGAGCCGTGGCTTTTTCAGTCTCCTAAGTCTTTTGATTGGGCAAAAATTAGCGATGACTCGCTTCGAATGACGAATTTAGCCAACGGAAGAAGCTTAAGTTGTGCATTTCGGAAACTTACAAGGCCACCTCCCGGGGCGCGAGGGGGGCAGGAGGACGTGCAGAACGAGTTAGTCGAAGAGCTCCGGCCCGCGAGAACCCTTCGGCTCGCGCCGCGTCACCGCCTGTGCAGATGTCCGCTTGCTGGCTGGAGCGGTCGAGAGCATGCCCAGGATCTCCTTCAGTTCCGTCCGCAGCTTGCCCAGCTTTGGAGCGGATTTCATGCCGCCCTCGGCCAGTTGAAGTTGCCCACTCTCCGCGGGTTTGCGGGCCTCTGCCTGAAAGGCCTGGCGTGCCCCCGGGATCGTGTAGCCCTCTTCATAGAGCAAATGGCGGATCCGACGCGCCAGATCAACCTCGCGCCGGCGGTACAGCCGCTGCCCCGCACCGCTCTTGTTCGGCTTGAGCTGCGGAAATTCTGTCTCCCAGAAGCGCAGTACATAGGTCTCGACCCCGCATAGCCGCGCCACCTCGCCGATGCGGTAGTAAAGCTTGTCCGGGATCTCGGGCAGCGCCTGCTTCTTGCTGCGCGACTGCCCGTGCCGCTCGGCCGCCTTCTTCGCTGCCTTGGGCATGGTTCTCGTCGCTGTTGAGGACTTGGCCATTGACTCGTATGAATTCATGCACCGGCTCCTGGCCGGCAGCAGGTTTCCCCGGCAGTATAGGCGCTGCATGCAATAGATAGCACTTTTTTCGCGGCTTTCGACTGGTCAACACCGGGAAGAAATTTGGGAACGCGGCTTTTCTGGATGGCGTATCTTGCTCCCGGAGGGTTTTTGTCATGCCCGCAACACTCCACCGCGCCGTTGCCTCACTCCTGTTCGTTGCCCTGCCGCTGGTGGTCGGCTGCTCTATCAACGTGGACAAAGGCAAGAACGGCGAGGACAAAAAGGTCAAGATCGATACCCCGCTGGGCAACATTCACGTGAACGCGGACAAGCCCGCCACCGATCTTGGCATCGCGCTTTACCCCGGCGCCGTAGCCCGGCCGGACCACGATGGCGACAAGGACGCCGATGTGCAGCTCGGATTCGGCGAATGGAAGATGCGGGTTCAGGTCGCGCACTTCAACACCGGCGACGATCGCGACAAGGTGCTCGCATACTATCGCAAGTCCCTGAGCCGCTACGGCGACGTGATCGAATGCCGTGACGACCGGCCCATCGGCTCTCCCGTAAGGACCTCGGAAGGGCTGACCTGTTCGGAGACCGACAAGGACCATCACGTCAACATGGATACCGGCGATCATGGCCTTACCCTCCGCGCCGGCTCGAAGCGCCACCAGCACATCGTGGCCTTTGATAAGGACGATCCCAATTCCGCCTCGGGACCAACGAAGTTCACCTTGATCGCACTGGATCTGCCCGCCGAGACCTGGAAGAAGGACCGCCAAACCGACTAGAGCGCTTCCGCGGCAAATTGCCCCCGGCTGTCCCTTCCTGTAGCTTCAAGGGTGCATGGTTGCCCATTGCCACCGTTGTTCCGGTCTGCTCGATGAGGAGGCGGTCTTTTGCCCGCATTGCGCCGCCCCGCAGTTGCGCGTCGCGCCACTGCAGGAGACGGGGGAGTCCACCCTTGGCACCATCCATGCCTTTGCGCACACCCGCCGCTCCATCGACTGGCAGAAGATCATCCGGCTGGCGCTCTGGATAGCGATCCCGGTGGGGCTCATCGCGCCTTTTTTCTTTCCGCTGGTCATCGCCGGCCCTATTGTCCTGATCTCGATGTACCAGCGGCGCCGGCCGGGAGCTCCGCTGGATGGAAAATCCGGATTTCGCATTGGAACTCTGCTGGGTGTGCTGGCGGCCTATGTCTCCGCCTTCGGCCTAGCAGGTTGGCAGCTCTTTGAGCGCTATTCGCTCCACCAGGGCTCCGCGCTGGACGCGCAGTTTGCGATGCAGGTGCAGCAATCCGCCGAGGCAACGCAAAGGATGGCGCAAGGTAATAGCATGAATGCCCAGCAAGCACGGGTCATGCTCGATTTCTTCCTTTCCCCGGACGGGCGCGTCACCTACACGTTCTTCTACACAGCGGCCCTCGCCTTCGGAATCGTTCTACTCGCCGGACTCGGCGGCATGCTGGGGGCGCGCCTGACACGCCGCGCCGCTCCACAATAACGGCGCTGCCGGTTGCCGGGCCATGCGCCACCTCGTATCATCGCGCAAGAAACCAGGGCAGGAAACCACAACGTATGACTACAGCGACACCACAATTACGCGAGAAGGGCCGGATCATGTCGGCCTCCGAGATCGATCGCACCCTCGTCCGGCTGGCCCACGAAATCGTGGAGAAGAATGCCGGCGCGGAGGGTCTGGGGCTGATCGGCATCAAGCGTCGTGGCATACCCCTGGCGCAGCGCCTTACCCGGATGATCGCGAACATCGAAAAGCATCCGGTTGACAGCGGCGTGCTGGATATCAACTTTTACCGCGATGACCTCTCCACGCGTGACATACGCCCGGTGGTACAGCCCGGCGCTATCGGCTTCGATGTGAATGCGCGCGACATCGTGCTGGTCGACGATGTGCTCTACACTGGGCGTACGATTCGCGCCGCTCTGGATGCGCTCTTCGATCATGGCCGTCCGCGTCGCGTCCAGCTTCTCACGCTGATCGATCGGGGACACCGCGAGTTGCCGATCGAAGCCACATTCGTCGGGCGCAAGGTGCAGACGACCTCGCGTGAGATCGTCGAGGTAAAACTCCAGGAGGTCGATGGAGACGAGCAGGTGCTGCTGGTGGAGCGGGTTGACTAGAGCGAATCTCCCGATGGATGAACTCCGAAGCCCGGGCGTAGTGCAATTTGTCTTGACGGAAGAACTGCGTTGACCACCATCATGCAGCCGCATTTACAGGAGATGCGCACGAGCCAGCTGTCGGTTCCCTCGCGAGCCCGTTCGCTGCTCTCTACCGGCGACCTCTCTCTTTCGGATATCGCCGCTCTCATGCGGGCCGCGTCTTACCTGGAGAAGGAGAACCCGCTGGAGCGCGCCCGCCGGCTCGCCAAGCGGAGGGTAGCCCTGCTCTTCTACGAGTCAAGCACTCGCACCCGCACGTCCTTCGAACTCGCCGCAAAAGGGCTGGGGGCCGACACCACGCTTGTGAGCGCGCTCTCCTCCAGCATCGAGAAAGGCGAAAGCCTCAAGGACACCGGACTGACGCTTCGCGCGCTTGGTGCGGAATGCATCATCCTCCGGCATCCCAGTTCCGGAGCACCGTATTTGCTGGAACGCGTTACCGGCTTGCCTGTGCTGAATGCCGGCGATGGCATGCACGCCCACCCTTCGCAGGCGCTCCTGGATTTGCGAACAATCCTGTATCGGCTTCAGCCAAAGCAGGCGAGCGCACCGATCGATGAGAGTACGCTCGCGGGCATTACCGTGCTGATCACCGGGGACATCCTGCACAGTCGCGTGGCGCGATCGAATGCGCAACTGCTCCCGCGACTGGGTGCACGCGTCATTCTTTGCGGACCAGAGGCGTTGCTTCCGGAGCACGCGGCGGAGACCGGACCGGGCATTTCCATCGAGCGAAACTTCACGCAGGCAATGCGCAGCGCGCAGGTAGTGATGATGCTGCGCATCCAGAAGGAACGGCTCGCCGGGCTTGAGCTCAATCTCGACGAATACATCGCGAACTACCAACTGAATGCGGAGCGGCTGGCAGAGAATGCGCCGCGGGCTCTGGTAATGCACCCTGGCCCGATGATTCGCGGTCTCGAAATCACCGGCGATGTCGCTGACGGGCCGCAGTCCGCGATAGAGGAGCAGGTGCGGCATGGTGTTGCTATTCGTACTGCAC
>DASUWP010000405.1:0-6645 GCA_036378335.1 Acidobacteriaceae bacterium | reverse complement strand
GAGCTGGAAGCGGCCAAGCGTTATCTCAAGCAGCTTTGAAGAGGTAATCGTCAGGTTGCAGGTGCCGGCTGCCCGGCTCGTGCCGCAGCGTGACGTCGCACCCACACGATCAGCACAATACCAATCACCATCGAGCCGATGCTCGCCACCTGTGCGTTGCTCATGCCGAAGTAAATCCGCGGGTTGATGCGGATAAATTCCACCAGAAAACGTGCCAGGCCGGAGAGCACCAGGTATTCCCCGGTAATCTCGCCGGGATTGCGCCGGCCTCGCTTCCACAAAATCGCCGCAATGATCAGCGCGGCGACCAGCTCGTAAATCGGCGTCGGATGCACACGCTGCACCGTAGGCACCAGCCCGTGAGGAAAACTCATGCCCCATGGCAGACTGGTGGGAATACCGTAGTCTCCATCGCCCGAGGTCAGACAGCCGAGACGGCCTACTCCGTACCCTGCGGCAGCAGCAGGAGCCGCCAGATCCAGCATGCCGAGAGCACCCGTTTTCGCCGCGCGCCCCTGCCACATCAGTGTCAGGATGCCCGCGATCAGCCCGCCGTACCAGGCAAAGCCGGCGCGATCGAAGAGCGTAGCCACCGGGAAGTGAATCAGCATCTCCGGGTCTTCCAGGACGTGCCACAGCTTGGCGCCTATCACACCCAGAACGGTTACGAACGCCACCACGCTGATGGCATCCGCTTCAACATGGAAACGCCGGAAGTTCAAATGGAGCACGTAGCCGGCGCAAACCGCCGCCAGCCAGAGCAGGAGACCGAAGGTGCCGATGGTGAGCGGGCCTAAATGGATATATGGATACATGAGGGCAGTTTCCCCACAAGTATAGTCAGCGCGGCGATACTGGGTGAAGATAGCTTATGGCCACGCCGATTCGAGACACGTACTCGCCGGCTTATCCCCCCGTGTTGATCGGGCGGGACGCGATCGCAAGCCGTGTTGCAGAAATCGGCGCGGAGATCGATCGCGATCTCGCCGGAGAATCAGTGCTGCTGGTTGGCGTGCTGAAGGGCGCGGCAATTTTTCTCTCCGATCTGGCCCGCGCCATCAGCATTCAGTGCACCTTCGACTTCGTCGCCGTCTCCAGCTATGGCAAAGGCACGCGTTCCAGCGGTGCCGTCAAGCTCATCAAAGACCTCGACCACCCGATTGAGGGGCGCAATATCATTCTGGTCGAGGACATCCTCGACACCGGGCTCACCCTCTCGTTTCTCAAGCGCATGCTCATGCAGCACCGACCGCGCTCGCTTCGAGTTGCCGCGCTTCTCGACAAGCCGGAGCGCCGCATCGAGCCCATTCAGGCCGAGTACGTTGGCTTCAGCATCCCGAATCACTTCGTCATCGGCTACGGCATGGATTACGCAGAGCGCTTCCGAAATTTACCTGACATTTGCATCTTCCCGCCAGATGCCGCCGACTGATTGCGATCGGGCAACTCAGCAGGGTTTTCTGCGTCCATCAGGATGGTGGTATTTGCGCCACGAATTGGAGTGCGAAAATGAGAGTCATGGAACCGAACACCTCCGACGAGGTTGTCGTCGCCAACCGCGGCACGTTTGACGCTGCTGCATTCGCTGCAAGCGCACTGGCCAGCCCGGCCAGCTTCGCTGCCGTGCTCGACCACACATTGCTGAAGCCGGAGGCGAAACGCGATCAGGTGCTCGCCTTGTGCCGTGAAGCGGCAGAACACCGCTTTGCCTGCGCCATGGTGAATCCCGCCTGGGTGCCGCTTGCCACCTCGGCGCTTGCCGGCACGGCTATACCGGTTGGCGTGGTGATCGGATTTCCTCTCGGTGCCAATCTGTCAACGACCAAGCGCGACGAAGCACGCGAGATGGTAAAAATGGGCGCGCGCGAGCTCGATATGGTGCTGAACATCGGCATGCTGAAGAGCGGCCTTTACGAGCAGGCCGAAGCAGACATCCGTACGGTTGTGGAGGTTGGCCGCGCTGCGGGCGCGGTCGTGAAAGTCATCCTCGAAACCTGCCTCCTGACCATGCCGGAGAAGCTGCGCGCCGCCGAAATGGCCATCCATGCCGGGGCGGATTATCTGAAGACAAGCACGGGATTCTCTACCGGCGGAGCCACGGCAGCAGATGTCGCGTTGCTCCGTGGGATTGCCGGTGACAGGTGCGGCGTCAAGGCCTCCGGCGGTATCCGCACGCTGAGCGACGCGCGTGCCATGCTGGAAGCCGGTGCAAGCCGCATCGGCGCAAGCGCGGGTGTACGCATTCTTGAGGAGCTGGACGCTGCGCTTGCGGCTACCGCGCAAACCGCACCCATTTGAACAACTGAAAGGGACTGTGGCGGCCATATCGTCCTCGCCCGCTGCGCTATGATGACTCGATTGCCCGCCCATCCCGGGGCGCAGGCGATGGAGCAAATCTGTGAAGGATGACGGCCAGCAGGACCGGCCCAACGACAGGCCTTCGGACAGCTTCGAAGGAGATTATCGGCCCACCAGCGAGAGCGGTGCGGCGCGCGCACGCGTACGCACCGAACCCATCCAGCTCGCATTTCTTATGCGGCTGGCCAATGCCCTCAACGCCACCCTCGACCTGCAGACGATCATGCACCAGACCGCGGAGCTGGTCCGCGCCGTCATCGATTTCCGCATCTTCGCCATCCTGCTGCTGAACGACCGCACCAACGACCTGCGCATGCGTTTCCAAATCGGACATACGCCGGAGACGGAGCGCCGCCGCTTCCGCATTGGCGAAGGCATCATCGGCGAGGCTGCTTCGCGCAAGGAGCCCGTACTGGTGAACGACGTGCGCACGGCGAAGCACTATGTCGCCGCAAATGAGGCCGTGCGCTCCGAGCTGGCTGTGCCGCTCATCGTCAAAGGCCGCGTGATCGGCGTGATCGACATTGAAAGTGAGGAAGTCGGCTATTTCCAGGAGGAGCAGCTTCGTCTGCTCGAACTGACGGCGTCGCGAGTCGCGGTGGCCATTGAGAATGCCCGGCTGTACACGCGTGTCTCGCGGCAGGCGCAAACACTTGCCGTGCTCACCGAGATCTCGCGCGATCTCAGCTCCATTCTCGATCTTGATGAGCTTCTGGAGCGTATCGGCCAACTGCTGCGCCGACTCATCGACTATCAGATGTTCTCAATTCTGCTGCTCAATGAGCGCGATCACGCGCTGGAGACGCAGTTCGCTGTCCGCTTTGGCGAGCGCTATGTCCCCATCGAACGCGTTCCCCTCGGCCGCGGACTTGTCGGCGTCGCCGTGCAGACGCAGGCGCCGGTGTACGCGCCGGACGTGCGCCGCGATCCTCGCTATCACATGGTCAATCCGCTCACCCGGTCGGAGCTGGCCGTTCCGCTGATTTACAAGAAAAAGGTGATCGGCGTCCTCGATCTGGAGCACACACGCGCCAATTACTTCAACGAAGACCACCAGCGCACCATCGTCACGTTGGCTGCCCAGATCGCGATCGCCATTGAAAACGCGCGGCTCTACCAGCGCGTGGCGCAGCAGGAACAGCGCCTGGAACATGACCTCGAGATGGCGCGCGAGGTGCAGCTTCGCCTGCTGCCGCAATCGCTTCCCACGCACCAGTCCGCCGAATTTGCAGCCCGTTTTTTGCCGGCGCGAACCATCGGCGGCGATATGTACGATTTCTTGCGCTATGACAGCCACCGTACCGGCATCGCGCTGGGCGATGCCAGCGGCAAAGCCGCGCCCGCCGCTCTCTATGCCGCCTTGGTCAGCGGCATCATGCGGGCAGCCGCCCCACGCGCGTTGCATCCTGAGGAAATGCTGCCGCTGCTCAATGATTCGCTGCAGGAGCGGCGGGTCGATGCGCAATACGTCACCATGGTCTACGCGGTGTGGAACGATGAAGATCAGACGCTGGAAATCGCGAACGCGGGTGCAGTGCAGCCGCTTATCACCCGCAATGGCGAGGTCGAGACCATCCATGCGGAAGGCTTCCCACTCGGACTCTTCCCCAATGTCTCGTATGAGCAGTTCACGCTATCGCTCCGTCCCGGCGATTCCGTTGTCTTCTTCAGCGACGGCCTCGCCGACGCTCAGAATCCTGACGGAGAGATGTTTGGCACGGAGCAGCTCTGCGAAATCGTGCATCAGAATGCATCTCTGGGAGCAAATGAGCTCGCCGACCTCGTGATGGCCAGGATCAGCGACTTCCAGGCCGGGGCAGAGCACTTCGACGATGAAACGCTGATCGTGTTGCGCGTCAACGATGCCCCGCCTGCCGGTCCGTCGAACTGACCCGCACGTTGTAACCTGAGAACAACCCCTCGATTGGAGTCTTCGCTTGTCTCAAGCCACAGCGACCCGCGTGATCGCGCCCGCCCGCAACCTGCTCGGTAGCCTGCGCCTGCCCGGCGACAAGAGCATCTCTCATCGCTACGCCCTGCTCGGCGGACTCGCCCACGGCACCACCTACCTGGAAAACTTCTCAACCGGTGCCGATCCAGCCAGCAGCCTTGGCTGCGTAGCCGCACTCGGCGCAAAGGTAGAGCGCGACGGCGCAAGCATCACCATCCAGGGCTGCGCTGGCCGGGTTCAGGCCCCCAGCGCCGCACTGGACTGCGGCAACTCCGGATCCACCATGCGCATGCTCGCCGGCCTGCTTGCGTCGCAGCCTGGAAACTTCACGCTTATCGGCGACAGCTCACTCAGCCGCAGGCCCATGGAGCGTATTCGCAAGCCATTGGAGGCAATGGGCGCGCGCATTACCCTGACGGACGGGCACGCACCGTTCATTATCGACGGCGCATCGCTGAGGGCCATCGACTACGTGACTCCCGTGCCCAGCGCGCAGGTCAAAACCGCCGTTCTCTTCGCCGGTTTGCAGGCAAATGGCACAACCACGGTGACCGAGTCGGTGCGGACCCGCGACCACGGGGAGATTGCGCTCGAGGCCTTCGGTATCACGCTGAGTCGTCAGCGTGATACGGTCAGCATCGCGGGCGGCCAACAGCTCCAGGGCGTAAACGCCGTGATACCCGGCGACATCTCGTCTGCCGCTTTCTTTCTCTGTGCCGCTGCGCTCTTTCCGGATTCCGGTCTGCTGCTCGACAACCTCGGCCTGAATCCGACACGCGCTACGCTGCTCGACGTGCTGGCTACGCTGGGCGCGAAGACCTCGGTCTTGAACTTAGAGCAGCGCAATGGCGAACTCGCCGGCACCGTACAACTGGTCGCGCCGAAAGACGGCCTGACCGGCGCGACCATCTCCGGCGCGTTGGCCGCGCAACTCATCGATGAGCTGCCGGTGCTGGCCGCCATTGCTCCCTATACGCGGAATGGCATCCGCATCCGTGATGCGAAGGAGCTGCGCGTGAAGGAGTCGGACCGCATCGCTCTGGTAGCCGAAAATCTGCGCCACATGGGCGCCGAGGTAGCCGAGGTCGAGGACGGGCTGGACGTACCCGGGGGACAGACTCTGCATGGCGCCGAGATCGATTCAGGCGGCGACCATCGCATTGCCATGGCCTTTTCCGTTGCGGCACTGCGGGCAGAAAGCGAATCCACGATCCATGGCGCCGAGTCGGCAGACATCTCCTTCCCGGAGTTCTTCAGCCTGCTCGATCAAGTCGCCGTACGTTGAGAAGGACATAGGGGGCAGGAACAAGACAGTCGTGCGAGCACGCGTCTCACTTCGATTCCCTTCTTCCTGTTCCCTGGCCGGCCGCTGCTATTGTGGCGGAGGATTTGTCTGTGGCGATTGCGGCTGTTGCGGCAGCGGCGAAGGCGGCTGCACCGGCGGAGTATGCAACTGCTGCTGTTGCGAAGGCAACGGAGCGACCGGTGCCTGCGGCGCAGCCTCAAGTCCTGGAATCGTCACCTGCTGCGTCACCGTGCCCGAGACACCATCGCCAATACTGATGTTGTACTTGGTCAGCGTATTCGCCAGAATCTGTTCCAGCGAGGCACGATCCTTCGCGTAGGTGGCCATCGCGGACGTCACCGTATTCTCCGCAGCGGCCAGGCTGCGCTCCTGCTGCAGCACAAGAGCGGTTGTTGAGGCACCGTATTTAAATTTCTTCTTCTCCGCATCCAGCGCTTGCGTGTTGTACTCACGTGTGGCCGTTGCCGCCTGCACTGAAGCGCGATCGTTGGTCAGCGCGTACTGCGCATTGATGACCCCAATGCGGATCTGCGTGTATAGCTGCTGCAGCTTGAGCTGGTCCTGACGAAATTCCAGCAAGGACCGAGATTCCAAAGCCTGGGCGGGGCGGTTGCGAAGCGGAATGGAGATGTTGACCCCAACACCCCGATCGGGCGTATTTCCGTTGAACATCCCCGTGAACACATCGCCGTAGCTTCCCGGGGTGATATCGCACCCATGAGGACCGTTCTCGACGCGACTGCAGGCGGGATTTGCTGCACCGCCAAGGGCGGTCGATCCGTAGAAGCCGTAAAGATCGACCGTGGGCCGCAAACCGTTTTTCACGCCCTTGAGCGTGATCTGATCATTCTTCAGATTCAGGACTGCCTGCTCGATTTCCGGCCGGTTCTGGTCGGCTTCCTTGACCAGGTCTTCCACTGCCGCCGTTTCCTCCGGCATCTCGATCAGCGAAACGCGATCTGTCGGAATCACCGGCGCTTGCGAGAGAGCCGGATCATTGAGGTTCTTGGCGATCGCCTGCTTCATCACC
>DASUWP010000404.1:0-13131 GCA_036378335.1 Acidobacteriaceae bacterium | reverse complement strand
GTAGGTGTGGCCGCCCCGTGCCGCAAACATATGAAAGACAGCATGGTCGAGAAAATCGAGCCAGAAATCCGAAGGAAATCCCCCGATCGCGTTCAGCGCACTGACGCGCATCAGCGCGCCGGAGTTATAAGCCACGAGACGATGCGTCTGGATACCCGCCGCGGAGAGACTGACGCCATGGTCGCGATGCTCGAACTGCGAGCGCAACTGATCGAAGAGGTGGTCTTCAGGAGAGTGGACCTTCCCGTTCCAGGCGAGCTTGGGAACCACCGCGGCGACAGACGGTTCTGACGAGAGGGTTTCGGAGAGCTTGATGAGCTCCTCGAGATAGGACTCACTCAGTTCTGTGTCCTGATCGAGGAGCAATAGCCATTCGCTCTGCAGTTCGCGTGCCTGACGCAATGCCAGGTTATATGCGGGAGCGAGACCGCCGTTTTCCGTTGCGGCGTAATAGGTCACATTCGCTGGCAGCGAAGGCGCTTTTGCCTGAGACTTCGGCGAATTGTCGTACACGATGGCGTGAATGGGTGCGGCAGAATTCGTTCGCGACGCAAGAAAACGAAGCAGCGATTGCAATGCAGAACTATGATCCGCGGAACATTGATAGAGAACGATGACAGCGGTGATGGAGTGCATGTCGGACATTCATGGGCTGGGGCGCTGGTGGAAGAGCCCTGGATTGCAGCAGGCACGAAGGTCGTGCATCACTGCGCACTTATCTTAAATGATGCAGCAGTGCGCGGGCTGTTGCTCGTTCATCAGCGTTCACCGCGACAATCCAGGCAATGCCAGCGCATGCAAACGTTGCCAATACCAGCCAGAACGGCGAACAGGGAAGCAGGATGTCTCCGCGCCATTTCGGCACCAGCAGGAGGAGCGGCGCGAGACACAGCATCGGACGCAGAAGTCCTTCTGTAAGAAATTCCGAACGCCGAATCTCCGCCACTCGCTGTGTGAGAGACATGCTCAGGACCATATGTAGAACAAACCCCACGACCGCGCCGATGACCGTGCCAAGCGCCACGCCGACAGCACCCATTCGCTTTGCCAGCAGCACGCTTGCGATCAGGTTGACGATTGCTTCCGCTACTGGAGAGGCAGTGGCGAGGCGTTGCTTGCCCATGGCAATGAGCGTCAGCGAATACGGCCCGGCAAGTTGCCGGATCACGTTGCCGATGACGAGCAGGCGCAGGAAAAGAGCCGCTTTGGCGGCATAGTCCCGGCCCACCCACGCGGTCAGCAGGGGATAAGCGCCCACGACCAGCGGCGCACCGAGGACACAGAGCAACAGCGCGCCATACCGTGTGGTTTTGATGATGAGGGCGCCCATCTCCTTCGGACTGCGGCGGAGCTGCGCTGTAGAAAGCGCGGGAAGCAGAGGCGACATGAGATTGCCCACGAGCATGAGCATGAAATTGGTGGCGCTTCCGGCCACCGCATAGAAAGCTGTGTGAGCGAAGTCGTAACGGGCAACGATTGCGGTATCGAGACCGCTGATAAAGATGTTGCCCAGCGTCCACAGGGAAAGCACTCCGCAATATTCTGCGAGCTGGCGTCCTGCATTCCGCTCAAAGTGAAAAGGCGTGAAGCCAATGCGCTCGCGCAGCAGGTGCCACCAACCATAAACCTGGAGCAATCCGGTGAGCACATTGAATGCCCCAATGGTGAGCGCCATCTCCACAAGCGAGCCATGGAGCAGCACGATGATGACGAGCGCCACGGCCGAACCGACGCGAGTGGACGTATAGAGGGCGGTCGGAAAGGCATAACGCTGCAGGCCGTTGAAGATGCTTGCGAACACCGATAACGGAAGGGCCAGCGATGTCGATGTGCCGACCGCGAGCATGGCCAGCCGCGCCTCTGGAATCAATGCTGCTGGCATCTGGTGAAACAGCTGCGGAAGATACCAGATGACCACTCCCAAGGCGACCAGGGCGAGCGCCGAGACGGCACAGAGCGCGGTAAAAGCGGTGCTGACCATGCGGCGACCCGCTTCAAAATCGCCGGTGGCATCGTGCTCGGCTACAAACTTGCTGATTGCGGTGGAAAGGCCAAGGTCGAGAAAATTGACATACGCGCCGAATTGCAGAATCAGGACCCATGCGCCGTATTCCGCGGAGGACATCCTGTGCACCAGAAATGGAGGCAGGACGAGCGAAACCAGCATGGAAAGAAAGGCCCGCAGCAGATTCGAAGCGGATCCCTGGAGAATCCGCCGTTTATTCAAACTTGGCATTGGCAGCGTACGTCACAACGAGGGTAGCAGAGTAAGGCGTTTACACCTTGCTGGCGCGTTCCACATCGCGCACGCCGGGAAGCGTGCGTAGACCGGTGACGATTCGATCCAGGTGCATGACGTCCTCAGCCTCGACAATAAATTCCACGATCGCTTCGCCATCCTTGCCGGCACGCGAATCGACGCTGCGGATATTTGTGCCGTCATCGCTGATGATGGCAGTCAAGTTCTTGAGCATGCCGGCGCGGTCATCACAGTAGACGACCACCCTGACCGGGTAAGTCTGCTGGCGGCCGCGCTCGTTGGCTGCATTTTTGGACCATTCGACGGAAATTCGGCGGTCCGCTTCGTAAAGCAGGTTCTGCACGTTGGAACATCGCCGTGCGTGGACGGCAACACCGCGGCCGCGCGTGACGTAGCCGATGATCTCTTCGCCGCGAATCGGATTACAACATCGCGCGCGATAGACCAGCAGATCGTTCTGACCTTCTACTTCCAGCGCTTCGGTGCGCGGATTCAGATGCAACTTCTTTACCGTCTCGGCAGTTTGTTTGCCGTCGACGACTTCCGTTTCCGATGCGGCTGGAGCGATCAGGCTGGGTTCCAGCTTGTGAAGCACCTGGCGCGATGAGTATTTGCCGAAACCGATTCCGGCGAGCAGATCTTTCTCGCCGCCGACACCGTACTCGTTGGCGACGCGCGTGTAATCGGCTTCTGTGAAGCGCGCGAGCGACACCTTGTACTTGCGCGCCTCGCGATCCAGAAGTTTGCTGCCGATGTCGATCGCGCGTTCGCGCTGGTGCTCGTTGAGCCAGTGCTTGATCTTGTTGCGGGCGCGCGAGCTCTTGACGAAGGTGAGCCAGTCGCGGCTGGGCGTGTGGCCGTTCTGCGTGACGATCTCGACGATGTCGCCGTTGCGCAGCCGCGTGCGCAGCGGCACCATACGGCCATTGACGCGGGCGCCCGTGCAGGTCTGGCCGACCTCCGTGTGAACGGAGTAGGCAAAGTCGACCGGGCTTGCATCCTTGGGCAGCACGACGACCTTGCCCTTCGGCGTAAAGGTGTAGACCTCTTCCGGGTACAGATCGATCTTCAGCGTGGAGAGGAACTCATTCGGGTCCGACATCTCCCGCTGCCACTCCACCAGCGAACGCACCCATGCGAGGCGCTGCTCGTCCTTGCTGCTGATGGGGCTGCCGTTGGCTTTGTATTTCCAATGCGCGGCGATGCCCTCTTCTGCAAGGCGGTGCATCTCTTCCGTGCGGATCTGCACCTCGAACTGGTGGCCGCCGCTGCCCATCACGGTCGTATGCAGCGACTGATACAAATTCGGCCGCGGCATGGCGATGAAATCCTTGATGCGCCCCGGGACCGGTCGCCAGATGGAGTGGATCAGGCCGAAGACGGCGTAGCAGTCCTGCACGCTCTTGGTGATGACCCGCACGGCCAGCAGGTCATAGACCTGATCGACGCTCGAGCGCTGCTTCTGCAGCTTCTGATAGATGCTGTAGAGCCGCTTGATGCGCCACTCCACGCGCGCCTCGATCTTGTGCTCTTTCAGCTTTTCCTGGAGCGTCCGCTCGACTTCTTCGAGGAAGTCTTCGCCTTCCTTGCGGCGCTCGTCGATGGCGGTCTGCACCTTCTCGTAGCTGACGGCGTCGACATAGCGGAAGGCCAGGTCTTCGAGCTCGCCGCGCACCTTGCCCATGCCCAGGCGATGCGCCAGCGGGGCATAGATGTCCAGGGTCTCGCGCGCGATGGCCTGCTGGCGCTCCACTCGCAGGTGCTGCAGGGTACGCATATTGTGCAACCGGTCAGCCAGCTTAATGAGCACGACCCGCACATCGCTCACCATGGCCAGCAGCATCTTGCGCACATTCTCGGCCTGGCGGTCTTCGCTGTTCGCGAACTGGATTTTGTCGATCTTGGTGACGCCTTCGACGATGTGCGCGACCTGCTCACCGAAAAGTCGGGTGATGTCGTCTGCGGTCACAGGCGTGTCTTCAACCGCATCGTGGAGGAGGCCCGCAGCGATCGCAGTGGAATCCAGCTTCATCTCGGCCAGGACATGCGCGACTTCCAGCGGATGCAGCACGTAGGGCTCGCCTGAAGCGCGCACCTGCCCCTGATGATGTTCGAGCGAAAACTCCCACGCGCGGCGGATGATCTCAACGTCGTCGCCGGGCCGATGGGCGCGCACGGTATCCAGCAGCGCACGGAAGCGAGCGTCAATTAACGCGCGGCCGTCCGCAGCCCGAGTTTCGGGCAGGGGTGGCCGGGATGCGTTTGGTTCCGGCGGCGTTGTACGCGCGGTCGCCATGCCTGATTATAGGCTGATGGCTTTTCATTTTCTTCCAAAGCCTTCTTCGAGAGCATTGCCAGAGTCATGACCAGCACCCCCCGAAACCCATCCAAGACCGAATCCCGGACCGCATCCCGAACCGCATCGCGCCGGCCGAAGACCAAAGCCGCCGCCCATCGGCCGGATGCCGCAAAGTCCGATCGGTCCGCCCCCGTTCGAGGAGCCGTTGTGACCAGGAGGGCTGCCGATCGGCTGCGCGCCGGTCATCCATGGGTCTACGCGTCCGATCTGGTGGAAGTCACTGGTGCGGAGGACGATAGCGCGATTCGTGGTCTCGTTCCTGTTTCTGATCAACGCGGCATTCCGCTGGGGACTGCCCTCTACAGTCCCTCATCGCAGATTGTGCTGCGATTGGTGAGCCGGAAGCTGCTGGCGGCCGAAGAGGAGTGGCTGGAGTTGGTCGGGATGCGCTTGCGGCGGGCGATCGCGCTGCGCGCCACGATGGAGACGGATGCCTGCCGTCTCGTCTTCAGCGAAGCGGACGAGCTGCCCGGCCTCATGGTTGATCGTTACGCCTCGCTTCTGCTGGTGCAGGTGCTGGCGCGCGGGCTGGACCGACCGGAGGTGCGCGAGTTGATCGCGCGCATTCTCGTCGAAGAATTCGCGCCGGAGACGATCGTCGAACGTGGCGACGCACGCATCGCGGCACTCGAAGGGTTGCAAACGCCGGCGCTGGCGACGCTGTATGCGAAAGACGAAAGGAACCCGCGGCTACAAACAACTTTCCTGCTGAATGGCCTGCGCTTTGCCTACGATGCCGGCGCCGGGCAGAAGACCGGCGCGTTTCTTGACCAGCGGCTCAACTATGCGGCCGCGGCGGAGCATGCGCGCGGTGAGGCGCTGGACATCTGCACCTACCAGGGCGGCTTCGCGCTGCATATGGCGCGGCGCTGTTCGCGTGTCACCGGAGTGGATGCATCGCGCAGTGCGCTTGAGGTCGCGGACAAGAATCTTGAGGCCAATCGCGAACAGCTGGCCGCGGAGGTGGACTGGGTAGAGGCGGACGCCTTCGAACTGCTGCGTGCCTGGAGCGATGCGGGCACGCAATACGACACCATCGTGCTCGATCCGCCGGCATTTGCGAAGAGCAAGCGTGCCATTGAAGGCGCATTGCGCGGTTATAAGGAACTGAATCTGCGAGCGCTCAAGATGCTGCGGCCGGGAGGAGCGCTGGTGACCTGCTCCTGCTCGCATCACATCTCTGCTGCGGATTTCACTGCGACGGTGGCCGCGTCGGCGAGCGATGCTGGTCGTCGCGTGCGTCTGCTGGAGCGCCGGGGTGCTGCGCCGGATCATCCGGTAGTCCTGACAATTCCCGAGACCGAGTACCTGAAATGCCTCATCTGCATCGCCGAATGAGGGCCGCCCGGCTGCAATCGGCGCGCGTATTCTGAAAGAGAAGAAACGAGAAGGCCATGAGTCACGAAGGAATCCGCATCGTGGATGAGCGCGAGGCGCGCCGCGCCGATCGGCCGTCCCTTCCGCACGAGGCTGTCGATCCCGCCAAGGTGCGCGTGCACAAGACGGAAGGCACGGGCATGGAGATCGAATGGAAGGATGGCCACCGGAGCGCATGGACTTTTCGCTGGTTGCGCGATGCCTGCCCCTGCGCTACCTGCCACGAAGCGCGCGAAGCGGCGGGTCTCGCACCGGGCGAGCGGAAGTCCACACCCACACTGCTTCTGCCGATGTATGAAGCGCCGCCGCGGCCGGAGAGCATAGAACCGGCGGGGCGATACGCAGTCGTTTTCAAGTGGAACGACGGCCACTCCAGCGGCATCTACTCGTGGGATTTTCTGCGGCGTCACTGCCAGTGCGAGGAATGCAGGAGAGGGAATAGGGAGTAGATTTTCTGTCCCCTTCAGCCGGGTTCCGGGTTTATTGCCTCGGGTGCCGGTTCTTGAGGAAGTGGTGCTCGATGTCGGGCAGAAACTCGATCAACTCCGACCCGATGACGCCCTCTGCCGTCACAGTCATGGCACCGATGATGGTTTTCTCAACACCAGTATCTTCGTCCGGATAGTAGAGGTTCGAGATGCCGCCTGAGATGAAGTTGCCGGCAACGTTGGCGTAGTTCGGACCCCATGTGCCGTTGTCGCGGCGGCACCAGAGAGCGGTCTCCGCGGAGTAGAGGAAGCGCCGCGCGAATGACCCGGAACCCATGCGGTAATAGCGCGGGTCTTCTTTCAGCAGCACAGGGAGCACGGCATTGCCCCAAAAGTTGCCGTCCGCCGTGTCCGCGTAGGAAGCGCCGAAGCGCTTGAAGTAGCCAGCCGCGCCCTGGCCGAAGCCCCAGCGGACTTTGGTCGTTGTCCCGTCTGGATTGGTCACGATCTTGGTACCGGAGTTGGTGTCGCGTGCCTGGCCGATGCCGGAGAGGACGGCATCCTGCGCGAAGATGAACGGGTCGGTCGTGCTCTTCACCATCAGTTGAAACTTCTGCTTCGGCCGCAGAGCGGGGATGTTTCTCGAATTCGCCAGCGACACGGTCTGAAACATGGGCATAACGCCGAATGCGCGCTGCTGCTCCTCCTGCCGCAGGACCTCATCGGAGGTGGGCGTTCTTTGCTGCGGCTCCTGAGCATTTGCGGGGGGCGCCGACGCACTCACGGGCGGAGCGGGTGGGGTCGCTGGGGTGCTCTGCTGCGGAGTCGGCGCGTCGGGAAGCCTGATGGCGGCGATGTCCGTCTGGGCCTGCGCCATCCCTCTGGGAGCGACGCCGGCCAGCACGACTGCCACAACAAGCCAGTGGAGCTTAGGAAAGGCAGTGTGCTGCTGCATGCGTCTTGTCAGGATAAATGACCGCCGTGCCGGGATTTTAAAAACAATTCGGCCTGAGAGATGTGATTGCTGGTAGACGAGAGTCGGACCGGCAGAGTTTCGCGCGTTACCGAAGCCAGTGGCGTGCCACTGCGTCGCAGGCGGCGTTCACGTCCGGCATCACCAGCGAGACCTCGCGATGGGCCGGGCGCAGGAAGCCGGCGGCGACTGCCTCATCCAGCATGGACAGGAAGGGATCCCAGTATCCAGCTATGTTGATGAGCACGACAGGCTTCTGGTGGATGCCAAGCAGTGCCCAGGTCAGGATCTCGCACAGCTCATCGAGCGTGCCTAGACCACCCGGCAGCACCAGAAACGCATCGGCGCGCTGCGCCATCTCGGCCTTGCGCTCGTGCATGCTGCTGACTTCGATCAATTGTGTCAGGCCGCGATGCGCAATTTCGCGGGAGACCAGCGCATGCGGAATGACACCGGTGATGGCGCCGCCGTGCGCAAGGGCGGCATCCGCGAGTGCGCCCATGAGGCCCACGTCGGCTCCGCCATAGACCAGATGCCAGCCGCGTTCTGCGATGCTCCGGCCCAGCTCCCTGGCCGCCTCGACAAAGATCGGCTGCGCGCCAATACTCGATGCGCAGAAGACGCAGACGCTGTGCTGCGCGGGAATACTGCTGGTTGGAGAGGGATTCATTCGCTCGTGAGTTTCTGCGATTCCAGATTAGCGAATTGCGCCGGCTCTCGCGCAACGGTGTGCATCACGGACGGCGATACACTAGAGAGAGAAGTTCCCACCGAGACGCCAGCCTGTGAATCCCCTGCTTGAAAAGATGAATCCGCAACAGCGCGCCGCCGTGGAGGCCACGGATGGTCCGGTCCTGATCCTGGCCGGCGCCGGGTCGGGGAAGACGCGGGTCATTACCCACCGTATCGCCTACCTGATTGAAGCGAAGGGCGTCGCGCCGGATTCCATCCTCGCCGTCACCTTCACCAACAAGGCCTCCGCCGAGATGGGCGAGCGCGTGGACAAGCTGCTGGCCGGCTCCACGTTGGCCAAGCCGCAGCTCTCCACCTTTCACTCGTTCTGCGTGCGCGTGCTGCGGCGCGATATCGAGGCGCTGCGTATCGGCGACCAGGGACGCACCCGCAGCTTTGCCATCTACGACGAAAGCGATCAGCAGGCGATCGTGAAGCAGGCAATGCGGCGTATGTCGCTCGATGACAAGACGCTGACGCCGCGCACCGTGCTGGGGAAGATCAGCTGGGCGAAGAACCACATGATCGATCCGCAGGAGTACTACCTCGGTTCGAGCGATCCCATCAGCGAGCGCGTCGCGCAGCTCTACGAGATCTATCGCAAGGAGCTGCTGAAGAACAACGCGCTCGACTTCGATGACCTGCTGCTCGAAACCGTGCGGCTGCTGAAGGCCAGCGGCGAGACGCGCGAGCGTTATAACCGGCGCTTCCGCTACATCATGATCGACGAGTACCAGGACACCAACCGTCCGCAGTATGAGTTGATGAAGCTGCTGGCCGGCGATCACCACAACGTGTGCGTGGTCGGCGATGAGGACCAGAGCATCTACAGTTGGCGCGGTGCGGATATCCGCAACATTCTGGAATTCGAGAAAGACTTTCCCGAGGCGAAGACCATTCGGCTGGAGCAGAACTACCGCTCCACGGAGGTGATTCTGGAAGCGGCGTCCGCGGTGGTCGCGCGCAACGCGCAGCGCAAGGGCAAAAATCTCTGGACAGAGCGGCAGGGCGGCTCCAAGATCGGCTATTACGAGGCGCCGGACGGTGAGAACGAAGCGCTATTTATCGCTGATTACATTCAGAAGTATTTGCGCAAGGCAGGCGAAGGTAATGAGCCGCCGCGTGTCGCCGTGCTCTACCGCACGAATTCGCAGTCCCGGCTGGTGGAAGAGGCGCTGCGCCGGTACTCGATCCAGTACACGATGGTGGGCGGATTTTCCTTCTACGAGCGCGCCGAAATCAAGGATCTGCTGAGCTATCTCAAGCTGGTGCAGAACCCGCATGATTCCATTGCGCTGCAGCGAGTCGTCAATACACCTGTGCGCGGGATCGGCCGCTCTACGCTAGACACGCTGGAGCGTCTGGCGCTCGAGACGGGCACCAGCACCTGGGATGCGCTCGGCCAAACCATTCGCCAGCGCCTGTTGCCGCAGCGCGCGCTGAATGCGCTGGAAAGTTTCCAGCGCATCATCAACGATGCGCACGCGCTGCTCGAGCCGGGCTTCGCGGAGAAGCTGATGGGGGATGTCGCCGGCATTGAGATGCTGCCGGAGGGCGGCTACACGCAAGGGCCGGACGCGGAAGATGAAGGGGCAGGGGAGCAGGAGACCTTCGCTGACAGCACCGAGTTTGCCTTCGGCGCGCAGGGCATGCTCGATCTGACGCACCCCGAGCCGTTGCCTGAGTCGGCGGATGAACCAATGGACGAGTCCTTCGGCGAGAGCGGTGACGAGGAGGAAGCTCCGGTAGATGTCAGCTTCAACCCGTTTGACGATACAGCGCCCAAACAATCGCCATGGCCGCTCAAGAAGCCGGCGGAAGAAGCCGCGGAGTCGGAAGATGAGACCGACGAGCACGCGCCGTTCCGCAAGCCGGGTGACAAGGCCACTCTGCCGGAGCTGATTCGCTTCATCAATGATCGCAGCGGCTACATCCGCGCGCTTGAAGATGAGGGCACGCCCGAAGCCTTCTCGCGCATTGAAAATCTGAAGGAGCTTGCGAACGCTGCGCAGGACGCGGAGGAGCGCGGCGAGACTCTGGCTGAGTTTCTGGATCATGCCGCGCTGGTCAGTGACACGGACCACTATAAGCCGGACAGCCGCGTCACCCTGATGACGCTACATTCTGCAAAGGGCCTCGAGTTTCCCCTGGTGCTGTTGTGCGGCATGGAGGAGGGACTCTTTCCGCATTCGCGCACGCTTACCGATCCTGCTGGCCTCGAAGAAGAGCGGCGGCTCTGCTATGTCGGGATGACGCGCGCCATGGATACCTTGATCCTGAGCCGCGCGCGCTATCGCCGCCGCTACGGAAACGACATGCCGGATGCAACGCTGCCCTCGCGCTTTCTGGAAGAGGTGCCGCCGGATCTACTGGAAGACCTGAGCGGTGGCCGTGAGCGTGCGACGACGTGGGGCGGCTACGCTGCCAGCTATGCCAGCGGTTCATCGAGCCGCAGCGGTGGACGCTTCAATGAGGACGGAGAGCGCCATTACAGTTATGAGGATGAAGACCAGAGCGCTCCCGCCTCCGGCGGCTATAGCAACAACAGTCGTTACGTAAATACTGGACTGAATGCGGCACGGGGAACCCGCAACGAAGCGGGCTCCATCGACAACATCGCCAGCTTCTTTGGCGGTCGCGGCGGGGCGGTTGCTAAGCGGCCAAAGCTGCCGGTTCCGGAGGCAACGGGCGTGGTCGGGTTCAAGAGCGGGCAGCGGGTGCGCCATCCCAAGTATGGCGATGGCGTAGTCTTCCGCCGCGAGGGCGACGGCGACGACGCGAAGATTACAGTACAATTCACGAAGTTCGGCGTGAAGAAGCTGGTCGAAAAATTTGCCCAGCTGGAGCGCGTGTAGCGAATTCAAACTGCCGGACGACAATTTCAGGAATCGAGAGACACCATGGCAAATACGACGAAGATCGAAGATACCCAGGAGCGCAAGAAGGTGAAGCGCGCCGCACGCAAGAAAGCGGCTCCGAAGGCCAAGCGCACCGAGCCGCGCGGCTCCAAGAAGAAGAAGGTCAGGAAGTTGTCACGTGGTCAGAGCAAGCGCTAGAGCAATTTTCCTGTCTACGAATGCAGGGAAGATAGCTTAAGGTAGTGTCACCGGCCGGCGTGCTCGCGCTGGCCGGAACTTTCTGCCGGAGTCGTCGCTCTGTCGCAACTCTTTGCCCGCAAGTCCATTGACAAGCTGATCAGCGACTCAGAGTGTCCGGAACACGCGCTGAAAAAGACGCTTGGGCCCGTCTCCCTCACCGCTCTCGGCATCGGCGCGGTCATTGGCTCCGGCATCTTCACCGTCATCGGCACCGCTATTGCCGGGGAGAAGTTCGACACCTCCTCCATCCTGAATACGCCTCTGCTGGACTATCTGGTCCGGCATCAGGCGCTCATCGGCCGCCCCGGTGCCGGACCGGCGTTGGCTGTTTCGCTCATCCTGGTTGCGATCGTCTGCGGCTTTACCGGGCTTTGCTATGCCGAGCTCGCGTCCATGATTCCGATCGCCGGCTCAGCTTATACCTACACTTACGCGACCTTGGGCGAGCTGGTGGCGTGGATCATCGGCTGGGACCTTATCCTGGAGTACGCCGTCTCAAATATGGCGGTGTGCGTGGGTTTTGCCGCGCATGTCGTGGATTTCCTCGACTGGTTCGGTGTGCACCCGTCGGTCGGCTGGATATCGCCAGCGTATCTTCCGTCTGGTTTTTCCGACTTCACCGGCAAACAGCTCTACGCGCCAGGGTGGCACTTCGGCTTCAATGTTCCCGCGTTCCTGATCGTCATGCTTCTGACAGTGGTGCTGGTGCGCGGCATCCGCGAGTCGGCGCGCACCAACAACATCATGGTACTGCTGAAGATTGCTGCCATCCTCATCTTCATCTTCGGTGCTGCGCACTTTATCAAGCCCGGCAACTGGCATCCCTATTACCCGAATGGCTGGTCGGGAGTGCTGACGGGCGGCTCCATCATCTTCTTCACCTATATCGGCTTCGATTCCGTTTCGACCGCGGCGGAGGAGTGCCATCGCCCGCAACGCGATGTACCGATCGGCATCATCGGCACACTCGTGGTGTGCACGTTGCTGTACATGGCAGTGGCGGTCGTGCTCACCGGGCTGGTCCCGTGGAACACGCTCATCGACGATGCGGCGCCGGTGGTCAACTCGCTTAAGAAGCTTTCCATTCTCCCGGGTCACCACAGCATGCAATGGATCCGGCTGATCGTTCTGCTGGGCGCGATGGTGGGCATGATCTCCTCCATCCTTGTGTTTCAGCTAGGGCAGGCGCGCGTCTGGTTTGCGATGTCGCGCGATCGGCTGTTTCCGGCCTGGTTCGGCAAGGTACATCCGCGCTTCCGCACGCCCGCCGTGGCCACCTGGATCGCGGGGTTCCTGGTTGGTATACCTGCCGGGCTGCTTGACATCGGTACGCTCTCCGATCTCTCCAACATCGGCACGCTCTTCGCTTTTGTGCTGGTTTCAGCAGGGGTCATCATTCTCCGCGTTCGCGAGCCGGAGCGGCGCCGGAGCTTTCGCGCGCCGGGCGGCCTTCTCACTCCCATCCTCAGCATCGCCTTCTGCGCGCTCCTGATGGCGGGCCTGCCCATCATGACCTGGCTGCGCTTTTTCGCGTGGCTGATCATCGGCATGGTGATCTACGTCTTCTACTCGCGGAAGCGCAGCGAGTTCGCGAGCTAGACCGAATCTGCCCGGCGATCTGACACATTCGCCGACCCCGGCGTTCGTCCCAACCCGAAAATCTGTCATTTTGCCCGATGTTTCACTCTTGCATCTTTTCGTTTGTTAACCAAACGTGCATAATAAGCAGTCCCTCGTCGCAGTCCGGGGCCCCCCTAAACAGGTCTGCCGCGTCGGTATTTGGAGGCTTTTTTCATGCGCATGCGGCGATGTTTGCCAGTTCTTTTAGCTCCCTTTGTGTTAACGATCCCTTCCCCGATTCTGGCCCAGACCGTCACGGGAAGCGTCGGCGGCACAGTCACAGA
>DASUWP010000403.1:0-2833 GCA_036378335.1 Acidobacteriaceae bacterium | reverse complement strand
CGCGCCGAGATTCTTTCGCTCAAGGAGGGGCAGATCAAGGGCTGGAAGCACACCGATTGGGGCGACAGCGTCAAAGTTGACCGCCTTGTCTCCAACGCGGACCCGGCTGAATACGACGCGCTGGTGCTTCCGGGCGGCGTGATCAATCCTGACAAGCTGCGCACCGATAAGTCCGCCGTCGATTTTGTCCGCCGGTTCGCCAATTCGGGCAAAACGGTTGCCGCGATCTGCCACGGGCCCTGGACGCTGGTCGAGGCAGGCGTGGTTCGCGGGAAGACCATGACTTCCTGGCCCTCCGTTCACACTGACCTGATCAACGCGGGCGGCCGCTGGGTCGATGAAGAGGTGGTCACCGACGGAAACTTTATTACCAGCCGCAAGCCGGATGACATTCCTGCTTTTTCAAAGGCGATCATCGAAGCTATGTCCGGCTCAGCTCGCGAACAGCCGCTCAGGAAGGCGGGGTGATTGGTGGGGGGTAGCCCCCTGCCTTTTCTCCTAAAGTATCCTGGAATAAAGACTTATGGCCAAAGTATTCGAATCAGGGCACTTACACTTAAGTTATTGATTATGAATCCGCTTACCCCTATGGCGGACTAAGGACCGGAGGGCCACGCCTGTGGGGCCGCGCCGCTCTGTTCCATTCTTCCAGTTTAAATGGTGTGTCAAGAGCGGGAGCCGGTTTGGTGTGGGAAATGCGTCCTTAACTCCGTTACAGGCAGCGATTTTTCCGCGCCCTGTTCGGGCTGATTCCATGTAGCTTCCTGTCACAGTGACTTCCATCACATGCGGTTTGGCGGTGTATAGATCAGTGTTACAAGAGCATGCATGGCGCTCTCACGCCCGAGCGCCCGATATACTTTCTATTGGCCCCAATGACTCTCCTTTGGCTCAGGCTGGCGGTACTGCTCTACGGCATAGCTGCGCTCGCGGTGCTGCCAGCGGCGCTGTATAACCGCCCGCGTTGGAGCAAGTTTGCTGTTCCCGCTGCCATCGGAGCAGCCGGTCTTCACTTCGTCTCTTTGGCCGAGATGCTCAACGCGGCCCACCATCGGCTGCCGGTCGAGGCCCACGAGCTGCAGTCGGTTCTGGCACTGATTCTGGGACTGGTGTTCCTTACGGTCTACTGGCGCTATAAATCCGTTTCTCTGGGCATCTTCCTTCTGCCGATTGTTTTCCTTCTGGCCGTGCTCGCGGCCTTCCGCCCTGGGCAGGAGACCTTCTCTCAACCCGTGCACACCGGCTGGGTTGTACTGCATATTGTTCTGCTCATGGCTGCATACGCGGGACTCATCGTGTCGCTTCTCGCTTCGGTTCTGTACCTGATCCAGGAACAGCGGCTGAAGTCCAAGGGCTCCCGGCTACACCGGCTGCCGGCTGTGGATATGCCGCTGGAGACCATCGATCAGATTGCTTTGAAGACGCTATTGTTTGGCCTCCCGTGCATGACGGCTGGACTGCTGATAGGTGCCGTAATTGCCCAGGCGGACTATGGGGCCAGGTACTTTGCAGATCCCAAGATTTTGCTTACCTTCGGCCTCTGGATCGCGTATGTGGCGATGATCTTCATCCGCCGCGCCTCGGGGTTGCGTGGACGGCGGGCGGTTTACCTCTCCAGTTTTGTAGTTCTGGTTGTGCTGTTTGTCTGGGCGGCAAACCAGTTCTCTGTTGTCCACAGATTTCCGACGCCCTGAGCCTAGTGATCTCTATGAATCAACGCCTCACCATCGTCAAGCCTGCAACCGAGCGCGAAGCCGCGTCCGAAGGCACGCTGGTGCTGATTGGGGTGAATCACACGACGGCGCCGATTGAGATGCGCGAGCGGCTGTCGCTATCAGTGGGACGGCTTCCAGATGCGGTGCGCTCTCTGACGCAACAGCCGGGCGTTCGCGAGTGCATGATTCTTTCCACGTGCAACCGCGTTGAGTTTCTGACCTGGCAGGACCCGGAGCATGCCGCGGGAAACGCCAACCTGCTGCGCTTTCTGCATGAGTACTATGCCATTCCTGCGAACTCGGTTGAGCCGCATCTGTACGAGTTCCGCGACCGCGAGGCGATCCGCCATCTCTTTCGCGTGGCGTCCTCGCTCGATTCTATGGTGGTTGGCGAGCCGCAGATCCTGGGCCAGGTGAAGGAGGCTTACACCTCCGCGCGCGACGCGGGAACGGTTGCCGGCAGCCTGGAGCCGCTGCTGCAGCGAGCATTTTCGGTTGCCAAGCGTGTCCGGTCGGAGACGCAGATCGGCTCCAGTTCGGTGTCGATCGCGTCCGTAGCGGTGGAACTCGCACGCAAGATCTTTGGCGCTCTGCAAGGGAAGACCGTGTTGCTGGTGGGGGCAGGGAAGATGTCGGACCTGGCCGCGCGGCACCTGATCCAGCAGGGCGCGACGTCCATCCTAGTTGCGAACCGGACTGCGGAGCGTGCGGCGATCATCGCGGGGCACATCTCGGACCAGATTTCGACGCAGATTGCGGCCGACCCAAAGGCCATTCGCTGCACGACCGAGGTGATTCCTTTCGAACAGCTCTATCAGCAGGCGAGCCGCGCCGATATCGTTGTCACGTCGACCGGCGCGCAGGGACACATCTTCAACCGCAGCCACGGCCAGCAGTTTATGGATCGGCGACGCAACAAGCCGATGTTCTTCATCGACATCGCCGTGCCGCGCGACGTAGACCCCGGGGTGAACGACGTGGAAGGCTGCTTCGTCTACGACATCGACGACCTGCAGCAGGTGGCCGCGGCGCATCTGGCCGACCGCAGCAGGGAGTCAGCGGCGGCGGAAAAGATTGTGACGGCGGAGGTGGAGAGGTACAGCGAGAACCTTCAGACT
>DASUWP010000402.1:0-19522 GCA_036378335.1 Acidobacteriaceae bacterium | reverse complement strand
CGCATTACTGCGTCCGGTATTCCAGGATGCTGTTCTGCCCACCTCGGCGTATATTGCGGGACCGGCAGAGCTTGCGTACTTTGCGCAGTCCGAGGTGCTGTACCAGGGGATTTTGGGCCGCGGGACGGCGGTATTGCCCCGGCTTTCGGCGACGCTGGTTGAGCAGAAGATCGCGACCGTGATGGAGCGGCACGAAGTACAGTTGCCAGATGCTCTGACCAATGCGGATGCGCTCGCGCAACGGCTGGCGGCGCGAGCGATGCCGATCGAGGGCAAACGGAAGCTGGCGGCCGCGGGGAACTCGCTCGATGGCGAGCTGACCGCAGTGACCGAGTGGATGGCGCAGATGGATGCGGGGCTGGGACGGGCCGCATCGACGGCGGCATCGAAGATGCGCTACCAGATGAACCGCCTGCGGCGGCTGGCCGCGCGGTACCAACTGGAAAAGGAAGCCAGCCTGGCGCGGCATGCCCAGGCGATCACGCAGGCCCTGTACCCGGGCGGCCATTTGCAGGAGCGCGCGGTGGGGGGGATTTACTTCCTGGCCACGCAAGGGGACGGGTTGCTGGACATGCTGATTGCGGCTGCAGGCAATGCCTGTCCGGGACACAAGGTGTTGCCGTTATAGGGCGCGATTCCTTCGCGCCAGCGGTGCTGGCTTCCCGCTACAATGGGGAGCCATGGCGAAACAAATGAGCGCATTCGAGGTGGCTTGTCCCGACTGCGGGGCGATCCTGACTGTGGATCCGGAGACGCGCTCGGTGATCGGGCACAAATCGGCGCCACGCAAACGCACCTTTGAGGATTTTGAGGCGGCAGGGCGCGCATTGCGTGAGCAGGAAGAGCGCAAGGAGAGTCTCTTCCGGCAATCCATGGAGAGCGAGCGGAACAAAAAAGACATCATGGAGCGGCGCTTTGCCGAGGCAGTAAAGCGGGCGAAGGACGATCCCACGACGGGCAAGCCGCTGCGGGACTTCGACCTGGACTGATGGGCCAAGGTCAACCGGCGGAGAGCCGCGAGTGGCCGCTTGGGGCCAGTCTGCATCCCATGAGTGTGCTGCGAGCGAAAAAGGAAGGACTGAAGAAATCCATGGCGATTGAATTGAGCGAGATGGCCGAAAGGCTGAGGGATTCCCTGGACGACAACCTGCCGGGGGGCTCGAAAGCATGGACGCGCGGCCTTGCTGCAGGATCGTTGCTGACCGGCGCCGTGCTGCTGGCGACGGGACGCCGCCGGGCGGGACTGGCAGTGACCGCGGTGGGGTCGCTGGCGGCTCTGCTCGAAGAGTCAGACGCGGTGCGCGAACTCTGGGATAACCTGCCCGACTATATCCACACAGCGCAGGAGGCACTGGGCCGGTTTGAGGGCTTCGTGCAGGACCTGGCGGAGCAAGGCGACCGGATTCGCCGCGTGATCCGCGATCAAGCGCGCGTCTGAAGGGACTCGCCGTCCCGGCAGCGGCGCCTGCTGCAGGGTTCGCTTCCTTTGGTCGCTCACGTCGGGATAGATGATCGCGCGAGATAGGATCAGCAGATCCCTCCACTGCGCACCTGCGGTGCTTCGTCCGCGATGACAACCGTTTTGAGTTCAGCCTCAGTTGGTGCGTTCGACGAGATAGCGCGCGACGGCTTTGAGCGGCTCGGCGTGTTCGCCGAAGATGGCTAGCTCTGCGAAGGCTTCTTCAATGAGTTGCTGCGCGTCGGAAACGGAGGCGGGGATGCCGCGTACGGCAGGCCAGGTGGCTTTGCTGCTCGCCGCATCTTTGCCTGCGGTCTTGCCGAGCGATGCGGCGTCTCCTGTCATATCGAGCACATCGTCGATGATTTGAAAGGCCAGTCCCGCCTTGCTGCCGAAGGTGGTCAGGGCGGCCACCTGCTGCTGGGCTGCGCCGGCGAACACGCCGCCGCTGACGATGCTGACCCGGATGAGCGCGCCGGTCTTCGCACGATGGATGGCCAACACGGATGCCTCCGTCGGGCTGGAATGCTCACCTTCGAGATCGAGCACTTGTCCGCCGATCATGCCATCGACAGTTCCGGTGGCTTCGGCGATGAGCTGCACGATGCGAATCGCGGCATCGGGTGGACAGCGAAGAGCGCTCAGCACGGAGTAAGCGAGTGTCTGCAGGGCATCGCCGGCGAGGATAGCGATGGCTTCCCCGAAGACCACGTGACAAGTGGGCTTGCCGCGACGAAGATCATCGTTGTCGAGCGCGGGCAGATCGTCGTGGATGAGGGAGTAGGTGTGGAGCATCTCGATCGCGGATCCCAGCTCTTCCGCGCCGGCGGGATATGCATTGTTGTTCGCGACCATGCGGGCCGCTTCCATGCAGAGGATGGGACGCAGGCGCTTGCCGCCGGCAAAGACGCTGTGCCGCATCGCGCGATGGATGGAGACAGGTACCTGATCGGAAGAGGGAAGCAGGCGCTGCAACGCCTGGTCTGTACGTGCGGCACCGCTCTCCAGCAGTGCGCGTATGTCGGTCTGCATTGCGCTCATCATACCTGAGGGATTGGAGGGTGTTTTGCATCAGGGCACCGCGCGCGGAAGTACACGAACGTGTGTGGATCGATCAAGTATCCTTGCCTTTGCTTCGAACCGGAACGGTTCAGAGAAAGGACCATGCCGCTTGCGCCTCCTGCTGCACGGGATCAACTACTCACCAGAACTCACGGGTATCGGCAAGTACTCGGGAGAGATGGCTGAGTGGCTGGCGGCCCGCGGTCACGACGTGCGCGTGGTGACGTCGCCGCCGTATTACCCGGCGTGGCGTGTGCGTACCGATTACCGCGCCTGGAGCTATAAGACAGAGCCGGCCACCGGGCCAGCCGAGGTGCGGGTGTACCGCTGCCCAATCTATGTGCCGCGCCGTCCTTCGGGACGCACGCGCTTGCTGCATCTTGGCTCTTTTATGCTGAGCAGCCTTCCCATCATGCTGTCGCAGGCGCAGTGGCGGCCCGATGTGGTGTTGACGGTGGAGCCGACACTGATGTCGGCAGTGGCCGGACTGATGACCGCGCGGATAGCCGAAGCGGTGGCGTGGCTGCACGTGCAGGATTTCGAGGTGGACGCGGCATTCGGACTGGGACTGCTGGACATGGAGGGACGGGCGCGCAGAGTGGCCGAGATGGTGGAGCGGCGCGCCATGCGGGGCTTCGACCACATTTCCACGGTGTCGGAGAAGATGATGCAGCGGCTGCCGGAGAAAGGCATTCCGGTGGAGAAGACAGTAATGTTTCCCAATTGGGTGGACACACATGCGATCGCGCCGCTCGAGGGGCCGAGCCGGCTGCGCCGCCAGCTTGGATTGGGACCGGATCGAGTGGTGCTGATGTACGCGGGCAACATGGGGATGAAGCAGGGACTGGAACTGCTGCCGCTGCTTGCGCAGGAGTTCGCGCCGGACCCGCGCATCCATTTCCTCTTCTGCGGCGACGGCGCTTATCATGCGCAGCTTGCCGGGATGCTGCGCGGCGCCGCGAATGTCACCATGCTCCCGCTGCAGCCGTTTGACCGGCTGAACGATCTGCTGAATACGGCGGATATTCATCTGCTGCCGCAAAGGCCCGATGCGGCGGACCTGGTGATGCCTTCGAAGCTGACGGGCATGCTGGCCAGTGGCCGGCCGGTGATTGCCACGGCTGCACAGGGAACGCAGGTGGCCATTGCGCTCGGTTCCTGCGGCATCACGGTGCCGCCGCTGGATAAGCCGGCGCTGTTTGCTGCTGTGCGGATGCTGGCCGACACTCCCGCGATGCGGCACGCTCTGGGTGTTGCGGCGCGGGCCCATGCGGTGGAGCACCTGGGACGCGAGCGGGTGCTGGAGCGCTTCGAGGCGCAGTTGCTGGCCGCTATTAGCAAGCGCCATTCGGCTGCGCAGCGTTAGTGACCTGCGGCTGTTTGCGCGTGGTAACGTAGGCCAGACGCATGAAGAAGGCACTGATTACAGGCATTACCGGGCAGGATGGCTCCTACCTGGCGGAATTTCTACTGGCCAAGGGATACCAGGTCCATGGGATCAAGCGGCGCACCTCGCTGTTCAACACGGCGCGTATCGATCATCTCTACCAGGACCCGCATGTGGAGCACCAGAACCTGCTGCTGCACTACGGCGACCTGACGGATACGTCGAGCCTGATCCACGTGATGCAGGAGGTGCAGCCGGACGAGTTGTATAACCTGGCGGCACAGAGCCACGTGAAGGTGTCGTTTGAAGAGCCGGAATACACCGCGAATAGCGATGGAATCGGCACCTTGCGGCTGCTGGAGGCGATTCGCACGCTGGGCCTGGAAAAGAAGACGCGGTTCTATCAGGCTTCGACGTCAGAGATGTTCGGGCTGGTGCGGGAGACGCCGCAACGCGAGACGACCCCCTTCTATCCGCGGTCACCGTACGGCGTGGCGAAGTTGTACGCGTACTGGATCACGGTGAACTATCGAGAAGCTTATGGATTGCACGCGTGCAATGGCATCCTGTTCAACCACGAGTCGCCGCGGCGGGGCGAGACGTTTGTGACGCGCAAGATCACGCGAGCGCTGGCGCGCATTAAGGTGGGGCTGCAGGACAAGTTGTACCTGGGCAACCTGGATGCGAAGCGCGATTGGGGTCACGCGCGCGACTATGTGGAGATGATGTGGCTGATGCTGCAGCGGGACGAGCCGAAGGACTACGTAATTGCGACCGGCCGGCAATACAGCGTGCGGGAGTTTATAGAGCGCGCGGCGGAGCCTTTGGGTATCCGGCTGCACTGGAAGGGTGAAGGAGTGGATGAACATGGCATCGATGCGGCGGGCCGCGTGGTTGTCGCGGTGGACCCGCGCTACTTCCGTCCCGCGGAAGTGGAGACGCTGCTGGGCGATTCCACGAAGGCGCACCGCGAGCTGGGATGGAAGCCGCGCACTAGTTTTGCGGAACTGGTATCCGAAATGGTGGCAGAAGATCTGAGGGAAGCGGAACGCGACGCGCTGGTGCACAAGCATGGCTTCAACGCATTCCGTTATCACGAGTGAGCGAGAGCGGATGAATCGGGACAGCAGGATCTTTGTAGCCGGGCATCGCGGGCTGGTTGGATCTGCGATCGCCGCTTACCTGAAGCAGAAGGGCTTTGCGCGGCTGTTGCTACGCACACACGCAGAGCTTGACCTGCTGGATGTGCGCGCGGTGGAGGCCTTCTTCGCGACCGAGCGACCAGAGTATGTTTTTCTGGCGGCGGCGAAGGTGGGCGGCATTCTCGCCAACGACACCTATCCCGCGGACTTTATCCGCGACAACCTTATCCTGCAGACCAATGTGATCGAAGCGAGCAGGCAGACGGGGGTGCGGCGGCTGATGTTTCTGGGGTCGAGCTGCATCTATCCGCGGCTGGCTCCCCAGCCGATCCGGGAGGAGTATCTGCTGACCGGCCCGCTCGAGCCGACGAATCGGCCCTATGCGGTGGCAAAGATTGCGGGCATTGAGATGTGCTGGGCCTACAACCGCCAATACGGCACGCAATACCTGGCGGCAATGCCGACGAATCTCTATGGACCCCATGACAACTTCGATCTGAAGACCTCGCATGTGCTGCCGGCGCTGATGCGCAAAGTGGCGGAGGCAAAGGCGGCGGGACGCGATTTCATTGAGGTGTGGGGCACGGGAACGCCGCGGCGCGAACTACTTTACAGCGTGGACCTGGCGGAGGCATGTGTCTTCCTGATGCAGCTTCCGGACGACGAGTTCCAGAAGGCTATTCATCCTGACCACGCGCCTCTGATCAATATCGGGACAGGTGAGGACGTGACGATCCGCGAGCTTGCGGAGCTTGTGGCGCGCGAGCTGGGCTTTACGGGTGAACTGAGGTTCGACACGACGAAGCCGGATGGTACGCCGCGCAAGCTGCTGGATGTCTCGCGCATTCACGCGCTGGGTTGGCGGGCCAAGACGAAGCTGGCGGAGGGAATCCGCAAGACGTACGCGGCTGCCGAAGAGCAGCTTAGGGCATAGGAATTGCGCGAGTGCGCCGCTCGCGCCACCAGACGAACGCGAAGACGCAGAATCCCAGCAGCGACAAAGCGCGGCCGATCCGGATATCCGGTGTTGTGCGCCAGCGGATGTCGATTTGCGAGCCGCCCTGGGGAACGGGGATGGTGAGCAGGCCATCGTCCCGCCGCGGGCGTTGGGTGATCTTGGCTCCATTGCGAAGGATGGTCCAGGCAGGATAGTCCATCAGGCGGAAGACAGCGTAGCCGGGAGCGGGCGTGTTCAGGGATACGACGCGATGCTCGGGTGACCAGTCTGTCACCGTGATGGTGGCATGTCTCTCCGCGCTGGGGTCGGGCTGATATTCGGGGTTCTGCGCCTTGCCACTGTCGGGCTCCTCGGCGCCGGGATCGATGAGAACCCGCACCCGCGGCATGTCCTGATCCACCTCGGCATTGTCATCGTTACGCGGCGTGTATTCGTCGGTTCCTTCTTCGCCATCGCCGGCCTCCATGAGCGCGAGCTGGGCAGAGACGTTGTCCTCCTCATCGCAGTATTGATGGAACGCGCGTGTACAGACGGCGATCGACGCCAGGCACAGGACTGCGACGAGTGCGAGTAGCCAGGCAGTTCGTGCACGCTGCGCAATGCTTCCCACGAGCGTTAACGTCGCGACCGGTGCGAGAACAAGGAGCCAGCGCCATGGGAACTGGATGTACGCGAGTTGCGGTGTGTGCCGCCACAGCACCGCGCTGATGGGAAGAAGAAGCAGCAGGATCAGCGGGACGAGCGATGCAAGCCAAAGCAGCGGGCGAAAGCGCAGAGCATCACGCCATAGCGCGATGGACGTAACAGCGAAGGCAAGCAGGATGCAAGCGAGGATCGATGCGGTGTGGAGGACGGCATCGTGGAAGGGCTCGCCCGTGTGATGAAAAAGGAAGCTGTCCTGGAAGCGCATGTCGGGCCCGATGGCGCGCGCGATCTCGACCCAGCGCTCCTGATAGGCAGCCGGGACGAGATAGAAAGAGGCGAGAGCGAGTCCGATTGCAGTGGAAATTGCGAGGCGCAAGGGCATACGCCAATTGCGGTCGGATATGAGACGCAGAAGCGCGATCCACAGGAGTGCGTAGCAGGCCATGACGCCGGCGGGCGCATTCATGAGCCAGATGCCAGCGATGACGGCGGCAAGCGCGGCGATGGGTGGCAACGGGCGCACGGCAAAGCAGAGCAGCAGCGGAATGAGCGCTGCGGCCAGCAGCTCGCCGTAGGCGGTGCGCTCGTAGGCAACGAAGAGCAGGTAGGGATTCGCAATACAGAGACAGCCGGCGGCAGTGGCGGCGAGGGGCGTGAGCCAGGTCTGGCTGAGATAGCGCATGCCAACTCCGGAGCAGAAGAGACAGATGGCGGTGAACAGCCATGGTGTGGCGTGCCATCCAGCGACGCTGCCGATGACGGCGCCGAGAATCCACGACGCGGGCGGGTAGAAGATGAAGCGCGGCTCGCCTGCGCCGAAATTTGGAGACGATGCCCAATGCGGATAGAGAAGTCCGCTGTGCCAGGCGCGCGCCACTTCCAGCCAGGAGACGAAATGGAAATCAAAGTCGTGGCCGCAGGAGGGACCGCGCTTGAGCAGCAGGCCGGTGGCGGCAAGCGTGGTGACCAGGAGAGCGGCGAAGGAGAGCCACGGCCGTGCTCTGAAAGACCGGCCGGAGCGAATGGTCACGGCGTGAGCCGCAGCGTGTGTTCGGTCGCTTGATTCACGGCCGCGGGCGTGTAGGGGAGCGCGAATGTGGTTGCGCCGTACCAGGCAGGCCACTGGTCACGATAGTACGGGCTGACGGGATCGCCGGATTGTCCCATGACGATGTTCTCCGTCGATCCGTCCATATCGCTCCAGTCCATGGTAAAACGCTGCGACGGGCCGAACATACGGCCCACCTGCTTCACGGTGGTGGTGTCGCCGGACTGCGGGCGAGGCGGGATGCCGGTCCAGCCGAAGAAGGGAATCATCCCGTAGAGCGGATGGGAGAGCGCGATGGTGTGCACGTCGCCGTATCGCCAGTTCTTTAGTGAGAAGGGAGCGTGTTCGTTGTCGAGACCGTGTGAGACCGCGGCGGCAAGCAGATCGTCCCATGTTGCATATTTCTTTGGCAGCCACGCGGGCGGCGTGCTGGTGACGAGCTGCTCCTCGACATAGGCGCTCTCCGGCCATTCATAGAGCTTCCAGTCCGCACCGAGTTTGGGTTCGAGCAGCAGCGGCCAGAGTGCGTCGCGCGCGGCACTGACGATGGCGGGTGCCGCTTCGGTGGTGTGCATCACGCCATCCCAGGAACGGAGAATGTCCGCCGCGGCACGCAGCCGCGCAGACGGATGGTGCGCGTGATCGATGGCGTAGGCGAAGCGCTGCGCCAGCTCGTGGTCGAGCTCTGAGTCGATGTCCGTCTGCAGCAGGAGCATGTCCGCGCGGGCCATCTTCTCGTGGCTCGCGAGCCATTTCCAGATGCGCTCATTGCGATAGGGCGACGCCCACTCGAGCGACAGCGGCGTGGGGTAGCCATCCGGGGTGACGCGTGAGTTCGCCGTGGCGAGGATGCCGCCCGGAGGATCGAACGAGGCGGGCAGCGACGCGAAGGGGAGCACGCCTTGCCATTCGTGCACCTGGTCTGCGATGGGCACGCCCATCAGGCCGCCGGGCCGCTGGGGGATGTGGCCTACGGCTTGATAGCCGATGTGACCCTGGTCGTCGGCATAGACGACGTTCAGCGTTGGGGCCCACCACTGGCTCATGGCGGCCTCGAATTCCTGCCAGTTGCTCGCGGTGTTGAGCCCATAGATGGGCATGCCGCTGGCGAACTGAGGATCGTAGACGGTCCAGCGCAACGCGATGGTGCGCGACTCATGCGGCACGAGCGGCGAGACGACCGGCCCGTGATTGGTCCGCAGGACATCGACCTCCTGATCCTTACCGAAGCGGACGTGAATGGTTTCGTGATCGCGATCCATGGGACGCCACGCCGCGCCGTCCCAATACTCGCCTTGCGCGTTTGTGCGCTCGACGTAGAGGTCCTGCGTGTCGCCGTAGAGGGCGGTGTAGCCCCAGGCGATGTGATCGTTGTGACCGGCGACAATCATGGGGACGCCGGGGAGGCTGACGCCGGCGGCATGGAAGTTGGGGGCGCGCAGATCCATCTCGTACCAGACACCGGGCACGGAGTGGTTGAGGTGCATGTCGTTGGAGAGCATGGGACGGCCGGAGGCGGTATGGGTGCCGCTGATCACCCATTCGTTCGAGCCTGCGACGCATTCGCGGCATGGATCGACAAGAGGATCGGGGAGTCCTGCGGTTGCACCCAGCGCGGCGCGCAGGCGGAGCAGATCGCCGGCAACTCCTTTGAAGGACTCTTCATCAGGCGGCGGGGGCGGCACGTCGGTGGGCGGCTTGGTCAGGTCGGGCACGGCCTGTGTGGGCGGATGATCGCGCCACGAGCCGGTGGGGTAGAGATCGGCGGCGAGCGTGGGACCGATTCTCCTGGTGACGGTTTCGCGGGTGAGCTTGGTGGGCCATTGCTCATCGAGCGTCTGCACCATGCTGAGGACGATCAGGATCGAATCGACGGGCTGCCAGCGGCGCGGCTGGTAGTTGAGCAGGCGGAACTCGGCGGGGAGCGCGTCGGCTTCGCCGATGTAGGCGTTGACGCCGCGGGCGTAGTCCTCAAAGAAGCGGCGGTCCTGGGGTGAGAGGCTGGCGGTGAGGCGCTCGGCGGTTTGACGGAACTCGAGCACGCGCTGGACGCGATCGTGCTCGACGAAGCTGCTCCCGAGGACTTCCGCGATTTCACCGGAGGCGACACGGCGCATCATGTCCATCTGCCACAGCCGGTCCTGTGCGGCGACGTAGCCTTGTGCGGCGAACAGGTCATCGATGCTGTTGGCAGAGATGTGGGGGACGCCCTGGTGATCGCGCTGCACGGTGACCGCCTGCGTGATGGCGACCGTGCGCCGGTCGCCGTCGAGCTGCGGGAGTTGGGCCTGCATGGCGTGGCGGAGCCAGAAGGCGCCGGCACCCGCGGCCAGCGCCAGCAGGATGAGCACCGTCAGACAAAGCCGCAGCAATCGGAAGAACCAGGCTCCTCTGCGTCTCAAGATGGTCGTCTCTCGGTAGATTGCATAGGCACTCTGACCTGCGACTGCGCCGGCACACAGACACCATATCGTAACCGCAGGGCGATAGACCGGTGGCAGGCGCAGCTTGACACCGGAGTCCACCCCGGCAATCCTAATCATTCTCTCTAGCGAGAGCTCTGCGTCTATCAGGTCCCTCTTTCTGCAAGGAGTTGTATTGAAGGTTCGCGTTTTTTATCACGACAAGTGTTTCGATGGGGCGTGCTCCGCCTCGCTGTTCACGCGCTTCCATCGCGAGTGCATTGCGCCGTCGGCCACGTATGGCTATCACGGGCTGGTGCATCGCGCAGGCGCGCTCTTCAACGAAGCGGATTTCGTCGGAGACGAGAACGCGATTGTCGACTTCAAGTATTCGGCTTCGCCGAAGATTACCTGGTGGTTCGACCACCACCTGAGCGCCTTCCTGACGCCGCAGGACCATGACGACTATCGCCGGGGGATGGCGGATGGGCGCTATGCGATGCGGCGCTTCTACGATCCGAGCTATACCTCCTGCGCGGGCTTTCTGACGCATATCGCGTCGACAAAGTTCGGCTTCGACGCGGCTCCGGTCGCGGAGCTGGTGAAGTGGGCCGACATCGTGGACGGCGCGCTGTACGAGAGCCCCGAGTCCGCGGTGGAGATGGCCGAGCCCGCGATGAAGCTGACGCTGATCATCGAAGCGACCGCTGACCCGACGCTGATCCCCAGGATGATTCCTCTGCTGACCGAGGAGCCGCTGGCGGCGGTGCTCAAAGAGCCATTCATTGCGCCGCTGCTGCCGCCGCTGCTCGAGCGTCACCACGAGGGTATGAAGCTGATCCGCGAGCGGGCCGAGTACAAAGACGGCACGATCTACTTCGACATCACCGACCGCCAGCTTGAGGGATACAACAAGTTCATCCCGTACTATTTGCACCCGGAGGCGACGTACAACATCGGGCTGAGCAAGTCGAGCTTCCGGACCAAGGTGGCGGTGGGCTCGAACCCGTGGACCAAGCGGCGCCCCGACGAGATGGTGAACCTGGCGACCATTTGCGAGAGGTACGGAGGCGGCGGACATGCGCGGGTAGGTGCGATCTCATTTCCGCCGGACCGCTCGGATGAGGCGCGTGCGGCGGCGGCGACCATCGTTGCCGAACTACGTGCCCACGAGACCAGCCTGAAGTAGCTGCCTGTAGATCGCCGGGCTTGGCGGTTTCCAATCTACCCACATCTCTGCGAGAGGTGGTGCGCCCGAGTTTCCTTCGTAGCCGCGCTTGTTCGCGGTAGAGTAGGCGAGCAGCGGCGAAGTCCAGATCCTGGCCGGTGTGGAGGAGGAACAGGGCGGCGATCAGATATGGGTTGCGGCGGACGACGCGGAGCTGGCGGTGGAGCTCTTGCTTCCGGCCGGTCACGTCACCCCGGCCCCCTCCCCCCTCCCGGTGCGGGAGGGCCCTGTATAAACCGTGCCGAATCATAAGGATACCGTGTGTTCCGAGCATCAAATTCGTCTTTCTAAAGGACTTATCGCTAAATTCGTCCACTCATTGGAGTTATGGGCGTGATTTCACGTTCGCGGGCCTGTTGCAAATAGAAAAAGCCACCGGTGCGGTGGCTTTTTTCTTCTGACTCTGTATTTCTATTGTAGCGAATTGGCTGGAATGAACCGGCAGGTTTCCTGTGTTTTGAGGACACGGTGGTAATGGTGAGCCGATGGACTACGATGCGATATTGTTCTTTCCACTTGCGCCACCTTCCTACTTTTGTTCCGATGCTTTGTTCTTGCCAACGGTATATGAGTACAATTGCGACCGCTGAAGGCCTTCTCCTATGCTCGCCATCTCTGCCGCAGACGCGATTTCTCCCGCGATTCAACGAACCAGAACATTTCTATTTCGTCCGTTCCGGCTCGCTACCTTCCTGAAGCTGTGCCTGGTTGCGTGCGTCACGGAAGGCATCGGCGGGAATTTTCAGTTCGGGGGAACAGGCGGTCCTGCCTCGCACCACCACTCAAACTTCTATCCGCCACCCACACTTACGGCCGGATGGATTGCTGTAGTGGTGGTGATCGCGGTCGCCGCGATGGCGCTGGGCTGCGTGCTGTATTACCTGGTCACGCGGCTACGTTTTGCATACTTCCATTGCGTGATTCACAACACGAAGGAGATTCGGCCGGGCTGGCGCCTCTATAGCGCGCAGGCAAAGCGCTTTTTCTGGTTGAACGTGGCGGTGGGATTCAGCTTTCTGCTGGCGGCGGCGCTGATCTTTTTGCCATTCATAGCGGGTTTCTGGAAGCTGGTGCGGAATACACACGCGGGTGCCCATCCCGCTCTTGCTTCGATCTTGATTCTCTTGCTGCCCCTGATTCCGATTCTTTTCCTGCTGGTGCTCGCCGCAATATCGGCCGACATCATCCTTCGCGATTTGATGCTGCCGCACTTCGCGTTGGAGAATGCAAGCGCCGGCAGTGCGTGGAGCGCAGTGTGGACCCGCATCAAGGCAGAGAAGGGCTCATTCGTTCTTTATGCTTTCCTGCGAATCCTACTGCCGATGGCCGCGCTGGTCGGATTGTTCATAGTGCTAATTATTCCCGGAATTCTTTTCTTGGTGGCGGTTATCGGTGCTGACGTCGGGTTGCATGCGGTTTTCTCGAACGCGTCAAGCGCAGCAGCCGCGATCGGAGTTTTGCTCGAAGTTTTGATAGGCGTGGTTGCATTCGCCATTGCGCTGTCGGTAGGGATCGCCGTGGGCGGTCCTGTGGGCACGGCGATACGGCAATACGCGCTGCTGTTCTACGGCAGCCGCTATGAGCCACTGGCTAACCTGCTCTGGCCGCCAGCGACCATCGGTCCAAGCGCGCCGGAAATTGCCTGAGCTTTATCCCCTCATGATGAACAAGCTTTGGTCTCATCATGATGGAAGGGCATCCCCTCTCCGTGCTATCATGATATCGAGGAACTGATATGGCGCAGCTGCTGGTAAGAAATCTTGAGGACAGACTAAAGGTTCGTCTGCAGCGTCGAGCCAAAACGCATGGGCGAAGCATGGAAGAAGAGGCCCGGGAGATCCTGCGAAACGCTCTGCGGGACGAGGGGCCGGCTGCTGGTCTGGGCACGGCGATCGCAGAGCTCTTCCGTGGGCGTGGTCTTTCGGAAGACATCGATGAACATCGTGGGCACGCGGCTACGCCGGCCGACTTTGAATCATGATCCTTCTCGATACGAATGTGCTCTCTGCACTGATGCGTCAGGAGCCGGATGCAGTCGTGATCCGTTGGCTCGATCGCCAGCCGCGCCAATCGGTATGGACAACTTCCATCACGGTTTTCGAGGTTCGCTTTGGACTGCAGATCATGGCGTTGGGAAAGCGGCGGACCTTCCTGATGCAAGCCTTCGAAAGATTACTTCGTGATGTGCTCGAGCAACGCATCGCGGAGTTTGGCAGCGATGCCGCCCAACGCGCAGCAGACCTAATGGCGGTACGTCAGAAGGAAGGGCGCTCCGGTGAGCTAAGGGACACGATGATCGCGGGGATTGCGCTAGCGTCTCATGCAGTGCTGGCCACGAGGAATGTGAGCCACTTCCAAGACATATCGGGCTCTGTCATGAACCCGTGGCTTTCCTGAGTTTGCGGCGGGGATTGGTTGGGATCATAGAGCGCTGCGGCAGCTTGGCTGCGGCGGCAAATAGCCTATACCAAAGAACGACTCACGATGCTAACAGCGCGACGGCCAGATGGGTTTGCGCTTTTCCAGGAAGGCGGCAATGCCTTCGCGGAAGTCGTCGGTGGCACGCAGCTCGGCGTTGGTGTTGACGGCGGCGCGGAGGTTGCGGCTGAGGCGTTCGATCTCCTGACGGTAGAGCAGGTGCTTGGTGGCGCGCATGGAGCACGGGCTGTTCGCTAACAGGGATGTGGCGAGATCGTTCATGGCGGTGTCGAGCTCGCCGCTGGGAACGACGCGGGTGACCAGGCCGAGGGTGTGAGCCTCGGCGGCTTCGATCATGCGGCCGGTGAGAAGGAGATCGCGCGCCTGCTTTTCACCTACCTGCAGCAGCAGGAACGACGACACGATGGCGGGAACGAAGCCGATTTTTACTTCGGTGTAACCGAAGCGCGCCTCTTCGCTGGCGAGGGTGAAGTCGCAGAGTGTGGCGAGGCCCATGCCGCCGGCGAGCGCGGCGCCGCGTACTTCGGCGATGGAAGGCAGCGAGAGGCTGTAGAGCGTGCGAAAGAGCTCGGCGATGTTCATCGAATCACGCAGATGCTCTTCCATGGAGCGGGTGGCCATGGCACGCAGCTCGGAGAGGTCCAGGCCGGAGCAGAAGTGCTCGCCCGCGCCGCGCAGCACGACGATACCGCAGCGGCTGTCCTCTGCCACGCGCAGGGCGAGGGTCAGCTCCTGGATCATGGTGGCGGTGAGCGCATTGCGCCGCTGCGGACGGTTGAGCGTGACGGTGAGGATGCGGCCCGCTTCGGTTTGGTTCTCTTCGACGAGGATGGTTGTGTAGTTGGCCATGATCGGTGGTCTCTCAGTTAGAAGTCGTCCGTCTTTTGAGAATGAACTTGCGATAGAGAAAGTCCACTAGGAACCCAGTCGGTAGAAATAACAGGCTGACTCCCATGATGTAGCCGTCAATCACTAGGTCCACTGAATAGGGTGTATGAAGTAGCATCCACAGTGCTGCAGGGTATAGCAGCGCGGCAGGAATAGCGATCCATAAAGCGAACCAAAATGTGGTTTGGGCTATTTGCGCTAGGAGGCGCATATCCAGCAATCTTAGCTCGACAGAAACAGGATTTCCTCACAGGAAGGGGAGCATCCTTCGCTTCGATGACGTGTGCGGCTACTGTTTCACGCCGCTGTACTTTTCGGCAATCGCCCGGTTGGCGGCGATAACCGATGTCAGGTCTGCTATTGGCGGGAGCTGTGCGCCGAGTGCGGCCAGAGCGGCGAGCGCGGCTTCTGTGGGCACGTTGCCGACCAGCACGTCCTGCGCGAAGGGGCAGCCGCCGAGACCGCCGATGGCAGAGTCGAAGCGGCGGCAACCGGCGCGGTATGCGGCGGTGATTTTCGCGGCGGCCTGATCGGGGCGCGCGTGGAGATGCACGCCGAGGTCTATGGATGGACCGCCTCCGGACTGGCCGTTCCCGACGACAGCAGCGACGACCTCCTCGATGAGTTGCGGCGTGGCGAGGCCGACGGTGTCGGCGAGCGAGATGGTCTGGATGCCGGAGTCGGCGAGCAGATCGCAGGCGGCGACGACTTCATCGACACTCCAGGGATCGCCGTAAGGATTGCCGAAGGCCATCGAGATGTAGGCGACGACGTCGAGGCCGGCCTTGTAGGCGAGCGAGCCGACGCTTTCAAGCGTGTCGATGGCTTCTTCGGGGGTCTGGTGCTGATTGCGCTCGAGGAAGCCGGGCGAGATGGAGTAGGGAAAGCCGAGCATGTTGACCGCGTCGCTGTTGATGGCGCGCTCGACGCCTTTGGCGTTGACGACGATGCCGATGATCTCGAGGTCGTCTGATGGAGCGAGCGAGGGAAGATCGGCGAGGGCGAGGACCTGCTCGGAGTCAGCCATCTGCGGGACGGCTTTTTCGGAGACGAAGGAGACGGCGTCGAGGTGGCGGAAGCCCGCGGTGACGAGGGCGCGGAGGTAGTCGGCTTTGACCTCGGCGGGGATGAGGACGGGCAGGCCCTGCCAGGCGTCGCGCGGGCACTCGATGATCTTGACGGCGTTGCTCATGAAGGAATGACGAATGGAACAGACGAGGGTAACAAATTCGGTGGACCCTTCGGGTCCGACTGGATTGCCCCACATCTCTTCGAGATATGGGGCTGGGCGAATCCGTCTGGCCCCTTGTGTCATCCATTCTTTGAGACTGCAACAGGAGATGAAGGATGGCGGCTTTTTGTGCGTGCTGTGGAGCAGAGATCGGGCCAAAGGCCGAAGCGTGTGCGGCGTGTGGGGCACCGCAGCATGGGATGACGCCTGCGGATGCAGGGCAGAGGGTCACGGTGGTCGCAAAGGCGAAGCGCGACGAGCAAGTCCGCACGGGTTCGTGTTGTTCGATCTGAATGGTGGAAAAGGAGCCGCGCCTAAAGCTGGGAGAGGATCATGACGGCGCCGACGGCGAGTCCGTGGATGAGCACGACCGTGGTGGCGGCGCGGAGGAAACCGGAGGTGCGCCAGAGGATGCCGAGCAGAAAACCGTAGAGCGGGAATTGCGCGTACATCAGGACCTGCGCGATGGTGTCGGCGACGGCATCGGGAACACCGAGCTGCGGCTGGTGGGCGAGCATGGCGAGCGGCGCAATGAGGCGCAGGCGGAGCAAGCCACTGGGACCGAGCAAGGGAGCGACTTCGGCGTAACGAACGGTAAAGTAGGCCGCGACGATGCCGGCGAGGACCAGTGCCCAGACGATGCCCCAAGCGAGAGAGGAGCGGCTGCGGGATTTTTTACGGGTTCTTTGCCGGGGGAATGCTTCTGCTCGTGACGCCATGATTTGAGGATAGCGGGGGCATCCCAGGAATATCGCCGCTGATTGTTGGATGCATCTCGGTTGTCAATGGTGCCGACCCGCTTGCGGTGGACTTGTTAGGTCTGCAGGACGCCCGGGTGGAAGCGCTCGACTATAGGATTGTGGGCGGCGGCTTCTAACGCGAGCAGGAGGGCTTCCCGGGTTTTTGCGGGGTCGAGGATGGCGTCGATCCAGAGACGCGCGGCGGCGTAACGGCAGTCGGTTTGCTGGTCGTAGGTGGCCTGGATGCTGGCGCGGATCTCTTCTTTCTCCTGATCGCTGAGCTTGCGTCCTCCACGCTCCAGTGCACGGATGCGGATTTCCACCAGCGTGCCGGCGGCGGATGCTCCGGACATGACGGCATAACGCGCTGTGGGCCAGGCGAAGATAAAGCGCGGGTCATAGGCCTTGCCGCACATGGCATAGTTGCCGGCGCCGAAGGAGCCGCCGACGATCATGGTGATCTTGGGCACGGTGGAGTTCGCGACGGCGGCGACCATCTTGGCGCCGGAGCGGATGATGCCGGTCCACTCGGCATCACGGCCAACCATGAAGCCGTTGACGTCGTGGATGAAGACAAGCGGTATGAGGTTCTGGTTGCAGTCGAGGATGAAGCGCGCGGCTTTGTCGGCGCTCTCGGCGTATATGACGCCGCCGAACTCGATGCGCTTCTCGCCGGAGTGGCTGGTCTGGGGCTGGTGCTGCTTCTGGTTGGCGACGATGCCGACGGCGAAGCCGCCGATGCGCGCATAGCCGCAGAGCACGGTTCGGCCGTAGTCGGGCTTGTATTCGTCGAACTCGGAGCGATCCACGATGCGCGCGATGAGCTCGTGCATGTCGTAGGTATTGCTGGAGGCGCGGGCGGGGTCGGGATCGAGCAATGCGTAGAGGTCTTCTGCGGAATATTTGGGCGCATCTTTTCCGGCATCGTAGGGAGTGCGGTCGAAGGGCGCGCGGGCGGGGTGGCCGAGCTTCGAAACCAGAGAACGTAAGCGTGCAATGCACAGATGGTCGTTGGGCTCTTTGAAGTCGACGGTGCCGGAGATCTCGGCGTGCATGGTGGCGCCGCCGAGTTCTTCGGATGAATATTTCTGGCCGATAGCGGCTTCGACCAGCGCAGGGCCGGCGAGGAAGAGGCCGCTGCCTTCGGTCATGAGGACGTGATCGGTCATGACAGGCAGATAGGCGCCCCCGGCGACGCACATGCCCATGATCGCGGTGATCTGCGGGATGCCCATGGCAGACATGCGCGCGTTGTTGCGGAAGATGCGACCGAAGTCGTCCTGGTCGGGGAAGACGTCTTCCTGCAGTGGGAGGAAGATGCCGGAGGAGTCGACGAGGTAGAGGGTGGGGAGATGATTCTCCATCGCGATGTGCTGCGCGCGGAGAACCTTCTTGGCGGTCATGGGAAAGAAGGCTCCGGCCTTCACGGTAGCGTCATTGGCGACGATCATCGAGAGGCGGCCGGAGACGCGGCCCATGCCGCAGATGACGCCGGCAGAGGGCGCGCCGCCCCACTCGGCATACATGTCAAAACCCGCGAACGCGCCTAGCTCGAAGAGTTCCGTTCCGGGATCGAGGAGCAGGGCGATGCGCTCGCGGGCGGTGAGGCGCTGTTTGGCGTGCTGGGCCCCGATGGCCTTTGCGCCACCGCCTTCGCGGATGGTGGCTTCCTGCTGGCGAAGTGCGCCGAGCAGGGCGAGCATCCCGGCAGAGTTGGACTGCTGACGTTTCGCCTTGGGGTCGAGTTTGGAGGCGAGCGTGGTGTTCAGTTTGGGAATTGGCTGCGGGTTATCGGAAGTGGGCATAGGAAACTGGCCAGCATAACAGGGCGTGGCCGTCCGGCACATGCTGCTGGATTCGCTTTCTGTGATGGCCTTGCAACCCTCGACCTGGTAGAGGCGGGTCAGAGCGTATAGAAGTGCAGGCCATGCACTGGAAAATGCTTGCGGTTATCTGTGACGAGTGGCAGATCGTGTTCAAGGGAGGTAGCCGCTACAAACATATCGTCGAGCGAGAGGGTGTGCCGCTTTGCCGCCCATTGCATTTTCAACGAGCCGGCGAGCCGCGCGATCGATTTCGTGATGGGAAAGCAGCGCATCGAATCGAGAAAGGCAGCGGCTCGTGGCTCCTCGCCCGAGCGCATGCCCGCGTAGATTTCGGCGATGTTCAAGCTGGAAGTAGCGGCCTCGTGGCCCTGCTCAACCAAGGCTGCCAATTTCCTGCGGCGTTCATTTCTTCCACGAAGTACGTCGATGATGACGGTGGAGTCCAGTAGCAGGATCATTTCGTACGCTTGCGGCGCGATTTCGCTTTCACTGTTTTAGCTCCGCGACCTTCGGCACGCAGAGAGCGCACCCAGGCCTCGGTGCCACCGGCAAGTTCAGGATGATCCTCATCGCGCCAGACCGGTTCATCGCTGCGGAGAAATGCAAGCAGATTGCGTCGTTTTAGTTCCGACCGCGCCGTCTCGACTAAAAATGCGCTGCGGCCTCGAGGTCCCACCAATGCATCGATCTCGGCGATCAAGTCCTGGGGGAGTATGACGTGGGTTCTTTGTGTGTGCATAGCAAATCCCACTGCTAGTGTGCCATAGAAAGCCCATACCGATCCACAGCGTAAGCGATCGTAGGATGTTTTGTGGATCAACGCGACGGGCCGTGTTACTGGTGGTGGGGCGCGTCTATGCGATAGAGGGAGACTCGATCGCCGCTCAGGAGGGTGAGGCGGTCTCCGGATTCGTTGAGCGCAAAGGTTTGCCGATTAACCGCGCCCATTGCGGAGCGGGTCGCGAACAGGCGATGGCCATCCGCGATGCGGTAGACGGCGACGGCGACATTCTGAAAATCCGAGGCGACGATTCCCTGAACGAAGTCGACCGGGTGCGACGCCTCGG
>DASUWP010000401.1:0-2939 GCA_036378335.1 Acidobacteriaceae bacterium | reverse complement strand
CGCCGCCGGCCACGGCAGCCTGACGATACAGTTCCACGGCCTTCTCGCGGTCATGCAGCAGATCGTACATCTCGCCTGCATTGAGGTAGGCGCGCTTCTTCATCCAGTCGCTGCACTTTGGCTGCTCGGCTGCCTTGAGATAGTTCTCAGCCGCGTCAGCGACGTCGTTCTGGCCGCGTTGCGTGTCGGCCAGGCCGAACAGAGCCAGTTGCTGCCGCGGGTCGGTAAAGTACCCAGGCCGGTTAGCGTCGGCCAGCACCTTGCGATAAAGGGCAATGGCGGCAGGACCGCTGCCTTCATCCTTGCTCAGGTTGGCTTCTTCAAGCCGGAAGAGGTAGTTGCGGGGATACTCCTCTGCAAGCCTGTGTTGTACAGCGAGGGCTTCCGAATAATGGCCATCGTGCCGAAGGAACAGCGAGAGCACGGTACGCGACTCCACCGACGTGATGGTGCCATGCGCGGCGCAATCGCGGAGCAGGTTCAGCCCACGCTCCTTGTTACCACCCGCGCCGAAGACGCCGACCAACATCCGCACAAACCTGGGGAGACTGCCGGCTGCAAATTGCTGAATGCCGATCGGCATCTTGGCGTCGGTGTACAGCGGGTCGATCTTCAGCGCCTGCTCTGAGTCCGTGCGTGCGGACAGACCCTGACGCGCCGCAGCCACAAAGCTATGGTCCACCAAGGTTATAAAGGCGGCATGGATGCCCTTGAGATATCCACGCGCGAAGAACGCGTCTTTGTCGTTTGGGTTCGTCTTGATCTGATCGTCGGCTAGTTGGATGCCAGTAGTTGTGAGCTCCTCGATACGATCGCGCGTCGCTTCGGGGATCGGAACACTGCGCTTGTTGTTCAGAAATGAATCGTGCGCATAGTAGGTGGTATCCAGCAGGTCCTGGTGATAGAGCTCACGGAAGACCATAGCCATCTGCAGGTACCCGTAAGCCATCGGGTCCTTGGGATGCATTTTGACCACGGTTTCAAAGCGGCCGACCGCAAAGTCGTAATCGAGAATGTAGAAGTGCTGGTACCCCTCCCGGACCAGCGGGTCGCTGTTCAGCGGATTGGTGTGCTCGGGTTCGCTGGGTGGCTCGGCCGTAGACTGTGCCCGGCCAGCAGCGTATCCAGACCTGATGCCGCAAATACCCAGCGCAAAAATGCAGATACTTAGAGCCCAAGGCTCGTGAAGTGATCGAATCGGACGGAAAAGGCTCCAGGACTTTCGAGCACAGGAAAGTATTCCCTGTTCCTGACCGTGCTTCACCTTACGCCAGCGCTGCAATCGACATTACCCTCGTACTTGGACGGGTCACTGGTCCGAAAGCCTCGCCAGCCCAGTCCCAGAGTACTGCCTCATCAGGCTTTGCTCAGCTTTTGAAACCGATAGAACCGGTGTTCGCAGACGTTGCAACGGAATGGAACTATACCGAAGGCGCTAAAGATATATTCCAGAAATCGCCGGTGCGACCTTCGCACGTTCTGGTCACCACATTTAGGGCACTTTATTGACATAAGCAGGAGTCTCCTTTGATCGTTGGAGTCTCGTGGAGAAAAGCAAGTGGCTAAACCACCGAGGTACTGCAATGTACGCGCCCCCGGCTCACCGTGCGGGCGTGGGGGTACCACTATGATGCTCCCGCCCCGGGCACTTGGCAATTTCGCGCCCGGGTTCCTGTAGGCTTCAAGCGTGCGCTCCCGCGGGGCATGTTTGTCTCCGGCGCATAACCCGGTTCGGCTATGACACGTTTTGAACTGTTGCAGTTGCTGGTTGCACAGGCCCGCGCCAACGGCTTTGAGTTCCGGAAGTGGTACATCGGCAAACTGCGGCTGCCGTGGGAGACGACACGCCAGGCCATCGAGACACTCTCGAATGAGCGGCGCTACTATGCGCTGCTGTTCTCACATGAGTTCGCATCCAGCTTCTGGAAGCCCGGCGAGCGCATTACGTTTCAGGTAGCCACTCAGACATTTACCCGCCGCAAGAAGGACGGGACCATCGGCGTAGTCACACGCAAGCCATATACGCGGCGAAGTACGCGCGATGACGCATGGCGCTACCATCTGCGTGAACTGGCAGTTGCGGAGGAGCCGCTGCGCTATATGCGCAAGTACCTTCGTGTGGATGAGGAGCTTGTGCTCGATGATGAGGACGAGATCGGCGCAGAAGGAACTCCCGCCCCACCACCCATACCTGAAAGTTTTCCATCAAACCCGCCAAAGGGACCTTCCCTGGTCCGGCCGCGCTTGACCTGAAAGCGGTTAGTTATTTCTGCGCCTGCAGTCGCGCCAGCGCTTTCTTCGCCGCCTTAGCCTGCTTATCAATGGGATCCAGCTTCAGGCACTGCTGATACTGTTCGATCGCCTCGTCCCGCTTGTTCAGCTTCGCGGCGGCTTCGGCGAGCGTAAAGTGAGCTTCGGCGTCGTCCGGCAGCAGCTTCACCGCATCCTGGCTGCGCGCGTAGGCGGCGGGAAGATCGCCCGAGTCCATGTAGAACCGTGCGACATCCAAGTCCTCCGCCGCTCGCTCCTCCGGGCTCTGCAGCTTGGTACCCGGTGGGTTTGCCCGGTGCAGGATGTGGCGTCCCGGCAGAGTAGTCTGGCCCTCGCTGCCCTTGTCCTTCAACTCAGGTGATCCGCCGGTGTCCGGAGCGCTTGCTGCATCGGCGGGATTCGCGTCGCCGTCTGTTGAGCTGGAGCTGCTGCTGGAGGAACTGGAGCCCGAGCCCGGCTTGGCGGCTCCGCCTGGCTCGCCCGGGGACGGAAACTTCTTGTCAGCCGGAACACCCGGGTTCATCGGGGCCGGCTTCGGATCGGTCGCCTGGGGCACACCCGTCAGCGACGGGCTCGAAGTGCTCGGTTGAGGCGGCGGGCTGCTCTCCCCGGGGAACGGGAACTTGTCCGTCGTCGTCTTCGAGTCCGCCGGCTTCGAGCCACATGGC
>DASUWP010000400.1:0-2459 GCA_036378335.1 Acidobacteriaceae bacterium | reverse complement strand
TGTGGGACAGCAGCACGAACTTCCAGTCCAGCAGGCTGCATTCACGCAGGCGTCCAACCGTGGTAGCCATGCCGTTGCCGCGCATGCGGTCTAAACGAGGCTGCGGACGATCGGCACTCACATCGAACTCCACCGGCTGGTCCGGCGCGCTTGGCAACCGCTGACCATGCAGCGGTGCGAATTCGCTCCACGCCGCCAGCACCTCTTCTCGCGTGGCCTTCTTCTTGAACTTGATGCTGACGCATTCGGTGTGCCCGTCTTCCACGGCGACGCGGTTACAGTGCGCGCTTACCTTCGCGTCGAGCAGGTCGATCGTTGCGCCGGTATATGTCCCCAGCAGCTTGCCGACCTCTTCCTGCAGCTTCTCTTCTTCGTTCTTGATGAACGGCACCACATTGCCAAGGATGTCCAGCGATGCCACACCCGGATATCCTGCACCGCTGACCGCCTGCATAGTCGAGACGAACAGGCTCTCAATCCCGAACCGCGCCTCCAGAGGCTTCAGGGCGAGCACCAGCCCGATCGCGCAACAGTTTGGATTGGTGACGATGTATCCGCCGGAGTCACGGCGCCAGCTCTGCTGCTCGATCAGCTCCAGGTGATCTGCATTCACCTCCGGCACAACCAGCGGCACATCGGGCGTCATACGGAACGCGCTCGAGTTCGAGACAACAGCGCAACCGGCCGCGGCAAACTTGGGCTCCAGTTCGCGTGCTATGTCTGCGTCCAATGCAGCGAAGATGATCTTTGGAAGTTCGCCCTCGGGCGTTCCCTCCGGCACATTTGGCATCACCGTCATCGCGCCAATGCGCGCGGGAAGAGGCGTATCCAGCTTCCACTTGCAGGCCTCGGCGTACGTCTTGCCGGCGCTGCGATCGCTGGCCGCGAGCCATGCAATGTCAAACCAGGGGTGGTTATTCAACAACTGGATGAAGCGCTGGCCCACCATGCCGGTCGCGCCCAGAATGCCAACTTTTCGCCGTTCCATATCTTCTAAGAATACCGCGCTGCGGCGCTGCAGGGCCATCACGATCGCACCACTCACCGAGAGTGCTCGCGCGCCAATTCCCAGCTCAGTTCGAACCGAAACTGCAGCCCCTCAGTACTGTGAGCCCATCTGGCAGTTCTGCCGATCAATCGGGCCGCCCGGGTGACTGATCCTCAGGCTGTACTCACATGAAATGTGTGCGTTACCGGTGCCAATTCTCGGATACACATACAACGTATGGCTCTCGGCGTTGTAGATGGTAAGCGACTGTTGCGGATTACCGTCTCCAAGCTGGAACCCAAGGTTTCCATCCTCAAAGGAACGTGCCGAGCTCGATGAGCTTGACCGGTTGGCCAACACCTTCGTATCCGCTCCCCTTACCCACCAACCGATTGTCGCCGCAATTGCCACCAGCAGAACATCGCGAACTACGCTACGGGTTTCCATGAACTTTCGCCTTCCCGGGCCCGGACTCTGCAAATCGAACCGGTGCATCAAGGCCCGAGTCGTTCACGGTACCATGCTTCGTCAACTGCGTCGGTGTCGCGAACTCGCGTTTCCGGAGCCGATCCAGACCACCAGCGCCACAATCGCATGGATCACAAACCAGACACTAATCCCCTGGTCCTGGTAGATCAGGTACAGCACCAGCGCGCGCGGCAGCACAATCGCCGCCACCAGCGCCAGCCAACCATGAAGATGAAAAGGGGCTACGCCCTCCTGCAGCCAATAGATCAGCAAAGCTATCCGCGGCAGGAGTAGCGAGAACACCAGAAACCAGAGCGGCAACACGTGGATACTTCCCATCAAATTCAAGTTCATGGGCTCTCACCTCGTATGTCGGCAGTCAGTGAGTGGATGGCAAATATGTTAGCCCCTACCGACGGCCGGCTCCTACAACGTTTGGGGGAGATTTCATGCGTCAAGCGCCGCAATAACCGCATCGGCAAACGCGGTCGTACCGCTCGCACCGCCAACATCGCGGGTCAGCACCTTGCCGTCCGCGTAGACCTTCTCGAGCGCCGCTTGTACCAGATGCGCCGTCTCGCTCTCGTGGATATGCTCGAGCATCAACACGGCACTCTGGAGCAGCGCAGTCGGATTCGCGAGATCTTTACCTGCAATATCCGGCGCCGACCCATGCACCGCCTCGAAGATCGCGCACTGCGCACCCAGGTTCGCCCCCGGCACAAGGCCCAACCCGCCGACAAAGGCGCTGCACAGATCGCTCAAGATGTCTCCATACAGATTCTCCGTCAACACAATGTCGTACTGGTAAGGATTGATCACCAGCTGCATCGAGGCGTTATCCACGATGTGTTCCTTGTACTCGATCTCCGGATACGTCGCGGCCACACCGCGACAGCAGCGCAGAAACAGGCCATCCGAGAGCTTCATGATGTTCGCCTTGTGGATGGCATGCACCTTCTTGCGCCCGTGCCTCTTCGCGTAGCTGAATGCAAACTCGGCA
>DASUWP010000399.1:0-3879 GCA_036378335.1 Acidobacteriaceae bacterium | reverse complement strand
TAACCGCAGCGGCTGTCAGCAATTCTTCCGTCGTCATTTGAGTTCCGCCTCTGGCAAGTGTGTAGGTGCGTCCCTTCGATGCTTATCGAAGGATGCCGGATGCGAATTTGTTGTACCGTTACGAGGCCTCCGCTGATCACTCCGGGGCCTTCACTCTATCCAGGATGACGAACGAGTCCGCCCGTTGAAGTTAGGCGGCGGCGGCGGGGCGCTGCATGGCGGCGAGCGTGGCGCGCAGACGGATGCGGGCGGAGAACAGTGTGCGCTCGACCTGCTGGCGCGGGATTTCAAGCAGGGCGGCGACTCGATCGGCGTCGTAGCCTTCGACATCGCGCAAAAGGAAGATCATCCGCTCATTGGGAGGCAGTTCTTTGAGCGCCTCCTCCATCTCCGTGCGCTTCACATTGCGCCCTGCAAGCGAGAGGCCAGCAACGGCTTCGGCCGGCGGAGTCTGTTTATCGAGGGGCATTCGCTCGCGCAGTTCGCTCACAAGAGAGCAGTCAATGCAACGGCCGTCCGGCTCCTCGGCCTGACGGAAGGCGCGAACGAACGCGCCCTCGGTGACCTGTTCGGCCTCAATCTCGTTTCCCACCATGTAGTAGGCGACGGCGTAAGCCCGGTGCCTATGTGTCTCGTAGATGTCCCGCTGCCGGTGTTCGAGCGAGCGCTCAGACATTTGGCATTGCACAACCCGGCACGATCCCTGGGGAGAAAAATCTCTTTCAAAGTTCAACAGGTATGCCCTCGATGTGGACAGCGTAACCGCGGCTTGCAATTCTGCGGAGATGCAGACCAAATACTGAAGCTAGCATGGCCGTCTATCCCTCTTCCGTCAAGTGTGGCTGTGAAATCAGTTGCATAGCGCCGACGGACGGTACCACATTCGTGCAATCCAGAGTAATCGTTTCTCCTGTCGAACGTTACGGAGGTGCCTGCGAGTTTCCGCTATGATCAATCCGGATTGCTTTAAGTGACCGATTAGAAAGGTATTTCATTTACTTCCTCGTATGGCCCCCCCGACCATCCTTGTTGTAGACGATGATGTTTCTGTACGCACCATCGTCTCCGCCATGCTGGAGCCAGCAGGGTACGAACCAGTACTGGCGAGTTCGGCGGAAGAGGCGATTGCGCGACTCAACGACGGACTGAAGCCGAGGCTGATTCTTTCCGATATTGTGATGACAGGGATGACCGGGCTAGCGCTGCTGGATCATGTGCGCGAGCGGCACGCGGAGATCCCGATCGTGATGGTGAGCGGAGTAAGCGATGTTGCGGTGGCAATCGGGACACTGCGCAATGGGGCATATGACTACCTGCTGAAGCCGTTTGAGCGCGATCAGTTGCTGGGGACAGTATTGCGGGCTCTGGAATACCGTGCGCTGGTGGAGCAGAACAACTTGTATCGAACACACCTGGAAGATCTGGTCGCAGCCCGGACCGAGATGTTGAACAGCGCGATCGGGGATCTGGAGCGCTCGTACGACATCACGTTGGAGGCGCTGGGCGATGCGCTGGATCTGAAAGATACCGAGACCGAGGGCCACTCCCGGCGGGTGACCGCCTACACCATTGCCCTCGCGCGGGCAATGCAGTTGCCTCCGCAGGAGATACGCACCATGGCGCGGGGTGCGTTTCTACACGACGTGGGCAAGATGGCAATTCCCGATGCGATCCTGCTGAAGCCGGGCCGCCTGACCCTGGACGAACAAAGCACGATGCGGGAACATTGCGAGCGCGGCTACCAGATGCTGCGTAAGATTCCCTACCTGCGGGAGGCAGCCGAGATCGTTTACAGCCACCAGGAGCACTTCAACGGGTCGGGGTACCCGCGAGGATTGCATGGGGACGAGATCCCGCTGGGAGCCAGGATCTTCGCCGTAGCGGATGCGCTGGACGCAATCACCTCGGACCGTCCTTACCGCAGCGCCACCAGCTTTGCGACGGCGCGCCGGGAGATCCGCAAGAACTCGGGCACGCAGTTCGATCCTCAGGTAGTCGACGTTTTCCTGCAGATGCCGGACCGCGTCTGGGAAGACCTGCGGGCGGAGATTCAGGGCGAAGCGCAGAGGTTCAATCCCTTTTCGCTGGGGGCGGTCAAGCATCTGCTGCCGCGCAAGGATGCCCGGGCGAACGGTAACAGCATCCTAAAGACAATGCCGGAGACAAAGAAGACCAGCGCACTCGAGGCCGATGCTCTGAAGGCGGCGGTGGCGAAGCTGCCTGGTTGGCGCGTGGAACAAGGCACGCTGACCCGCAGCTTTAGCTTTCCCAACTTCGTAGAAGCACTGGCATTCGTGCAGTCCCTGGGGGTGGAAGCAGAGCAGAAGCAGCATCATCCTGATCTGGATATCCGCTACCGCAAGGTGAAAGTAGGGCTGGTGACGCACGATGCCGGCGGTATCACGGCGAAAGACATAGAGATGGCCGAGATCGCCGACAGCCTGGCGACTCCACTGAACGGGAAATAGGTTCTTGCCAAAAAATTCACACGATAGCGCGGTAAATGCTTGACACTGCGCGGCCTATAGGCGCTAAATAAGTGGTTACCTGGAGACGAAGAGCCGGATTGCACCTGCTGCATTGCAGGCGAGAATGGTGACTCGAGGCAGTTTTCAAAGAAAGTTGCCTTTCTGAGCAACATTTGGCTGGGAACTGCGTCTATCCTGTTAGAGCGGTTGAGGTGATAGCCTCCCGCGGAGAGTTTTAGTACAAGTTGCGTCACTGGCCTCCCGGCACGAGCACCCCAAAATGTTCGTGCCGTCTTTTTTTGCCTGGCGTCTTTCCCTTACACTGACCAGCATGCGGACTGTATTGCTCGCCTTGCCGATCGCGCTGCTGACGTTGGGCGCCTCGGCACAATGGGCCCTGCCCACCGATGATGTGCCTGCCTACCACACGGCGCCACCTTCACCCGCAGACAAGCTTGCTCCGATCCTTACCGAGGCGCAGTTGCGCGCCGCGGGCGCAACGCTGCCGTGGCAGATCCGGGTGTATGCACTCGCAGCGCGGGTCCCGCGGGTCCTGTATCAGCTACCCTGCAACTGCCACTGCGACCGGGCGCTGGGACACGCCAGCCTGTACAGTTGCTTCTCCGGAACGCATGGTATGGAGTGCAGCACCTGCGCGCAGGAGGGTGTCTATGCCTACCGCATGACAAAGCTGGGCAAGACGCCGGCACAGATCCGGGCGGGGATTGCGGCGCATGAGTACCAGAACATCGATTTAACCAGCCTGAACAGCGCCACCGGGCAGAGCTAGCCACAAAGAAGCACTGGAACGAACGATGTTGACGCTGGTGTTGACGTTACTGATCAGACATTCGTATTCCAGATGTCCACATGCCATTTCCAGCGGCCGTCTTCCTGTTGCCAATACACGACATACTTGACTTCCAATTGCGCATTGGGTTGGCCGGGAGGCTCGACCGTCAGGACCGCCTTTCCTATCTCCAACGCGTCATCGCCGGACCGCATGATATCGAGTGAGCTCAAGATGGCAGATGTGGCATGCGCCGTCTGGACCATTTCGGACCAGAACTTTCGGATCCCCTCGCGTCCGGAGATCATGGGCGCGCCCGGCGGCAGGATGCGTGCTCCTCGTGTGTAAATGTCGTCCAGCGCGGCGAAATTCCGGTTGCCGAAGACCTCGCGGTTGAAGAGCTCATTCGTGCTTTCCATGGAGCGCTGGATTGAATCGAGTATGGCTGGCATGGCTTCGTAGCCTACGCTCGTCACTTGAGGACTCGCAAGGCTTTCGGCGATCTTACTGTGGCTCTGACGCCGATCCTGTTTTTCTGCTCAGATCGTGTTGGCAGATCCTGTCAGCAGATCTCGGCTACGGGATCATCGATCGACCCCGGCACGTGTGAGCAGAGTTCGT
>DASUWP010000398.1:0-2868 GCA_036378335.1 Acidobacteriaceae bacterium | reverse complement strand
CTCCCCGCACCTTTCCAAGCAATGCCCCGAGCCTTCGAGCACGGCGAAAGCCGTTCTGATTGCTGTAGAATCCGCCTAGTAGCTGCCCACCAAAACAGCTCGGGCGTGGCCGAATGGAGGCCGGAACATGATTTCTTTCCCGGTGATCGCCATCATCGTCGTAGCCCTGTACATTTTGAGTTCTATCAAGATCCTTACCGAATACGAACGCGGTGTGATCTTCCGCCTGGGCCGTCTGCTGGAACGAGCCAAAGGACCGGGCGTGATCCTGGTTTTTGCGCCCATTGACCGCATGGTGCGCATCTCCCTGCGCCAGGAAGCGCTGGAAGTTCCGCCGCAGGACATCATTACCCGCGACAACGTGACCCTGAAAGTAAACGCGGTCATCTTCCTGCGTGTGATTGATCCCCGGCGCGCCGTCGTGGAAGTTTCCAATTACGTTTACCAGACTTCTCAATTTGCTCAGACCACGCTGCGCTCGGTGCTGGGCGAAGTAGAGCTCGACGAGTTGCTGGCCCACCGCGAAAAAATCAACCTGCGGCTGCAGACCATTCTTGACCAGCACACGGATCCGTGGGGCGTAAAGGTAGCCAACGTGGAGGTCAAGCAGGTGGATTTGCCGGAGACGATGCTGCGGGCCATGGCCAAACAGGCCGAAGCCGAACGCGAGAAGCGCTCCAAGATCATCCATGCCGAAGGCGAGTTCTCGGCGGCGCAGCGCCTGGTGGACGCGTCGCGGCTCCTGGCTGAGGAACCGGTGAGCGTGCAGCTACGTTACCTGCAAACCCTGACCGAGATCGGCGTCGAAAAGAACACGACCGTGGTGTTTCCCGTTCCCGTGGATGTGTTCAGCGGAATTCACAAAGTTATTTCGAAACTAGCAGGAGGCGGAGACAGCGAGCCGGCCAAGGCGGCTGCCCCCGGCACACCGTGACAACTTATTGGCTGGACAAGAAGCAGGCGAACGAGACAGGAGAACCACGTCGTATGGCGGCTTCGCAAGACACGGAAATTACCCTCGGCACCGGGCGCATGCTGGTCTTGTTTTTTGGCCTGGTGGGAATATGCGCCCTATTTTTCGGCTTGGGGTACTCGTTGGGAAAGAGTTCCAGCACTAGACCCGTTGTTGCCGCCGCGGAGCAACCGGCCAGGGTGGAAACGAAGCCGGCCGCCAAGCCTAATACACCGGCTAAGCCTAGCGCTGGCGACCTGACTTTCTATCAGGCCGTGAAACAGAGCGACACCGAGGCGCAGCCCGCCCGCGGTTCATCTTCCGCCGATAGTTCCGATAGTCCGCTAGCTGCCGCCACCGCCGCGGGGGTGGCTCCGCAACCTCTGGTCGGCACCATTGATAACGCCTCGTACGTGGTGCAGGTAGCCGCCGTCAGCAAAAAGGATGACGCCGAGGCTCTGCTTTCAGCACTGAAGAGGAAATCTTATGCCGTGTTCATTGCCGGCAATGAGCCCCATGACCGGCTCTTTCACGTACAGGTGGGTCCGTTTGGCAACGTGAAGGACGCTGAAGCCGCCCGCGCCAAGTTGGTGGCTGACGGGTACAATCCAATTCTGAAGAAGTAGCCTGATTCAAGCGCTGGCCGCAGAAGAGCTTATCTCGCTATGGCGCCGTAGGAGAGGCGAGCGCGGGAATTGATTTGCTTGCGCAGTTCCTCCCAGATGGTGGTTGACATTCCCAGAAAGACCTTCACTACCTCGGGGTCAAACTGCCGTCCCGACCAGGCCTCGATTTCTTTTCGTGCCGCCTCAATCGTCTGGGCTGCCCGATAAGGCCGGTCGTTGATCATCGCATCCAGAGTGTCCGCAACGGCGAATATACGCGCTCCCAGAGGTATTTCATTGCCCTTCAAGCCGCGGGGGTAACCGGTGCCGTCGTATTTCTCCTGGTGCGCATAGACAATTTCCGCCGGTTCCTGGAGGAAAGGGATTTTTTTCAGAATCTGGTAGCCGTGGAAGCAGTGCTCCTGCATGGTTTGGATTTCCTGCGGCTCCAGCTTTGCCGGCTTGCGCAGAATCTTGTCGGGAATGGCCATCTTGCCGATGTCGTGCAGGAACGCGCCGCGGGCGATTGTGCGCATTTCGTGACTTTCGGAAGCAATTCCCATCTGCCGCGCAATCGCAATGGTAAAGGCGGTGACCCGGCGGGAGTGACCCTCCGTCTCGGCATCTTTCAGGTCAAGCGCGTCCCCCAGTGCTTCCAGCGTGATGTCGTACGACTTCTCCAGGTCCAGGTTCAGTCGCTTCAGGTCCTCATTGGTTCGTTCCAGAGTTTGGTTTACCTGCTCCAAGTGCCGATTCGCCAGATTCAGCTCTCGGGTACGCTCCTCGACCAGGCCTTCCAGTCTGGTCTGGTAGGCGCGGTTCTCCAGCTTGAGACGACGGTTTTCCAGCGCACGCCGCGCCGCGGCCAGCAATTGCTCACGCTCGAAGGGCTTGAGCAGATAATCGTAGGCGCCATCGCGAATGGCTTTTAGAGCCACGGATATGTCGTGCACCGCGGTGACCATCACCACCGGCATGTCGGGATATTTTTCCTTGGTCCGCTCCAGCAAGCCGATGCCGTCCAGTTCCGCCATCATGAGGTCAGACAAAATGAGTTCGAACTGGCCGCCGGAATCGAGTATGGCCAGCGCTTCCTTGCCCGAGCTGGCCTGCTGGCACTTGTAACCTGCTGAACCCAGCATTGAGGTCACCACCTCACGGATGGCCTCTTCGTCGTCGACCACAAGAATGTGCTCGGCTGGCATAAGTCCAGGGTTAGGGGAAACGCCATTGTAGCGCAGTTCCTCGACATGACCAGACAATATCCGGTAGTAACCATGATTCCTTAGGTATTCCGTGCTATATGTGCGG
>DASUWP010000397.1:0-4720 GCA_036378335.1 Acidobacteriaceae bacterium | reverse complement strand
ACTATGCAGGAGCCCGGCGTCTCCAAGCTCGTCTCCGTGCACATGAGCCACCACGCGCACGGCCGCGCAGAGCACCGCGCTACGGCGTAGTTGGTTAGGCTTTTTTAGTAGACCTCGTCCTTTGGGATATTCAGGTGGGCGAGGTCGAAAGCAAATGCGCGACCCAGGGAACAGACCGCTTTCTTATCTGGTCCCGAGGAGCCGCACGGAGTCCAGCGGCTGATGACGTGATACTTCCCGCCCCTGATCCCCTCCAGCACCCAATAAGAGCCATCCATGCCTGTCTATCCTTCTTTACATGAGTTGGAATCGAAAAAAAGTGCGCGTTGCTTAAAATCTCTAGAAGTGACTACGCCTCATCCCGGCTCACCGGTCGCGAGACATCTTCGAAAACGTTCCGATTCGGATTGGCAAATCCCGATGCTCCGCTTGACATCTTCGTTAGTAAAGTCCCGGTGCCGTCACTCAAAATATCGAGGCGAATCACCACCGCATGATGAAACGTCCGCAGCCATAGAAATCTGTAACTCTGCGCTCCGGGATCTTTCGACTCGAGAAACAGGGAGGGCTCTCGGAAAAGTTTCAAGTGATACGAGTAAGCTCCCGCATTAAATGCGTAAAATCTGGGACTCCCGAAAACATTCTTTGGAAAATAAATGTCTTTGCGTGCAGCTGCAGCAGTGCTCAGCAAAAATAGTAGGAACAAGGAGCATGCACGCATAGGATCCTCAGCCAAGCAGCGCTGCAACCTTAGACTTCGCATCGGGCGAATTTGTTCCCTGCGACATTACCTCACCGATAAGGAGTCACGGCGGCTCCACCACAGGATCGACTTTAGTCACCCTGCGCGCTGGAAAATACGCTGCCACGATCGTCACCGCGGCATCCGTTTAGGGATTCGGTCACTTGGGCTGAACGATCAGCGACTGCGGATTCTTAACTGTGTACGGCGACCCGGGCGCCTCCACGACGCTCGTCGGAGTCGCTGTGTACACGTGCAGCTTGCCGCCGGAATTGTTGACGGGATATCCGATCGCGTAAAGGTGATTGCTGTTGTCCCAGAAAACCTGATCGATCTGGTCCGTTGTCAGCAATCCGGTGTAGTGCGTGACCGGATTGGCACCGTTGAAGTGGAAGATCTGTAATCCGCCATTGCCGTATCCGGCAACCGCCAGTAATTTGCCCGAAGGAGACATCTTCAAGTCCAGTGGGTACTGCAACGCAACCTTCGCCATATTCTGGCGCGTGCTGGTCGTGCTCAGGTTGCCGGAGCCGTCGGATGTGTAGGTTGCAATCCGGGGCAGTCCATCCGGTAACTCTGCAGATTCATTGATGAGTTGGTACTCCACAGCCACATGTTTCGCCGGATCGGCAGCAGCGTGATCTGCGCAAAAGAAATCGCCAGCCTGGGCATATGGTACGGGGGCGCTAATGTTTGCCAAGGTGAGCAGTCCATTGCTGTGTCGCTGGTACCCGGTTATGACCCCGTCGTAGAACCCTCGGTAATCGCTGCACGTTGCCTGGTATGCGTAAGCGTTGCTCGAGCCGAAGGTCAACGGGCCATAGTTCACAAAGATCGGCGGTGTGCTGCCGAGGAAATGCAAATAGCCCGTGGGCTTCTCCACCTGGAACGACTGGAAATATTCCTCGTCGCACAGACCGCCCGAGTTCGCCATCACATACAGGCTTGCGCCGGTGTGGTCCAGAATGATTGGGCTATTGCCGCCGCAGCCGGTCGAGTTGTACTGCGTCACATCGGTGGAGGTCGTCCACTTAAGAGCGCCATTCGTTTGCATCAGAAATGCAGCCACCCACTTACCGTTTTTCGTGGAGCCCAGCAGATATTTTCCATTCACCGCCATGTTGGTCAGGTCGTCTTTGAACGGCGACCCGGCAATCGGGGTCAGCTTTCCGCTCGCGCCCGCGGCGAAAGCATAGACAACGTTTTTGCTCGTGGCGCTGGGCGAGCTCGAAACATAAACGAAGGCAACCGGAGAGCTGCTGGCCAAAGCTGGCACATGGGCGGCATTTCCCGTCGATGCATTCTGGGCATATGCCGCCCCGGTGCCAAGCATGACAACGAGACAAAGCAGGCATTTGTAATTGCGCATGATCAAATCTCCGTTCTGCAAACGACGGTCGGTGCGGGTAGCTAAAGCCACGATGAAACGCGACCTCCGCGGCGACAAGCGTGGTCGATCCGTCGCCATCTCACCTATGGTGAGTACCCCCAGTCAATCGTTACCGAGGAATAAATACCTCCGCCTGGCTACTCGTACCGCAACGCCACCACAGGATCAACCTTCGTCGCCCTGCGCGCCGGAAAATACGCTGCTACCACCGTCACCGCGGCAATGATCAGCACCGACGTCGCCAGCGTCGCCACATCCCACGGCGGTAAGCCAAACAGACCCGCCTGCACGGCGTGACACGCGGCCAGCATCGCCGGCACCCCCAGCACGATTCCCATGCCCAGCAGCATCAGCGACTCCCGCAGCACCATCCACAACACATCCCTCGTCGGCGCACCCAGCGCGATGCGTACGCCAATCTCATTCGTCCGCCGCACCACGCTGTAGGTCATCACGCCATACAGTCCAAGGCAGGAGAGCGCCAGCGCCAGTCCGGAAAAGAAAGTCGAAAGCTGCGACACCAGCTTCTGCCGATCGAACAAGTCCTCCGTCGTCTCCTGGATCGTCTGCACTTTCAGGATGGGCAGGTTCCTGTCGATCTCCGCAAACGCGGCTCGAACCTCGCCGACCGCATTCGCAGGATCCCCCGTGGTCTGCACCTGGACCCAATACGCATACTGAACATCCCCGGTCAGCTGTGTCACCGCGAGATACGCCATGGGCTCCGGTTCGCTTGCACCGGCCATGAACTTCGCATCGCGCACGATGCCGACAATCTGCCATGTGCCCTTCACTGAGGGATCGCCGACCGTAAAACTGTGGCCAATCGCGTCGCCATGCGGCCAATACCGATTCGCCAGCGTCTGGTTCACCACCACCGCCTTCATGGATGTCGCGGTATCCTCAGGACCGATCGTGCGGCCGCGCAGCAGCGGAATGCCCAGCGTCTCAAAGTAGCCGGCGCTCACACGGTTCAGATACGTGCTCACGTCCTCGTTGGGAATAATCGGCCTCCCGATGATCGTGATCGGCGAACCCCAGTTCCCGCGCCCAATCGGCACCCAGCCAGACAGCGCAGCGGAGCGCACGCCCGGCAATTGCTGGACGCGCGTCAGAATCCTTTCGTATAACGCATTTAGCTGTTCCGGCTTGTATCCGGCAAACCTCGGGTTCGTGTTCACCAGCAGAATGTTCGTTCGGTTGAATCCGAAGTCCTGATTGCGCAGATTGTGCAGCGTCCTGACGAACAGCCCGGCAACCGCCAGCAGCACCAGCGAGAGCACCACTTGCCCCACCACCAGCGCCTTAGGCAGCAACTTTCCCGAACGTCCTCCGCCGCTTCCCACTGTGCGCGCCGTCGCATTCAAGGCGCCCGTCGCGCTCATGCGTGAAACACGCAGCGCCGGCGCAATCCCAAATAGAATCCCCGTCGTCACCGAAATCCCCATCGTGAACGCGAGCACATGCAGATCGGGCACCGCAGCCAGAGCCGTGTGCGCATCCTTGCCGGCGACAAACGCGATCAGCGCGCGAGTTCCCAGGAACGCTAGCAGCAATCCGGTAGCGCCCCCGACGAATGACAGCAGCAGCGTCTCGGTCAGAATCTGGCGAACGATGCGCAAGCGACTCGAGCCCAGCGCCAGCCGCGTGGTGAACTCGCGTTCGCGCGAAGCCGCCTTGGCCAGCAGAAAATTCGCCAGGTTCGCGCACGCAATCAGCAGCACCAGCACCACCACGCCCATCAGCACCGCGAGCGGCGCCTCGTATTCCTCGCGTACGTGAGAAATCCCCGCGCCGATCGGCACCAGCGGCACAAAGCTCCTCGCGATCTCCTGCTTTCGTTGGGCGGAGACCTGCGCTCCCTCTCGATCGCTCATAGAGTGTTGAAGCTCGGCTGTGATCCACGCCTGCGCCTGCGCCACACTCACGCCCGGCTTGCGGCGCGCGATCATGTGCAGCCAGATCAAGCCGCCAGCATCGAGCAGCGATCCGTCCTGCTGTTGCATCACCGCCTGCTGCATCGTGATCGGCAGCCACATATCCGGCATCTCTTCGTTCAGTTCCACGCCATAAAAGCTCGGCGGCATCACACCGATCACCGTAAACAGCGTGCCGTTCACCGTCAGCGCGCGGCCAATCACCGCCGGATCGGCTGACAGCGCCTGCTGCCAGTAGCGGTAGCTGATCACCGCCACAGCATTGCGTCCCGCCGCTGCAGTGTGGCTCACGTTGATCGTCCGGCCAAGGAGGGGTTCTGTGCCGAGAACGTTAAAGAACGTGCCTGAGACCAGGCTGCTGTTTGCCTGCGTCGCTGCACCGCTCTCTCCCCCGCCGCGCCGCACACTCACCTGCGTAGGAAAGCTGGCCATCGCGGCAACACTCTCGAATGGCGGGTGCTGCGCTTCGATCCGCTTGTAGAAGTCGTACGTGAACATCTCGGTGGCGCCCGGCTTCACCGAGCCCAGAATCCCTCCGCCCACCGATCGCCCGAACGAAACCAGTTGCTGCGGCTCATGCACCGGCAACGACTTCAGCAGCAGATCGTTGATCAGGGTAAAAATCGCGGTGTTCGCGCCAATCCCCAGCGC
>DASUWP010000396.1:0-3175 GCA_036378335.1 Acidobacteriaceae bacterium | reverse complement strand
TCGCCGACCTGATGCGGTACGCCGTTATCAACGAAGGTCTCGATATGAGCGCCTACTATGGTGACTTCCAGCCCGATAGCCAGGGACTCGGCGGCTTCGGTGCCGAGCCCGGCACCCGCTACAGCGACGAAGAGCTTTATGCGCTTGCCCTCTACATTGAGTCGCTCAAGCCTCCGCCGAACCCGAACCCATTCGACGACCACGCCCGCCACGGCCAGCAGATCTTTCAGCGGGAGGGCTGCCCCACCTGCCACACTCCGCCGCTCTACACCAACAACAAGCTGAACCCGGTGCGCGGGTTCAAAGTGCCCGACGACCTGCGCAAGACCGACGCCATCATGGAAACTACAGTCGGCACCGATCCCACGCTCGCCCTTACCACGCGTCGAGGAACGGGCTTTTACAAAGTGCCATCGCTGCGCGGAGTCTGGTTCCGCAGCGGCTTCGGGCACGGCGGCCAGGCAGCGACACTCGAAGAGTGGTTCGATCCGGCACGCCTGGAAAATGGCTATGTGCCGAAGGGTTTCCATCTTGGCCCCGGCCAGATCGAAGGCCACGAAAAAGGCATGGACCTCACGCCGGAAGAGAAGCACGATCTGATCGCGTTCTTGAAGACCTTGTAGGGCCACTGCTAACGGGTACTATTTTTTGTCCGCCCTCATTCATTCGCTAGCAGGTAGTTGCCGCCGCTGGTCGCGATCGTCTGCATGTGACCACCCAGAAGCTGCTTCAGATGCGGCAGATCATCGCCGTAGGTAAGCAGGTACGTCCGCTGCGGGTTGAACCAGTGGCGTTTCAGATCCTCATCATTGATGAACACCTGCTTCGCTCCCGGCGCATAACTGCCGTACTCGAGGTTCGCACTGCGGCCATTCCACAGCAGCGCCGTCCTGTTGGAGTAGAAAAACGTCGCCGAAAACGCATAGTACGCATCGCCTTCAATCAACTGTCCCGGCGGAGCCTTCTCCAGCGCCTCAGCCAATTGATACGAGCTGAGGTATGGGTCGAACTTGATGAGCGCCAGCCGAGCCGCCTGAATGAACACCAGCATCATTGCCGCGAGCACCGCCACGGCGGCGACCGTCTTGCGCGCGAATAACATTCCGACGAGCCCAATCAAACATCCAACCCCCGCCAGCACCAGCGGCACGCGAAGATACGCGAACGCCCTCACCGTCAGGTCGCTCATATGGCCGAGCGAGAGCGTGTACATATCAGGATTCTGCGTGAGTGCTGCGGAGATATCGCCCGGCGTCGGCTGGTGCGCCGTTCGGTACAGCAGGAACCCAATCACTGCGACGGCCGCAAAGAAGACACACCCCAGCACGATCCGCGCCCACCGCGGGTAGCACTCCCGGGAGGCAAGCTGCGCGCCGATCAGCATCGCCAGCGCCGGATAAATGGGCAATGAGTAGTACTCCTGCGTCGTCGACAACGTGAAGAAGATAAGGATGAAGAGAATCCAGACCAGCGCCATCGTCCGCGTGCGGTGTGCACGCGAGTCCTCCGCGCGTTTGCGGAACGCGAGCGGCATCGTCCCGCTCCACGGGAACAGCCAAGCGAAGTGGAACAGCCAGAACCACACCCGCGGCACGGTGTTGTAGTCCCGCGGATACCGCATGTTCAGAAACCGGAACAGGTGCTCGTTGAAAAAGTAGAACCAGAAGAACCCGTGGTACTCGCCGGGGACCGAGTGCATGGTCCAGTCGAAGTACGGCGGATTCCGTATCGTCGCCAGAATGTGCCATGGAGCCGCAATCACCAGCACAATCAAAATCCCGGCCCACGGACGCAGCCTCTGCCTGCAGACCGCCCACTCCGCCTTGCCCCGCACCACGAAATAGATTGCGGCGATCATCAGCGGAAATAGCGCGGCCACCAGCCCCTTCAGCAGCAGTCCGCAGGCGATGCTCACATAGAACGCAAAGGCCCATCTCGCCGGCCGCACCTCCTCGGGGTCAGCCAGCCGCAACACGGACCACAACGTAAGCGCAATCGTAAGCGTCAGCGCCGCATCCGGGATCAGGATGCGCGTAAACAGAAACATCCCCAGGCACGTCGCCAGTATCGTCCCTGAAAAAATCGCCGCGCGCTGCCCGAAGGCCCACAGCGCAAACCGCGCGGTCACCAGGCAAAGAGCGATGTTCATGAATGCGAGCGGAAGCCGTGCCGCCCAGTCATGCACGCCGAAGATCCTGTAAGAACCGGCAATGATCCAGTAGATAAGCGGCGATTTTTCCAGATACGTAATGCCGTCGAGCCGCGCCGTTACCCAGTCACCGCTTTCCAGCATGTTCCGTGCAATCTGCGCCTGCACGGCGTCGACGTCGTCCATCAGATGAGGCGGGCTGAGTACCAGAGGCAGAAACGCACAGCACGCGACCAGCAGCACAATCGCGTTGACGCTCAGATGGCCGAAAACACCTCGCGCGAAGGAACTTCCTGGCCGGCGTGGATCTTGAATTGCCGGATCCACAGAAACAACATCAGCATTCCCCATAGGTGATAACCGTAATTTGCCTTTCTCTGCATGTGCTGTCGGATGATCAGTTCCACCGGCGCCCAGCGGAGGAGGCCCGTTTCTTCAATCGTCTTCTGGTTCAGCGTGTCCAGCAGCAGCGGCTTCAGGTGTCCACGCAGCCAGTCGTGTACCGGAATATCAAGGCCCTGCTTCTGTTTGGTGATGATGGTTTGCGGGAGCTTGTCGCGCATCAGCGCGCGCAGCACTACTTTCAGTTTGCCGCCGTGGATGCAATGCCGCGCAGGCAGTCCCGCCGCGAACTCCACAATTCTGTGGTCTAAGAAGGCCGGCCGCACCTCAAGCGAGTGCGCCATGCTCATGCGGTCCACCTTTACCAGCAGGTTGTCGCCAAGGTAGTACGCCTGGTCGAACGCCATAAAACGCCGCACATCCCCGTGTGAAGGTATCGTCGCCAGCAACTGCGCAAGGTAGGCCGATCCCTCCGAAGTCATCAGCTCCCGCCGCTGCGCCTGCGAGAAGGTCCCATTCCAGAACACGTGCGAGATGCGCTCGTCCATCAGCGTTCCCTGCAGGAATCGCTGCACCTTATAGTCGAATCCAATCTTCTTATTGGAAGCCCGCAGCATGCCCGCCGAACGCGACGCCATCCGCCGCAGAGTTCGCGGCACCATCCGTGCTCGCCGAGCATACTCG
>DASUWP010000395.1:0-2204 GCA_036378335.1 Acidobacteriaceae bacterium | reverse complement strand
GGCGCGGCCCAGCTGCAACTGATGCTTGGCCTCGACCATTTCATTGATCAACGCGGCGGCGCTAGCGAAGCGCACTCGCCGCTTTTGCTGGCAGGCCGCCACCGCCAGGCCAGTAAGCAGATGGGTCTTCCCGGTGCCGCTGTCGCCGATAAAAATGATTGGCTCCGCTTTCGCGATGTAATCACCTTTGGCCAATTCGTGAATCTGTTGGGCCGAGACCTTGGCATTGCGCACGAAGTCAAACTCCTCCAAGGTCTTCATGCGAGGCAGACGAGCTTCGCGAATGCGTCGCTCGATCAGCCGCTCTTCACGTTCCTCGAGTTCGGCTTGCAATAACGCTTCAAGATAGCCGAGATGGGTGCGCCGCTCGCGCACTGCCTGTTCGGCAAGTTGAGTGCACTGCGCCCCAATGGTGGGCATACGCAACAGCTTGCATTGCTGCCGGACAGTAGCCGCTTCCAGGGTGCCGCTCTCTGCGTTCACGGCGTCACCTCCTCACTGAGCAGCCCATCGTAATCCGTCATTACCGGCAGCGCTCGCTCAAAGCGTGACAGTGTATCCAACTGGATGATCTCGTCACGCGCATGAGTCAGGTCAGCAGATTCCACCAGATGCCGTACCGCCGCAGCATCGGCGCAGCTCAGCGCGATGGCCTGTTCCACCGCCGCGCGCACCCGCTTGTGGCCGTATGGTTTGATCAGGCTCAGCACCTGGATCATCTGGCGCGTGCCGCTCGGCTTGCCGTGTCGATCCATGAACTCTGTGAGTAGCTGATCATAACTCTCTGGCCACAGTCCTCGATCCCGCCATGCTGCCAGCGGTTTGGAGCCGATCAGCGCACCCGGCTTACGTTCCAGCACGTCGAGATAATGTTCGAGATCGAGCAGCTGTTGATAGCGTTCATAGCACCGTTCGTGACGCGCGATTAGGCAGCCCTCGTCGCGCACCTCGACATGACTCGGATAGAGCCGCACCTCCACTGTCCTGCCGGGCGACGCCGGCGCCGAATAGAGATTGGTCCGCACCCGAATGCAGCCGAGCCCGTCCACACGCGGAAACGAGAGCTCCGCCAGCTCGAAGTCTTGTTCTGCCAGTGGCAGGAGCTGCGCCCGCTCCGCGAGCATCGCTGCGCCGACGGTCTGATGATGTCCAGCGATATGGCGCCGCTCGTCATCTCGGCAGCCCGCCAGGAGCTGCGCATTGAGTTCGTCGAGGTCCCGTGCTTGCGGAACCGGCACCCAGTGATTGCGCCGGAAGTAGCCGGCCTCGCCCTCGATCCCGCCCTTCTCGTGCGGTTCAGCCGGCGTGCAAAAGTCGCTCTCGAAGCGCCAGTGCGAGCGGAAGGCGATGAAGCGCGTGGCCTGTTCGCGTTGATGGCCGCGCAGGATCTTCTTTACTGCACTCTTCAGGTTGTCATATCTAAGGAGCCGAAATACTCCGCCAAAATAATGAAACGCATGCTCGTGGGCTTCGAAAAACGCCTGCTGCGTTGCGCGATGATACGCGCGATGGAAGGCCGCGCCGCTCATCATGCTGCGCAGCGAGAACACCTGCAGCTTGACCTGTGCGCCATTTAGTTCCGCCCATGCCTCATACCAATCAACCTGGCCTTCCTGGCCCGGCGCGTAACTTTGCGGCACACAGGTCGCGCGCGTTGACCAACCCAACTCCCGTTTGCGCTCCCGCACATACCACCTCACCGTCACCTCGGCGACCTGGTAGTCAGGTAGCTCGGTTCTGATCCGTTCGTAGATACGATGCGCGGTATGGCGCTGCTTACGCGGCGCGCTGCGGTCAGCCTCCAGGATGGCGTCGATATAGAGACGCAACGGTCCAATCACCGGCCGTTCCCGCGCGACTTGCTTGCGCTCCGGCGGCTCGGCGCTCGCCAAGGCTTGGCGCACCATCCGCCGATGCACCTTCAGCTTATGCGCCACTCCTCTGATCGTCCCGACGCCGAACTCGTATTCCCTGCGAATCTGCTCGAATAGCTCCACCTTCGCTTTCCTCTCCATCCCGAGCCTCCCGCCTCATCGGTAGGATGCCCGGCTAGCGAGGTGGGGCCAATTTACGCTATCGAAAGGAGCCGTTTCACAGTATCGAAATCACAGCGACAAGGACGCGCGAAAAAATAGTTCGAGAATGAAACGGCGGCTGACAGTCTCCCATTTCTAAAGGCCGGCTCGCTGGTAAGAGGTGAGGCA
>DASUWP010000394.1:0-8457 GCA_036378335.1 Acidobacteriaceae bacterium | reverse complement strand
ATTCCTCTGCTACGCCGGCGCAACAGAACGCTCCTGCACCACCGGAGAACGCGGCGCCGCCTGCGGCCACCGCGCAGGAGACGGCGCCACCCGCTGTAACACCTGCAGGCGATGTAAATGCCCCGGCGCCCCAGCAGGCTGCGCCTCCCGCACCATCCGCGCCAGAAACACCTTCTGCCGCACCTGCATCCGGGTCCAGCAATCCACCAGCGCCGAGCGCGCCCGCAGCCGACAGCAGCGTGCCCGCGCCGGCGCCCCAGATTGCTCCTCCCACACCGCCAACAGCGGCGGATTCCCCAGCGCAGCAACCGGCCGCGCCCGCAACACCGTCGGCCCCACCTGCGACGAACACTGCCCAGAACCCAGCTGCACCGAGCGCAGCTAGTTCGAGCATTCCCGCGACGGACACGGCTGCGCCGGCACCCGTGTCGCAGGACCAGACGCAGATAGCGCCTCCAGCATCGTCAGCGCCGGCAGATACCGCAGCGCCGCAACAGACCGCGCCGGCAACACCGCCCGCAGCCGCCGCGACTCCCGATGCATCCAGCAATCCGCCTGGACCAGCCGCCGACACCAATGCGCCAGCTTCCGCACCTGGATCAGCGGATCAGTCTCCCGCCACCCCGGGACCTGCAGGCACGGACAACCAGGCCGTGAATCCTTCTCTGCCCTCGCAGCAGGTGAACCAACCGGAGCCGCCGCCTGCCTCCCGTATCGACATCTTTGGCGGATACGCCTATCTGCGTCCCAGCGGCAGTGTCGGTACCTGGAGCTTCCCCAGCAACAACACCCGCGGCTATATCGCGAGCGGCACCTACTATTTCAAACGCCACATCGGTGTACAGGCGGAGTTCTCGCACAGCGAATACCCCCTCGGCACGACCGGCACGTCACCCGCGCCGCCATTCGTTCAGCTCGGTGGCGTCACCGATTCCTTCTACACCGTGGAAGCAGGGCCGGTGTATCGCTTCTTTCTCGGCCAGCACATCATCCCGTTCGTGCATTTCACAGGCGGCGGCGCAAAAGTGGCGGGACCCAAGTTTCAGCCGCCCACCTGGGGCTACGGCTTCGCAGGCGGTGGCGGTGTCGACCTCCTGCTGCCCCACACGCATGACCACGTCGCGTTCCGGCTCGCCCAGGCTGACTACGGCTACATGCACGCCGATCAGGGCGCGCTGCAGCAATACGATCTCGCCGGCGGAACGGAGAGTGTGAGCGCGCTGCGGCTCTCTGCCGGGCTCGTCATTCGCTTTGGCGAAATGAATCCAGTGCAGTCGAAGAGTCTGGCTTGCGACGCCAGTCCGGCGGAAGTGTATGCGGGCGAACGCGTCACGCTCGCCGCGACGTTGCGCAATTATCGCGACAGAACCAAGCATCCGTTCTTCTTCAGCTGGGTGCTGACGGCGGGCAAGCAGCAGGGCTTTGGCCCTGTCATCTTCGTCGACACCACTGGTCTCGCTGCAGGCACGTACCATGCGACGGCGCACATCTCGCTTAAGGAGAAGGGCAAGCAGTTCGCGCAGTGCGGAACAAATTTTGTGGTGAAGGAATCGCCTGCGCCGACCGTGAAATGCTCGCCTGATCCTTCGACCGTGACGCCGGGACAGGTCTCCATCATCACCGCCTATGCGGGCTCGATCGCGCAACGGCAACTGACTTACAGCTACCTCACCTCCGAAGGCCAAATCAATGGCAAGGACAATACGGCGGAGCTGCATACCGACGGATTGCCGCCTGGCGTCGCCACCGTCACCTGCAAAGTGCAGGATGATCTTGGCCGCAGTGCAGTCGCGACTACGGAGGTCACCATCGCTCCGCCTTCGTTGCCGCCTGCGCCGAAGGCTCAGCCGCTGTGCACGGTCTACTTCAACCGCGACATGCGTCGTCCCGCCCGCGTGGACAACGAGGGTCGCGCCTGCCTGGATGACGTCGCTCTCACTATGGAGCACCAGCCGGATGCGCGCCTTGTCCTGGTGGGCGAGCACTCCGACAGCGAGGTCGACGGGCAGTTGACGGCCGCCGAGCGCGCCATGAACACCCGTGCGTATCTTGCCAATGAAAAGGGCATCGATCCGTCACGCGTGGACGTCCGCACCAGCACCACGCCGGGCCGCCAGGTGCAAACCTACCTGCTGGCGCCGGGCGCCGTCTTCGATCAGCCGACGGAAGGCCGGATCGACGAGTCGAAGATCAAGATTCATGGCCAGCAATATGCCCATCAGCCGACACGGGCGCCGCAGAAAGGCCCGGTAGGACAAGGTGTGTCGCACCCGCCCAGGAATTAGGGCACGAGCACCGCCGGCGAGCGAAGCAGATGAAATGAGCACGGCCTTTCCGATGGGAGAGGCCGTGTTTGTTTGTCGGCGAATCAGCCCTCGGCTTTAACTTTTCCTGATCATTTTTGTACGCAAAAAGTACCCTCAGAAATAATCTAAAGTGCCTGGAATGAGTAGAGTTAAACTTTCGTGATATTTCGGTTGGCTGTGCACCAAGGTTACTGTCTAATCATCCCCGGGTGCTGGCCTCTCTGGTCCGCAAAACATGATCCGGTGACAGGGCGAGGATGAGCGGACTTCTGGATCTCTTATCGTTAGGGTCGCTCGTACTCCTGTTCACCTCCATTTACAGGAAGCGGCCGACCTTCCGTGTCCGTTGCTGGCTTATCGGCTGGTGTCTCATCCTGGTCCATTTCGCAGGCTTGCTGCTGCGTCCTGCGTCGGAATTGGGGCATGCCGCACAGGACTTCCTCGTACTCGGCTCGCTGGTACTGGGTGGCATCTGTTTCATCCTGTCCACCACATTCGTCCGCTATGTGTCGGGTCGCTGGCTCGCTGTTCTGGTGACGCTCGGCACGCCTTGGCTGGCCACCACGGCTGCGGCTTGCTTCCTGCCCGAAGGCAACCGCCTGCTCGCCTTGAGCGCCATCGCCGGTGAGGCGGCCACGCTCATCGTGGCCTACCGCATCTCGCAACGCCGGCCGTTGCTGCGAACAGTCCTCGGATTGTCGGTTGCCGGCTGCAGCGCATGGCTGAGCTACGGCATTCTCCGTCATCACGACGGCACCTCAATCGAGGTCATGCTGACGCAGGTGTTTCTGCTTCTCGCCCTGCTCTACAGTTTCGAGGTTTCGCGCTTCACCGCGGGAGTGCGGACGGTAGTCCTTAGTTTGTACGCATGGGCCGCGGTCTGGATTTCCGCTGCGGTGGCTGAAATGTTGTGGCCGGCGGCCCAGATTCCCGCAGAGCTCTGGAACCTCCCGAAGTATCTCGTTGCGGTTGGCATGATCCTGACCCTGCTCGAAGAAGAGATCGTCAGCGCCGAGGACGCGGGCGCGCACTACCGGGTGCTCTTCGAGTCCAACCCGCACCCCATGTGGATGTACGACACCGAGACGCTCGCCTTCCTCCACGTGAACGAAGCGGCGGCGCGGCAATACGGCTACACCCAGGAAGAGTTCCAGCAGATGACCATGGCCGACATCCGGCCGGGCGAGGAATTTTCCAGGCTGGTTGCAGAGCTGAAGCGCACCTGCGAGAACCCGCTCAACGGCCCCTGGCGCCACCAGCGCAAGGACGGCAGCTTCATGCTGGTGGATATCGCCTCGCATCAGATCGAACACGATGGCCACAAGGTCACCTTCGCGCTGATGCAGGACGTGACCGAGCGCGATCGCCTGCACGAGCAGTTGGTATATCAGGCGAATCACGACATCCTCACCGGCCTGCCTAACCGGGCCCTGCTCGAAGACCGCATCGCGCAGACCCTCGCTCACGCCAGCCGTTACGGGCACAAGGCGGCGCTGCTTTGCCTTGATCTCGACCGCTTCAAACAGATCAACGACACCTACGGCCATGCCATCGGCGACGTCTGCCTGCAGGAGATTGGGCGCCGCCTCAGCTCGCGCGTGCGCGCCGTGGACACGGTGGCCCGCACCGGGGGTGAAGAGTTCACCGTGCTCTTGCAGGAGATTGCCCAGTCGGAAGACGCCGAGCGCGTCGCGGCCGACATCCTCCGAGGTCTGAACGAGCCCTACCGCCACAATGGCATCGATATCGATCTCACCGCCAGCCTGGGCATCGCCGTTTATCCGGATCACGGCACCGATGCGGCCGTCCTGTGGCGCGATGCGGACACGGCGATGTATCGCGCGAAGAAATCCGGCGGCAACCAGTACATGTATGTCTCGCAGGAGATCTCTGCCGCCACGCTCGAAGCCACCGAGCTCGAAAAACATCTCCGCCGTTCCCTGAAGGATGGCGGACTGGAACTGCACTACCAGCCGATCTACACGCGCGACGGGCAACTCTGCGCTTTGGAGGCTCTGGTGCGCCTGCATCATCCGGTGCTCGGGCTGGTCTACCCGGATCGTTTCATTCCCATCGCGGAGGAGAGCGGCCTCATTGTGCCGCTGGGCAACTGGGTGCTCGACGAGTGCTGCCGGCAGAGCCGCGAATGGCAGGACCGAGGCTTTCACCAGGTACGCGTCGCCTTCAACGTCTCCCCGTTGCAGCTCACCCGGTTTGATTTTTCGAGCTATGTGATCGAGCGCCTCCGCCACTACAAGCTTTCCCCGGCGGCGCTGGAGATGGAGGTCACCGAATCGACGGTGATGCGCAACATCGGCCAGGTGGCGCGCCAGATCGATACGCTGGCCCGCATGGGCATTCATTTTTCCGTGGACGACTTCGGCACCGGCTACTCATCGCTCGCGCATCTGCATCAGTTGCCGGTGCAGACCTTGAAGATCGATCGCTCTTTCGTCGAGCGCATCAATGAGCCCAACGGCACCTACGCAATCGTGCAGGCGATCGTATTCCTTGCGCACAGCCTCGGGCTGATCGTCGTGGCAGAAGGCGTCGAGCGCGAGGACCAACTCACCCGGCTATGGCAGCTTGAGTGCGATCGCGTGCAGGGCTATTACTTCGCGCGTCCACTGCCTGCTGCCGCAATCGCCAGGCTGATAGGCGAGCGGGAACGGAGTCCGGCCGCATCGCTGAGCGAGCCGGTCGAGCAGATGGCGCATGCTCCCGGTGCGGCAGTCTAGATCACGCTAGAGAAGTAGCAGTCCGGCGCTCTCCTTCAGAATCAGCACCTTTATTTCAGAATCAGCACGACGATGCGCCCATCCGATTGAAAGCTGCCGCCGGTCGCCGTCCTTGCTGTTTTCAGCGGATCGGACGGAGTCACATACGCAGCGGCCTGCAGGTCTCCTGCCGCTGCGAAGCTCTGCTCCAGGAAGTCCCGTTCCTTGTCGATCTCGGGGTCGATCTTGTGCGTAACACCGTTGTTGCGTTGGTCCCTCTCAAACCCAATGTCATGCGTGGACGATCCGACCCACAGCGGCACTCCGTTCACCGTTTCCGTGGTCTTCCAGACGCGTAGATGATGCCGCTCCGCAGCCACCATGATGGGGTCGGCGCGGGCATAGGAGAGGTCCTGTTGCCGCCCGAACAGGTAGAGCGTGCTCATTGGCATCTCGAGGTACGCCTTGTGCTGCAGCGTCTCAATAAATCCGTGGAGGACCGCGTCCTGCTTGGTGCTGTCCACGCTCACCCAGCCGGCGTTCTGAAAGGCTTTTGTCACCTGCTCCTGGGTGCCCACCAGAGCAAAGTTCACCATATCCCCAAGGTTGTCCTGCTGGTCCTGCACCCGCCGCGGAATCGCAGTGAACAGCGCCGGCGATATGGCGGCGGCGATCTTGCCTTCGGCCACAGCCTGCTTCTTCGTCTGCTCTGGCTGGCGCGACAACTTGATCGTGACGACATAGCTGCCCGTGGCCGCCAGGTCGGAGCTGACATTGATGCGCAGGTAAAGCTCGCCGGTCGACGGCACCTCCAGGGTTTTGCTCGCGCCAATCTGGAACGGCACCGTTGCGGCGTTGCTGCCGATTCTCGCCACCAGCGCGCCCACAGGAGAGCTGTTGTCGGGAAACTGCCGCAGCAGGTCCTTCCATCCGCGGGGGCTGCCGTCGGCCGTCACTGTGCGGCCATCGTTGAGCGAGACTTCGCCCTTCGCCGTGAACGTAATCGAATCGCCCGGCGCGACGACAAGCTGCGTATCCGCCCAGTCGCTCCCAGTCACCGTTACACTTTCGCTGTTCTTACGCGTGCCGAGCCGCGCCGCTGTCGGCTGGTCTAAGGGAATCGCCTGTACATCGGGCGTGGGCGTCTGCATAGCAGGACCTGGCGCGTTGCCGTCCTGCTGCTGGGGATACGCTGCGATTGCACCTGAAATGCAGAAGAGAAGACCCGTCACGAAAGGCGTCCGCCGTCCGATGCGCCCTTTGCGGAACAGAGAACCTGCCGTGACCATGAATCTACTTTAGACTTTGCGCGCGTACGGCTACCAGGCCTAACCCTGCGTGCCGGGCTAGCGGACTTCGGTGCTGGCGGAAACGTCGCGGGCGCAGTTTTTCAGCCCTGCGGCCAGCGTGCGCACATCCTCTTCGCGGACCTCATAGGGAGGTAGCGCATCCGGCAGCACGTGGACGGTCGCCTCCTCGCGGGCCAAAGGGCGGCGCATCGAGGAGTGAATCGCGCCCAGGCCGGCCGCCTCGCACAGTGCTACGGCGTTTTGCAGGCGCACTCCGGAACCGCCCATGATCTCGATACGGTTTCCCGCGCGCCCCACCAGCCGGGCCACGGCATCAATGCCTTCACTCAGCCGTTCAGCGCCGCCGGAGGTCAACAGGATGTCTGTCCCCGCCGCGATCACGGCTTCCAGCGCAGCATCCAGGTCGCGGGTCACATCAAAGGCGCGATGGAAGGTGACTCGCATCGGGCGGGCGGCTTCGATGAGCCGCCGCGTCGCCGCAACGTCCACCTCACCCCCGGCAGTGAGCACCCCCAGAACCACGCCTGCTGCGCCGGCCTGCTTCGCCAGCTCAATGTCGCGTTCCATCGCGCGAAATTCACCAGCGCTGTAGAGGAAGTCTCCGCCGCGTGGGCGGATCATGGAATGGACCGGAATTGTGATGCTGGCGACTACCTGTTCCAGCAGACCAAGGCTGGGCGTAACGCCGCCACCGGCAAGTTCACCGCAGAGTTCGATGCGGTGGGCGCCCCCGCGGTCTGCGATCTTCGCGTTCTCGAGGGTTTCAACGCAAATTTCGAGCTTGGGTGAACGCAAGCTGGCTCGGGGTGGTGTGGCAGTCGGCGCGTGGGCGAGCATGCAGTTCCAACATACCGCAGTCTCGCGATTCGCGCTGCTGCCCAAAGTACCCGCCGCGTTGTAGCTTGCGATACTCTGGCCCTTCATTCACCGAGGGTTCATCATCCATGCTTTCTGCTCTTCAGCGTGCCGGCGCTGCTCTCTTCCTGCTCCTGGGTATCGGCCGCAGCGCAGTGTTCGCCTCACTCCCATGATGATTCAGCAGTTCTGCGTTTCACTCATGGTAGCTGCAGCGCGCGAAGCAGGTTGCGCCAGGCTCCACCCTGAGGACATGCACAGCGGCCAGAAAGTGCGTTCCCTAACGATCCGGAATCCGTTTACTTCAGCCTGGTCGCCACTCTTGTCTCGTGCATGGCGGCAGCGTAAAGTCAGACCATCTTCCGGAACGATAGCTGGACTGCAATGGACGTCATTGATTCACGTTGCTGCGAATTGCGCAGTCACACGCGCCGCGACTTTCTGCGCCTTGCCGCGGGCACTGCTGCGGCTACCGCTGTTTCGTCGCTGGTGCCCTCGGCTTTTGCGGCGGCCACCCAGCCCAAGCCGCGCACGGTCTTCGTCACGTTCGGCGGTGGCGCGCGCGATGAGGAAACCTTCGCCGTTGAAGGCCAGCAGAACATCCCGCATCTCCTGGGCGAGCTCATCCCGCAGGGGACATTCTTCACCCAGGTCGTGAACCGCGGCATCCTCGGTCACTACGTCGCCACCGCTGGCATCGTCACCGGCTGCTATGAGACCTTCGACAACTTCATCGCGCAGCCAACCGGCAATCCAACCGTATTCGAATACTTTCGCCGTGGCCTCGCGCGTCCCATGGACGACGCGTGGGTGATCGCGCCCAGCAACGGCTTCCAACAGATCGGCTTCAGCCGTCATGGTGGATATGAGGGCCAGGGCGCGGGCGTCATTCTGCCCAAGCAGTTGCTCGCGGCGGCGGTGAACAAGCAGCGGCCGCAATCCCTGGTCGATTACGAGCACCTGCTGCAGGACAACTACGAGATGCCGGTCTACCGGCCCTCGCTCTCCCAGAACGATGGCGAACTGCATCTGGAGCAGCTCGCGTCCACGTTGCGGCTCTCCGTCGAGGACTTCACCCGCGACGCTCGCGCGCTCGACAGCGCTGACGAGTTGTCACTCTCCATCGCGCGTCGACTGATGGCGCAAGTGTCGCCATCGCTGTTACTCATCACGCTGCACGATATGGATGTCGCTCACGCCGGAGCTTTCTCGCTCCACGTCGATGCGATTCAGCGTGCCGATCGTATCTGCGGAGAGCTCTGGACAACC
>DASUWP010000393.1:0-9619 GCA_036378335.1 Acidobacteriaceae bacterium | reverse complement strand
GACTCCCCTTACCGCACTTGAGAATCCGATCTGGCAGGCGGCGACGACGCGCCAGCAGCGCCTTGCGTATGGCGAGGGACCGGCGCGCCGGTTTTACGCCGACGTAGTGCCGCTCGCGGCCATCGAGAGCCACTCGTCCGAAGCAGTCGCAGCGCTTGGGGCGCTGGTTTCGCCAGGCGAGCGTGTGTGGTTCTTTGAGGAGCCGCCGCGCCTCGCTCCCGAACAGTGGCGCGAAACCAATCGCATACCTGGCTTGCAGATGATGTGTGAGGCGCTCGCGCCCGACGCTCGGCGTGGCAGCGGAGCGAAATCCGTGATGCTCGATCCGGTGGCCGACGCTGCGGCAATGGTTGCACTGAAGGCAATTGCCTTCCCGGGCTTCTTCGGGATGCGCACGCCTGAGATGGGGGGCTATCGCGGCATTCGCGTGGACGGTGAATTAGTCGCGATGGCGGGCGAGCGGCTGGCGGTGCCCGGCTATCGCGAAGTGAGCGCAGTATGCACGCACCCCGCGCATCTGGGCCACGGCTATGCGCAGCAACTCACGCGCGAGGCGACGGCCGCGATCCTTGCCGATGGCGACATTCCATTTCTGCATGTTGCGGGTGGGAACGGGGCTGCTATCCATATTTACGAGCAACTTGGCTTCCGGAGTTGCGCGGATGCGGTCTTCGTACAACTGGAGCGGCTTGGATAGAAGTGAGCAAGAGTGGATCTCTCGACTGCGCGCTTCGGTCGAGATGACAAAATCAGGAACAAAGCAAGGGCCGGTGATCGAAATCACCGGCCCTGCTTTTTATTGTTGCGAGGCTAGGCTTGAGCTGTTGCCGCTTTTGTCTCAACCGCTGTTACCTTGAAGCGCTTCATGGTGATGGCGAGCTTGCGCTCGATCTTCTTCACGTCATTGCGCTCCTCCGGCATAGCGAAGGTATGCGCCGTTCCCGAGCGCGATGCACGGCCGGTGCGGCCCACGCGATGGACGAAGTCCTCCGCTTCTTTGGGGAGATCGTAGTTGACGACGTGCGCGACGTGCGGCACATCGATGCCGCGTGCGGCAACATCGGTGGCAACCAGCACGCGATTCGCGCCATTGGCAAAGCCCTTCAACGCGGCAACGCGCTGCGCCTGGGTTCGATCGCCGTGGATGCGCGCCGCGCTGTGGCCGACGCGGCTGAGCCGGTTCGCCAGCCGATCTGCGCCGTGCTTGGTGCGCGTGAAGACGAGAAAACTGCCTTCGTGCTGGCTGAGCAGATGCTCCAACAGCTCGGACTTCTTATCCTTTGACACCTCAAACATCTGCAGCGCGACGTTGTCGGCGGGCTTCAGCTCGGTCGAGATATCAATGCGCACCGGATTCTTCAGGTAGTCGCGTGTCACTTCGCGCATCTCCGTATTGAGCGTGGCGGAGTAACAAAGCGTCTGGCGGTCCGGGCGAAGCTTGGAGACAATGCGCCTGATGGAGGGCTTGAATCCCATGTCGAGCATGCGATCGCACTCATCGAGCACCAGCACTTCAACGCCATCGAGCTTCACCAACTTGCGATCGAGAAAGTCTTCGAGGCGGCCTGGGGTGGCTACGACGAGACGGACGCCGCGGCGGAGCGCCTCGAGCTGCGGGCCTTCCGCCAATCCGCCGACCACCAGCGCGACGCGCATGTTGCCCTCAGGCATCAGCTGCCGATAGACCTTCTCCACCTGCATGGCGAGTTCGCGCGTGGGCAACAGCACCAGCGCAGTGATTTGCTTGCCCTGCACCTTTTGCAGCCGCTCGATGATGGGGATCATGAAGCTGAGCGTCTTGCCGGTGCCGGTCTGCGCCGTGGCCACTACATCTCGGCCTTCGAGCGCTGGAGGAATGGCCCCCGCCTGCACGGGAGTTGGCGTTACAAACTTCACCGCCGCAAGGCGCTTCTGCACCAGGGGCGAAAGGGACATTTCAGAAAATAAATTCAATTTGGATTCCTAGGCATCGCCGGATACACGAGTAGCGTGTCCACGATGCGTGACATGCGCTTGCCAGCCTGGCATCCGATCGCGTGTCATTCCTGTTGGAACGGTCGGGGCTGCGCGCTGTTCTTTTTGTACGTAGGGGAAAAACGGTGGGACTTCTGGATGCTGCCGACTGGCATTGTTCCGCCAGCCTCCGCTCTTGCCGCACGATCCTTGTGTCCGGGAAACTCTTCGGCTTCCGAGACTCCATCCACTCGACACGCGGTGGACAGCAACGCTTCTAGGTCGGGCTAAGGCTCTCGCCGGAGAGCCGCAGGCCAGCACACTGGCCGCATTCGGGATGCGAGAATCGCATCACCCTTGGGAAGCGTTGGTGTAAGTATAGCATTCATTTGGAATGACCACGCTTGCTGAAGCTACAACGGAAGCAATACAGCAGCTCGCACCCGGCGATGCAGCGCGTCGCGACGCCGAATTGCTCTTGCTGCACATCACGGGACTCACTCGCGCGGAGTTGCTGACGCATCCAAACCGCGCGCTTGCGGACGTGCAGAGAGATGCGTATCGCGACGCCATCGCGCGTCGCGCCCGGCATGAGCCGGTGCAGTACATCACCGGGACGCAGGAATTTTACGGGCGTTCCTTTGCCGTAACGCCTGCCGTGCTGATTCCGCGCCCGGAGACCGAGCACCTGGTGGAGGCGGTACTGGCAATTCGTCCTGAACCCAGGCACATTCTGGATATCGGAACAGGCTCAGGAATTCTTGCCGTAACGCTGGCGCTGGATCTTCCACATTCCGCCGTGACGGCGACCGACGTTTCCGCGGATGCAATTGCGGTAGCGCAGCAGAACGCACAACGCCTGGGCGCAGGAGATCGCATCCGCTTTCGCGAGTCCGATCTGTTTGCGTGTCTGCGGGAGCGCGATCGCTTCGACTGCATCGTCTCAAATCCACCCTACGTGGCGACCAGCGAGGTACTGGAGCCGCAGGTGCGCGAGTATGAGCCGGCAACGGCTCTATATGCAGGAGAGGACGGCTTGGCCGTGTATCGCCGCCTGATTCCGGAGGCACATGGGCGGCTGGGGCACCACGGTCACCTGCTGCTCGAGATCGGTCACGGGCAGCGCGATGCAGTCGGCGCGATGCTACGAGCCAGCGGATTCGAAGGCATCCGTTTCATCCAGGATTTGCAGGGCATTCCGCGTGTCGCTATCGGCAAAAGATCGGCAGCGCAAAGCCACTAGAGTAGACTGGTAAGTACATCCCGCCTGATCCGATCGAGCACACTTCCAGCGAGATCTGCTCAGCGCGTCTTACGCAACAAGGCATTTCGCTCACACGCCGTCCGCACCCACAGCAAAATGCCAGGCCGAGGAGGCCCACCCTGCGTTCCTCACTCGTTTACGCTGCCAGCAAAGAGATCCCGAACCGGTTCCAGCTCTGCCAGACCATCAGCAAGGCTGCGCGCGTGCTGCACCTGGCCAACAGCCCGACGGAAAGCACGATCAACCGCGTGCTGCAGAACATCTCGCATCCTGCATCGGAACTTCAAGCGGATAGCCCGGAACCCGCTTTGTAACAACCAGGATGAGAGCGCGCTCTCACCCTGGTTGTTCTCTTAGTGCAAATCCTTCGATCAGCGAGTGGCGCCCACCGGCTGAGTCGCTGGCTCACCCGCTTGCCTCCCGACCACCTCAAATTTCAGGCGGTTGTTCAGCGGATCGGCATCCACGCGGACGGTGTCGCCGTGCAGCACCTCTCCATCGAGGATCTTGATCGCGAGCGGGTCCTGGATCAGCCGCTGGATTGCCCGCTTCAGCGGACGTGCGCCATACGCACGGTCGTAGCCGGTCATCAGCAACTGATGGCGTGCGCCGTCCGTCAGATCGAGCGTGATCTTGCGATCCGCCAGCAGCTTCTTCAGGTCCACCAGCCGCAGGTCGATGATATGGCTCAACTGCTCCTCGCCCAGCGGACGGAAGATCACGATGTCGTCGACACGGTTCAGGAACTCGGGACGGAAGCTTTGCTTCAACAGGTCCATCACCTGCTCCCGCGCGTGGTCGAATGCCGCTTCGTCGGTCAGCGCTTCGGCATTCAACATCTGCGCGCCCAGGTTTGAAGTCATGATGAGCACCGTGTTTTTAAAGTCCACGGTACGCCCCTTGGAATCTGTCAGCCGGCCATCATCGAGCACCTGCAGCAGGATGTTGAAGACATCCGGATGCGCCTTCTCGATCTCGTCGAAGAGCACAACGGCGTAGGGGCGGCGGCGAATTGCTTCGGTAAGCTGTCCGCCCTCATCGAAGCCGATATAGCCCGGAGGCGCGCCGATCAAGCGAGCGACGGCGTGTTTCTCCATGTACTCGCTCATATCGATCCGCACCATCGCCTGCTCGTCGTCGAAGAGGAATTCGGCAAGTGCGCGGGCGGTCTCCGTCTTTCCGACGCCCGTGGGCCCGAGAAAGATGAAGCTGCCGATCGGCCGCTTCGGATCGCTCAAGCCCGCACGCGAGCGGCGGATGGCATTGGCCACTGTGGAGAGCGCATCGTCCTGGCCGATAACGCGCTCGCGCAGGCGCGACTCCATCTGGACGAGCTTCGACACCTCGCCTTCGAGCATCTTCGAGACCGGGATGCCGGTCCATTTGCTGACGATCGTGGCGATATCTTCCTCGTCCACTTCTTCCTTGAGCATGCGCTTGCGTGTGCCACTCTTGGCCGCATCGGATTCCGCATCCTGCTCGGCGCTGAGCTTACGCAGCTCCCCTTCGGCCTTGGGCAGCTCTCCGTACTGGATTACGGCGCTGCGTTCCAGATTGCCCTTGCGGGTCTGCTCTTCCATCTCGAAGCGCAGCTCTTCGACGCGCTGTTTCAGCTCGCTGACGCGGGTGATGGCCTCGCGCTCCTTCTGCCAGCGAGCGCGCAGCCCGGTGGCACGCTCCTTGATCGCGGCCAGCTCGCGCTCGACGACTTCGAGCCGTTCTTTGCTATTAGGATCGGTTTCGCGCTTGAGCGCTGCCCGCTCGATCTCGAGCGAAGTCGCCTCGCGGTCGAGCGCATCGATCTCCTCCGGCACTGAGCCAATCTGGATGGCGAGCGACGCCGCCGCTTCGTCGACCAGGTCGATCGCTTTGTCGGGCAGGAAGCGATCCGATATGTATCGGTGGCTGAGGGTTGCAGCGGCAACGATCGCCGAGTCCTTGATGCGGACCTTGTGATGCGCCTCATAGCGCTCCTTCAGGCCGCGCAGGATGGCGATCGTGTCTTCGACATTCGGCTCACCCACATAGACGATCTGGAAGCGACGCTCGAGCGCGGCATCCTTTTCGATGTACTTGCGGTACTCATTGAGCGTGGTTGCGCCAATGGCCCGTAGCTCGCCGCGCGCGAGCGCCGGCTTGAGCATGTTGCTGGCGTCGATGGCGCCCTCGGCGGCTCCCGCGCCGACCAGCGTATGCAGCTCGTCGATGAAGAGAATGATCTCGCCGTTGGAGTCTTCGATTTCCTTGAGAACGGCTTTCAGACGGTCTTCAAACTCGCCGCGATATTTTGCTCCCGCAAGCATGGAGCCGAGATCAAGCGAGATGACGCGCTTGTCGCGCAGAACTTCCGGAACATCGCCGGAGACGATGCGGCGGGCGAGTCCTTCCACGATGGCGGTTTTGCCAACCCCGGGCTCGCCGATGAGCACCGGATTGTTCTTCGTCCGGCGGCTCAGCACCTGGATGACGCGACGGATTTCCTCATCGCGGCCGATCACGGGGTCGAGCTTGCCGCGCCGCGCGAGCTCGGTGAGATTCTTGGCGAATTTTTCGAGCGCCTGGAATTTGGATTCGGGGTTCTGATCGGTGACGCGCTGATTGCCGCGGATGGTGCTGAGCGCCTGCAGGACGGAGTCGTGGGTCGCGCCGAGCGAAGCCAGCAGCTCACGTGCCGGATCATTCTTCTGCTCGGTCAACGCGAGCAGTAGATGTTCCGTCGAGACGTACTCATCCTTGAAGTCGGCCGCTTCCTTGAAGGCGCGGTCCAACACCTTCTGCATCGCACTCGAGAGGCCGGGTTGCGAGCTGGCGCCGCCAACTTTGGGCAGCTTGCTCAAGGCATCGTTCGCGCGAGAGAGCAGCTGCTCGGTGGGCACGCCGACCTTCTGCAGGACGGGCACAATGATGCCGTCCTTGTCCTCAAGCAGCGCCGAGAGCATGTGCATCGGCGTCAGCTCGGGATTGCCGTGCTCGAGCGCGAGATTGGTCGCGGCCTGCACTGCCTCCTGCGACTTCACCGTAAATTTGTCCCAACGGATTGCCATATTGCTTTACCTGCCTCACTTCATTGTGGGGCTCTCTCTTGTGAGATGACCCCCTTTTTCGAAGAAATTCAAAGTTCTATTGTGAACATTCGCCGCCGTATACAAAATGGCGGGAGCGATCCGATCCGGATGCTCCCGCCGATTCACAACTGCGATCTGGATCTGTTGCTTCAGGCTGCGGTACTGCCCTCGACCTGCTTCTTCTGCTGCTGACCCGTCGAATTGGAGCCGACACCGATCTTGATCTGGCGGGGCTTCGCTTCCGCCTTCTTCGGGAACTCCAGCTGCAGCACTCCGGCGTCGTAGGTCGCCTTCACGTTCTCGGCATCCACGCTGTTCGGCAGGGTGAAGCTGCGCGCGAAGGTGCCGTAGCGGTGCTCCACGCGGTGGAAGTTTTCCTGCTTCTCTTCTCTATCGAACTTGCGTTCGCCGCGTACGGTCAGGGTGCGGCCTTCGACCTGGATATCGATGTCTTCCTGCTTCACGCCGGGGACCTCGAGTTTGAGGGCCAATTTCTGGTCGTCCTCGTAGATGTCGACCGGGGGGGCAAAGCTGGCTGCGCTCAGCACCTCGTCGTCGTTTTGTCCACGGTTGTAGTCCTGGAAAAGCGAGTTCAGACGGTTCTGCAACGAGACAACTTCACGAAACGGATCCCAACGAACGATTGCCATGTCACTTCTCCTTCAGTTCGGATATTCAGTTGAAATGTCGGCCGGGAGCTGGAGCCACCGGCCTGCACTTGAATAGACGCCCGACGTGCGGTTATGGTTGCATATTTTGTGAGTGACTTACACTAATATTCCACAGGGTGGCTAAATTACTGATTCCCGATAAGCTTTCGCACCATCTCACTACTAAATTGGAGGACGTCCATGAAAATTGTGCTGTATGGCGCTACAGGAAACGCCGGCTCGCGCATTCTGACCGAGCTGCTCGGGCGAGGGCACGAGGTGCTGGCGGTGGTCCGCAACCTGGACAAAAAGCCCGAAAAGCTGGCGCCGAATGACGGCCTCACGGCAGTCCAGGGCGACCTTTCGAGCGTGGAGGAGATTGCTGAGGCGATCGGCGGCGCTCAGGCGGTGGTGAGCGCGTACAGCCCGCCTCCGGACAAGACCGAGCAGCTCATCGACGTGACAAAGCGGCAGATTGCCGCTGTCCAGCAGGTGAGTCAGCAGGCAAGCTCGCCAGAATACGCGCCGCGACTGGTCGTGGTGGGTGGTGCAGGCAGCCTGGAGGTGGCGCCTGGTGTGACGCTGGTGAGCACGAAAGACTTCCCCGCCGCCTGGAAGGCGATTGCGCTGGCGCATGAGAGGGCCCTGGAGCTGCTGCGTGCGTCGTCCATCGACTGGACGTATTTGAGCCCGTCTGCCTTCTTCGAGCCGGGGCAGCGGACAGGCAAGTTCCGCCTGGCCCAGGATGAACTGCTGACGGCTGCGGATGGAAAGAGCTGGATCTCGATGGAGGATTACGCCATCGCGTTGGTGGATGAGCTGGAGAGGCCGCAGCACCGGCGGCAGCGTTTCACGGTCGGGTACTAGGGAGCGGCGGTCCCGAGCAACTGCGTCTGCGGCGCGTTTTCTGGGGTTCGCTCGGTTGTCGCTCATTTGCGGCACCGGAGGCGATGTTGTCGTAGTATGCGGCTGGGATGGGAACTGAAAGCATGAAGGTTTTGCTGATTGGGGCAGGCGGACGGGAACACGCGATTGCGTGGGCTCTGGCGAAGTCACCGCGCGTGCAAGAAGTGGTGTGCGCGCCAGGAAATGCGGGCATTGCGAAGGTGGCGCGGTGCGTTCCCGTGGACGTCGCGGACCTGCATGCGCTGGTAGCGCTGGTAGCGAAGGAACAGCCGGGGCTGGTGGTGATTGGGCCGGAGCTGCCGCTTTCCCTGGGACTGACGGATGAACTGCTGCGGCGCGGCGTGCGGGTTTTTGGGCCGACCAAGGCTGCCGCCACACTGGAGACGAGCAAGAGCTTCGCCAAGCGGTTTCTGCAACGGCACAACCTGCCAACCGCCGCGTATGCGGTAATCACCGAGGAGCGAGAAGCTGAGGAAGTGCTGGGGCACTTCCACTTCCCTGTCGTGGTGAAAGCGGACGGGCTCGCTGCCGGCAAAGGCGTGGTGATCTGCAAAACGAAAGAGGAGGCACACGCGGCAATTGCGGGGCTCTTTTCCGGACAGCTGCTGGGCACGCCGGAACACTCGGTGTTGATCGAGGAGTTTCTGGATGGCGAGGAGCTTTCGTTCCTGGTCATCTCCGACGGCACACATGCTGCGCCGCTGGCGCCGGCACAGGATCACAAGCGAATCGGGGAAGGCGATACCGGACCGAACACCGGAGGCATGGGTGTGTACTCAACCGACGCCATGCTTTCGCCCGAGCTGCGCGACTGGATCATGCACCATATCGTGCAGCCCACGCTGGACGGTATGCGCGCGGAGGATGCGCCGTTTGTTGGTGTTCTGTATTGCGGCCTGATGATGACGGCGCGCGGCCCGATGGTGCTCGAGTTCAACGCGCGCTTTGGCGATCCGGAGACGCAGGCCATTCTGGTGCGGCTGGAGTCGGATCTGCTGGAGGCGATGGAAGCTGCGGTGGAAGGACGGCTCTCCGATACGGAGTTGCGCTGGAAGCGGGGCGCATCGGCATGCGTGATTGCGAGCTCCGCGGGTTATCCGGGTCATTTTCGAAAGGGCCTGCCGATCACGGGACTAGAGCGTGCCGCGCTGATCCATGATGTGGAGGTGTTTCACTCCGGAACTGCGGAGAAGAATGGCCAGATCGTGACGGCCGGAGGACGCGTCCTGGGCGCCACGGCGATCGCGCCCGACCTGGAATGGGCGCTGGCCAAGGCCTATGAAGCACTGGGCATGATTCATTTCGACGGGATCTATTACCGACACGACATCGGCTATCGCGCAGTGAAAGAGGCGAAGTAGGCACGCACGGGGCGAGGACACGCGTGATTTATTGGTGCGGCGCTTTCGCGTTTGTGCGTCGGAGTGGATATAGCGGGCTTAAGCAACTTCTGGGATGATGCGCGGCGCAGACAGCAAAACGCCGGGCATGCGCCCGGCGCTCCCACCGATGTCTGTCTGGATTAGCTTGGCTGGATCGGCTCGTTCTTCGACGGCGAGACAGTGGTGTCCTGTTTGGCGGTGGGCTCCGGCGTGCCCTTGATCCCGTCCTTGAAACCCTTCAGGCCCTCGCCCAGTCCTTTGCCGAGCTCCGGCAGCTTGCGCGGTCCGAAGACCAGCAGCGCAACGACCAGAACCAGGATGAGATGTGTTGGTGTCAGTAGCTCGCCCATAGTGGCATGTCCTTCCGCAGAGGTCTTCTCCGCCGCCCTCATTCTCGCA
>DASUWP010000392.1:0-9367 GCA_036378335.1 Acidobacteriaceae bacterium | reverse complement strand
GTTGTCGATTGCCCATATTGGGAACGCGGCACGCTTGCGATGCAGAAACCTGCCGGTTTACCCCACCCGTTTCGTTAGACTTGAAAGTAGGCCATCTGTGCGCGCCACGCGCATCGGCCAAAAGGCCCGGCCGTAAGTCTTTTGGCTGGACGAATTTAGAAATAAGTCCTTTGCCAGGACGAATTTAGCTCTCGGGAGCCCACCTATCCCGATGCAGCGAAGAGACTTACACCCCAAGCTCCCGGCACCGGAGGGGGGAGGGATAGGGGTACCGTTACCCTCTCCAAATCAATTGCCTTCGCCCCTCGCTGTAAACTCCCTCGCCAAGCCTTCGTCTATGAGTCTGCATGGAACAAGTGATCGCGAATGCCATGGCCGCCACTGATCTTCCAGCCCCCGTCGTGACCGACACCGGCGGCGTCGAGGAGTGGATGCGGCTCTACCGGGGCCGGGTGTTCCGCTACATCCTCTTCGCCACCCGCGACGAAGATGTAGCCGAGTCGCTGACCCAGGACTGCTTTTTGCGCGCCCACGCCGCCCGTTCCAGCTTCCGCGGCGACTGCGCTATGAGCACCTGGCTGATGCGCATCGCCGTCAACCTGGTGCGCGACCACCAGCGCAGCATGAAGCTGCGCTTCTGGAAACGCGCAGCGATGCTCGACGCGTCGGAGATGAGCGACAGGCTGCCGGACAACAGCAGCTCGAGCGAGCACCAGCTGATCGCGCAGGAGCGCGTCGCGGCGGTATGGCGTGCGGTAGAGACGCTGAGCGAACGCCAGCGCAGCATCTTCCTGCTGCGCTTCGTGGAAGAGCTGGAGCTGCCAGAGATCGCAGAGGCCATGAGGATGAACGTGAACACGGTGAAGTCGCACCTGTACCGCGCATTGAGCGTCGTGAAGCAACAGGTGGGGGAGGGACGATGAGAACGAGGGAACATTTGAACCAAGAAGCACTGCTGCGGTGGCAGATAGGCGACGCGAATGACGCCGAGCGGGCGCACGTTGCGACTTGCAAGGAATGCCAGGCCCAAGCGAAGCCGCTCGAGGACGCGCTGGGCTGGTTCGGCGCTGCAGCGCGGCAGTGGGGCGAGGAGAAGGCGGCCGTGGCCGACGAGTGGAGAGACGCCAAAGCCGCGGCCGTGCTGGAGTGGCAGGAATCGAAGAGGGCAGCGGCACGAAACTGGCGCGGCCTGGTCGGCGTCTGGGCCACTGTCAGCGTCGCTCTGCTGCTCATCTTTGGCATCGGACTGCCGAGATGGAACGCCCATCGCGCAGCCATCGAAGCTCAGGTGCACCAACAGCAACAGCTGCAGCGGGAGAAACAGGATCAACAGGAGCTGGCGCGCGATAATGCGCTCCTCGAACAGGTCGATCAGGATGTGTCACAGGAAGTGCCGGAGGCAATGCAGCCGTTGTCGTGGGGTCCAGCAAACAGCGGGTCTGCCAGCTCATCCGGCGGCACGGCCTCCCGCCAGTAGCGTTCATAGGACAACAGATTGTTCGAAGAAGTTCAGGGAGAAGGATGACGATGAAGCAACTACTGAAGACACGCGCCATACATTGGACTGCCACCGCAGCGCTGGTGCTCGGTGGACTTCCGCTGATCGCGCAGCAACAGGCGGCGAACGCGCCGCCACCGCTTCCACCGCTGCAGGGCCCGGACATGGGAGGCGGCATGGGCCTGGACGGTGCAGATCGGGGCCCGATGGAAGCCCATCGTCCGCCCATGGAACACGCCTTCCGCATGGGTCCGCGCGGCCGGTGGTGGAACAACACTGAGATCGCGCAAAAGCTAGGCTTGAGTGCGGATCAGCAAAAGAAGATGGACGATATCTTCCTGCAGAGCCGTCTTAAGCTGATCGACGAGCACGCTTCGGTAGAGAAGCAGGAGGCCATCCTGGAGCCGCTATTGTCGGCGGAACAGCCGGACGAGTCGCGCATCCTGGCGCAGATCGACAAAGTCGCGCAGTCGCGCGCCGAACTGGAGAAGGCGAACGCACGCATGCTGCTGGGACTGCGCGGTGTCTTGACCACAGCGCAGTGGAAGACGCTACAGACCCTGGGGCCAGAGCGGCACGAACACATTATCATCCGCCATCCGGATGATGGCGACGGACCGCGTGGACGGCGCGCACCTGGCGGTCCTCCGGACGTCGGCCCGCCACCCGCCGGTGCACCCGCACCGAACGGTGATGGCGACTCGCAGTAACTCGTAACGCCGTGTATCGCGCGGAGGCTGGGCCCATCTAGTCTCCGCTCGCTTTTGCTATCGGCAGAAACCGCAAGCAGGTAGGATAGGAAGTCTTCTATCTTCCTTGCGAGTTCGACATGCGTCTCCGCTTGTGTGCCGCGCTGCTGCTTCCGGCCCTTATCCCTTGCTTCCTCTATGCGCAGGCGCCTCCACCGCGGCGTCCCATGACCTTCGAGGACATGCAGCGCATGCGGCGGCTGGATGATCTCTCGCTCTCGCCGGATGGGCATTGGGTGCTCTTCGCGGTTACAGATGTTGACCTCGAACAGAACCGGAAGACCTCCCATCTGTGGGTAGCGCCAACCGGCGTCGGTTCCAAACCGATGGAGGAGAAACCGGTAACGGCATCGCTGCCGGGCGAAGGACACGGACGTTTTTCGCCGGACGGGACGCAGGTGCTCTTCCAGAGCTCGCGCGATGGCGAACAACAGGTCTACATCGCGAGTTTCGACCCGCGCAGCGGCACCGTAGGCGATGCACGACAGGCGACGCACGCAGTCACGGGTGCCGATGGCCCGATTTGGTCGCCGGATGGAAAGTACATCCTGTACGTTTCGTCGGTCTATCCGGAATGCGGTGCCGGCGCACAGGAGGAGACTTGCAACGCGGAGCGTGCGAAGGCGAAGAACGAGAACAAGGTCAAGGCGCAGATCTTCACACACCTTCTCTACCGGCACTGGAACGTCTTCACCGGCGAAAGGCGATCGCATCTCTTTTTGCAGCCGGTAAGCGGCGGCGCAGCGCGCGACCTGAATCCCGGTGATGAACACGAGGTGCCGCCGTTCTCGCTTGGCGGCCCCGCCGCATACGCATTTTCCCCGGACAGCAAAGAGCTGATCTTCGAAGAGAACACGGATCCGATGCCGGCTATATCCACACATGTGGACCTGTGGACGCTGGACCTGACCGACCCGGCGGCGAAGCCGGTGAAGATTTCGACCAGCGCGGGTGGCAACTTCAGCCCGGCGTATTCGCCGGATGGCAAGTACATCGCATGGCGCTCACAGGCGCGCGCCGGGTACGAGAGCGACCGCTTCCGGCTCGCTTTGTACGACCGTGTCGCGAAGAAGATCACGCTGCCGATGGAAAGCTTCGATCGCTGGGTGGACGAACTGGTCTGGGCGCCAGATTCACAGAGCATTTACTTTACGGCCGGCGATGAAGGCGAGGAGCCGATCTTCCAACTCGATCTCGCGTCCGGCCAGCGCAGCTACATTGCGCGCCGGGGAGAGTACGGCGATCTGCATGTAACGCCGGACAACACCCACATGGTGGCCAGCCGCAACACCGTACGGCGTCCCGGCGAGATCACGCTTCTCAACCTGACCGAGGAGTCGGTACCGCGTAATCCGCACGCAGAGGGGAAACCTGCACTGCATCTGCGAAGCGCCCGCGTTCGGAGGTCTGTGGCTGTGGCTGAACCCTCCGAAGTTACGGAGCAGCCGCTGACGCGCCTGAACCGCACGCTGCTGTCGCAGTTGGATATTCCGGACATGGAGCATTACTGGTTTCGTGGCTCCGGTGGCGTGCGGGTCGAGGGCTTCCTGATACGCCCGCCCGGCTTCGACCCGGACAAAAAATATCCGGTGAAGTTTCTTATGCACGGCGGTCCGCAGGGGGCTTGGGGCGATAGCTGGAGCTATCGCTGGAATGCGGAGTTGTTTGCCGCCAGCGGCTATGCAGTGGTGATGGTGAATCCGCGCGGCTCCACTGGATATGGGCAGGCTTTCGTCGACGGCGTGAATGGCGACTGGGGCGGACGCCCCTATATCGATCTCATGCGTGGGCTGGATGCTGCGGAAATGCAATTCCCGTTTCTCGATAAGACGCGCGAGTGCGCGCTGGGCGCGAGTTACGGCGGGTACATGGCGAACTGGATCCTGGGACATACGGACCGCTTCCGCTGCATCGTTTCGCACGATGGCATGTTCAATCCAGAATCGGCGTATGGAACCAGCGATGAACTGTGGTTCAACGAGTGGGAGTTTCGGGGGACGCCATGGAGCAACCGGCTGACATATCGGCGGTGGTCGCCGATGCTGTTCGCGGCGCGCTTCAAGACGCCCACGCTGGTGGTGCACAGCCAGCTCGATTACCGGCTGGATGTGAGCGAGGGCATGCAGCTCTTTACCACGCTGCAAAGGCTGGGTGTCCCGTCGGAAATGCTCTACTTCCCGGACGAAGGCCATTGGGTGCTGAAGCCGCAAAACTCGCAGCTTTGGTACAAGACCGTGAATGACTGGTGCGATCGTTGGACGCAAGCGGCTGCCGCGAACGCAAAGTGAAGGGATGCCATGGGCCTCAGTAATCGACCGAAGAAGCCGCGCGAGCCACTGACTGAGGCGGCGCTGTTCGATTACGCGACCGCGTCGCTGGGACGCCGCGCGCAGACAGTCGCGGAACTGAAACGCAAGCTGCGGACCCGCGTGGAGGCTGATGAAATCGGTGAGAAGAAGATTGCCGCAGTCGTCGCCCGGCTGAAGGAATACAAGTTCCTGAACGACGCGAGCTTCGCGGCGGACTATACACGGCTGCGTCAGGAAAACGACAAGTTCGGCCGGCGGCGCGTGCAGCAGGGACTGATGCAGAAGGGCGTGCATCCGGAGTTGGCGGCCTCCACTCTGGAAACTGCCTACGGCAACGTAGATGAAGAGCAGTTAGCGCGCGCCTACATTGAGCGCAAGCGCATGGCGCAGCCGAAGGACAAGAAGGAGGCAGCCCGCACCATGCGGCGGCTGATTGCCGCTGGCTTCGCACCGCCAACTGTCTTTAAGGTGCTGCGCAAGTGGCTCCCGGACGAGGAATCGTTAGAGGGATTGGATGAAGCGGAAGACTAACAATAACAATTCGTAGCGGGCGCTGATCGCGGAAAATCCAGCTCTACTGGAAACTGCTTTACAGGAACGCACTGAAGCCTAAAGCACTGCGGGCTGGCGAATTGTAGACTTGAGCATATGCAAGTCCGTTCCGGAAATCAGATTCGTGAGCTGTTCCTGAAGTTCTTCGAGGAGAAGGGGCATCGTCGCGTGCATTCCTCCTCGCTTGTGCCTGCCAACGACCCGACGCTGCTCTTCACCAATGCGGGCATGAACCAGTTCAAGGATGTCTTTCTCGGGCTGGAGCATCGCGATTACAACCGGGCGACCACATCACAGAAATGCGTGCGCGCCGGTGGCAAGCACAACGATCTGGAGAATGTCGGCTTTACGCGGCGGCATCACACCTTTTTCGAGATGCTGGGCAACTTCAGTTTTGGCGACTACTTCAAGCGCGATGCGATCGCGTATGCGTGGGAACTGGTCACATCCGAGAAGTGGTTCGGGCTTCCCAAGGATCGTTTGTACGTCACCATCTTCAAAGGTGAGAACGGCATCCCGCGCGATGAGGAGGCGCACAGGTTCTGGCTGGAGCATGTGCCGGCGGAGCGCATCTTCGAGATGGGGATGAAAGACAACTTCTGGCAGATGGGCGACACCGGCCCGTGCGGCCCCTGCTCGGAACTTTTCTACGACATGGGCATCGATGCATCTGACACTCCCGGAAAAGACCTGCCCTTTGGCGAGGACGACGCGCGCTATGTGGAGATATGGAACCTGGTCTTCATGCAATTCGATCGCAGCGCGCAGGGAGAGCTGGCGCTACTGCCGAAGCCTTCTATTGACACGGGCGCGGGGCTGGAGCGCATGGCGGCTGTCATGCAGGGCAAGCTCTCCAACTTCGAGACGGACTTGTTCGTTCCGCTGATCGAGAAGGCGGCCAAGCTTACGCACGCAACAGGCGCCTTGATTGCGAATCCATCGCTGCGCATCATCGCGGACCACGCCCGCGCGGCCACATTCCTGATCAGCGATGGCGTGCTGCCGGCGAACGAAGGCCGCGGCTACGTTCTCCGGAAGATTCTGCGCCGGGGTATCCGGCATGGACGCCTCCTTGGGCAGAACGACCCATTCATGCACCAGATGGTTTTCGCGGTGCGGGATGAAATGGCCGGAGCATATCCGGAGCTGAACGAAAGCGCGGACCGCGTGAGCAAGGTCGTGCTCGCCGAGGAGCGGCAGTTTGCACGCGTAATGGAGGCGGGACTCGCCCGGCTGGAGCAGGATTTTGCTCCGCTGCTGGCGAGCAAGAAAGATACCGCCACAGTGACATACCCGGGAGCAAAGGCATTCCATCTTTACGAGACTTACGGACTGCCGCTCGATTTCATGGTGGATGCAGCGCGCGACCAGGGGCTGGAGTTTGATTTGACCGGCTTCGAAGCGGCGCGCGCAGAGGAGCAGGCGCGCGCGCGGGCTTCGTGGAAGGGCGGCGCGAAAGCATCCGCGAGCCCCGCCTATCGCGAGCTACCGAAGACGATCTTTGAAGGCTACACCCAGTTCGTTTCTACCAACTGCGAGGTTCTGGCCATCGTTCGCGACGGCGCTGGCGTGCCCTCAGCAGCGGCGGGCGAAGAGGTTGAGATCGTTCTCGATCACACATCCTTCTATGCTGACTCCGGCGGGCAAGTGGGCGATCACGGCTGGCTGCGCTCGGACGACCACAATACTGTAGTTGCGGAGGTGCTGGGCTGCACCCAGCCGGTGCAGGGTGTGCGCGCACATCGTGTGCGCCTGAAGCAGCCCATCACGCTGGGCATGCGAGTGGACACGGTTGTCGATGCGGAGTTCCGGAATGCCACCCGGCGCAATCATACCGGCACACACCTGCTGCACGCAGCGTTGCGAGAAGTGCTGGGCACCCATGTGAAGCAGGCGGGCTCGCTGGTAGCGCCCTCGCGGCTGCGCTTTGACTTTTCGCATTTCTCCGCTGTCGCCGATGAGGAGTTGCAGGATATCGAGGACATAGTGAACCGCGAGGTGCTCGGGAACACAAAGGTAGAGACGCTGGTCGATGTGCCTATCGATGTCGCCGTAAACGAGTACAAAGCGATGGCTCTCTTCGGCGAGAAGTATGGTGAGCGCGTGCGCGTGGTGAAGATCGGCGATTTTTCGACCGAGTTGTGCGGGGGAACGCACACGAGCGCGACGGGCGAGATCGGACTGCTGAAGCTGACGGGCGAGTCAAGCGTGTCGTCAGGCGTGCGGCGCGTCGAGGCGGTAAGCGGCATGGGCGCACTAAATGAGTTCCGGCGCGGGTATGAAGCTGCGCAGTTCGCGACGCATGTCGTGGGCGCAAGCGAGACAGCGCCTGCGGAGGCGCTGCGACAGCGCTTCACCGCACAAGAAGACGAGATCAAGCGGCTGCGACGCGAGTTGGACGAGGCACGAATGAAGTCCGCTGCATCGTCAGTCGCTTCGGCGGCGGACCAGGCGATCGAGATCAAAGGCGTGAAGGTGCTGTCACAACGCGTGGCCGCGCTCGATCGCGGACAGATGCGCATACTAGTGGACAATCTGCGCAACAAGCTCGGCTCCGGCGTGGTCGTGCTCGGTTCGGCGGCAGAAGACGGCAAGGTCGCGCTGATCGTCGGTGTAACCAAGGATTTGACGGGCCGCGTGCAGGCGGGAAAGGTCGTCGGGCTTATTGCGCAACGTGTCGGCGGTTCGGGCGGCGGACGGCCGGATCTCGCCGAAGCGGGAGGCAAGGATGCAACGCAGCTTGATGCCGCACTCGCTGGTGCGTCGAAGGTGGTCGGGGATTTATTGGACTAAATGCGTGAAGATTCGCATTGTGCACAATTTCCATTCTGAAATGGATAGGTTGCCCAAGTAGGTATCCGACGGGATTCTTCACACGTTCGCTCTGCGCTGCCCACCTATAATGAGCATGTTCTGGTTGCGAACGTATGGCTCACAATATGTGGCCCGTCGAAATGGACCGATGTTTCTGGATGAAAAATCGCATCCAATCTTCGTTCCTCGGGTTCACATGTGTCAGGAGACATGCGCAGCATGTCCAACCCTATGCCGGCACGGCTCCTCTCCTCGTCTGCATGCCGCCGCGGCGTGATTCCTGCCGTCGCTGCGGCGGCGCTCGCGTTGCTATGCGTGGCTGCTTTGGCCGCGCCTCGGCATAGCGCGCATGCCAGGCGCACGACTCGCACTTCACAGACGCCGTTTGCCCGTGCGGAGCAATTGCGGGATGAATTGGAGTCGCGGCCCGAATCCTCTCGCACATTGAATGAATACGGTCGCGTACTCGATGCGTATCGCACTGTGTACCACGTCAATCCAGCGGATCCCAAAGCCCCCGAAGCGGTGAATATGGTGGCCGGTCTTCTCGCCGAACAGGGGCGCGTCTTTCACCAGGACAAAACATCGCTGAGCGCGGTGGGACAATTTGAGTTTCTACGGGCGCAATATCCCACCAGCCCCTATCGAGCTCCGGCACTCCTGGCCGAAGCAACGATTTATCTCCACGATTTGCATGACCCGGTCGCGGCAAAAGCCGCGTACCTGAAATTTCTGAACAGTTATCCGCGCCATCCACTCGCGGCGCAGGCACACGCGGGCCTGAAAGAAATTGATCATCAGAAGCGGCGCAAGGAAGCAGCAGAAGCGGCGCCGGATGATGTTGCAGAGACCAGTTCGGAAGAGCCACCACCGCCAGTTCGAGTATTCAAGCCGCAATCGACCGAGATCACGCCAACGCAGATCCCGAACTCGCGCATTACGCCTGCCCCAAGCGGCACAACAACCACTCCACACCGCAACGGGCTGACGCGCAGTGACTCTGCACCGTCAGCGACTGCGAATCCGAGAGCGATTCCGCCCGCGGCTACTGCGCAGACAGTCGGACCCGCGATGGATTCGGCCGAAGGCCAGCCTGTGCTCACAGGTGCTATACGCGTCGCGGCCCAGGAGCATCACGGCCAATTGCCTCTGGTCACGAATGTGCGTCACTGGTCCACGCCGGTCTATACGCGGGTTGCAATCGATCTGCAGGACCAGGTGCAGTACGAGGCCGCGCGCGTACCCAATCCGGATCGCATCTACTTCGATCTGCATGGAGCACGCGTTGCGCCTGAGCTGCTGGGCCGAACAGTGAATGTCACCGACGATGGCTTTCTGCAGCGGATTCGCGTTGCGCAGTTCTCGAATGACGTGACGCGCATTGTGCTCGACGTCAACCAGGTGAGCGAATATTCGGCGTTCTTTCTGCCCAATCCGTGGCGGCT
>DASUWP010000391.1:0-10569 GCA_036378335.1 Acidobacteriaceae bacterium | reverse complement strand
AAGATCATGCCGCGGCTCACTCTGAATCTGGGCATCCGCTACGACTACTACCAGCCGACGCAGGAGCGGCACGACAACCAGGCAAACTGGTATCCCACAGCCATTAACGGACCGGGCTCGGGCACCGCGAATTACGTGCTGATCAACAGCAAGCGCAACGTGCCGCTCGCGCCCACCTTCCTGAACCTGCTCGCCACAAACAATATCAACCTGGTGTACAGCGGCAATCGTTCCCTGGTGAACTCGCAATACACCAACATCAGCCCGCGGGTCGGTTTCGCCTACAGCCCGACGGATCGCTTCGTGGTGCGTGGCGGTTTCGGCCTGTTCTACGGTGGGCTGGAAAGCATTGGCGGCGCACCCAATCCGGGCTTCAACTATCCCTTCTCCTTCTCCTCGGGCTTTACCGCGCCGGGTTGCAGCACCACTGCGGATGTATGCCCTACCGATGGTTTAACTCTCGCCACCGGCTTCCAGAACGCGATCAATCAGGGCCTGCAGAATTTCCTCAATACACCCGGCCTGGTTGGATCGCAGACGCAGTTCCGCTCCTCCTATAGTGAGCAGTTCAATCTCGCAACCCAGTACGCCATTTCACCCACGCTCAGCCTCACAACGGCATATGTGGGGAATGTCTCGCGCCGACTGACCGCCTTCCCGGATCAGAATGCACCACTCGGACTCGTGGGTCCCGGGGACAACTCGCAAAACATCCGGCCCTTCCCGGGATTCGGTGGCTCCCAATTCGACAGCTACGAAGGCGTGGCCAGTTACAACTCCGGCCAGGTGACTCTGGAGAAGCGGAACGCGAAGGGCCTCTACTTCCTCGCCACCTATACCTATAGCCATGCGCTGGATGACACGGCCACACCGCTCGATGGCGGCGCAAACATCTATCGCAGCGCACTGGTCGTGCCCGTCGGCTACGAGTACACGAACTCTGACTGGGATGTGCGTCATCGCGTCACTCTGAACGCCAGCTATCAACTGCCCTTCGGTAAAAGACGTGAATTCCTGGATCGCGGCGGCGTTCTGAACGAGGTGGTCGGCGGATGGGCGGCCGATCTGGTCTTCGTGGCACAGACCGGCAATCCTTTCACGGTGAGCCCGAACAACTCCAAAGCGAACGGAGCCACCGCGGCGCGCGCTGTGCTGCTGCACGATCCGTACCGCAGTGGCGGCTCGCCTGATCCATCGAATGCGGGAACGCAGTGCGCCACCAAGACCCGGAACATCACCAATTGGTTCAACCCATGCGCGTTTGGCAATCCGCTGCCGGCCAGCGACATTCCCAACACCCAGACCGCGGCGGACCCCATCGGGCACCCGCTTACCACAATCAGCGCGGTGCTCCCCTATCTGGGCACGGCGCGCAACCAGGTCTACGGGCCCGGCTACCAGCGCATCAACATGAGCGTGTTCAAGAACTTCAGCACATTTGAAAGTCAATACCTGCAGGTGCGCGCAGACATCTTCAACCTCTTCAACACCCCGGCTTTCGGTCAACCGGGTAACGGCAGCGCAAACGACAACTCCACCGGCGGCCAGATCAGCAATACGCGCTCGCTCGGCGCATTTACTCCCAACCCGCGCTTCCTGCAGCTCGCAGCGAAGTATTACTTCTAGCCATCTCCTGACACGACTTGTTGTCTCTTCCTCAGCCCCACCTACTGCGATCAGGTGGGGCACCTTTTCTTCTGGCTTTCTCAAAGATTTCCGGCACGGGAATACAGAATGTACGTACGCTCTCTCGCACTTTTCCTTTGCTCTCTAGCCACCGCGGCGGCCGCTTTCGCGCAGTCGGTCTCGGTCACAATCGACCCCTCAAGTGCCGGGCCGGTCTTTGACGGTCTCGGCGCAGTCAGCGCCGGCGCGTCCTCGCGTCTGCTCTATGACTATCCCGAGCCCTACCGCTCGCAGGTGCTCGACTACCTCTTTAAGCCAAACTATGGCGCATCACTTCAGCACCTGAAAGTCGAGATAGGCGGCGACTTGAACTCCACCGATGGCTCCGAGCCCAGCCACATGCGCGCGCCGCAGGATAAAGACTTCACCCGCGGTTACGAATGGTGGCTGATGCAGGAGGCCCACCGCCGCAATCCGAAGATCATCCTGGACACGCTCGCCTGGGGCGCGCCAAGCTGGATCAACCCTGATGGAACCGGGAAACGCTCGCTCTACACGCCCGCGATGGCTCATTATGTTGCCGTCTTCCTCAACGGCGGCCAATCGCAATACAACTTCAACATCCCCTATACCGGCGATTGGAATGAAACCCCATTCGATGCGCGATACGTGAAGACCCTCCGCGGCGTGTTGGATAAAGAACGCCCAGGCACAAAGATCGTCTGCTGCGATGAGTATCCGCACGAAGGGCTCGGCCAGTGGAACATTCTCGATGCGATGCGCAAAGATCCCGCGCTCGCTAAGGCAGTCGACGTTGTGAGCGTCCACTACCCGCGCGAGAAGGGCAAACTCACCACCCCTGCCGATGCAACCAGCCTGGGCAAGCCGCTCTGGTCCAGCGAAGATCAGCCCGAGTCCAGCGCATCCACTATCCTTTCGCGCGACTGGGCGATCGGCGGCCGCAGCCTCGCTCAGCTCTATAACGAGAACTATCTTGAAGGCCACTTCACCAAAACCGAAATCTGGAGCCCGGTCACCTCCTACTACGACATCCTCGCCGCCCCAAACTCCGGTCTAATGTATGCGAACACTCCATGGTCCGGTCACTACCAGGTGCAGGGGGCTATCTGGGCCACCGCGCACACCACGCAATTTGCGGAGCCGGGATGGCATTATCTACAAAATGCCTCCGGACAGTTATCTTCCGGCAGCTATGTCACCCTTGCTTCACCAAACCAGCACGACTGGAGCATGGTGGTCGAAACCATCGACAGCAAGCAGCCCACCAGCATGACCGTCGCAATCAAAGGCGTGCTCGGTCACGGCGCACTGCACGTGTGGGAGACCAACCAGAAGCGCACCTTCGAGCATGTGGGCGACATCACGCCACACGATGGCAGCTTCACTTATACCTTCGATCCAGACTCGCTTTACACCATCACCACCACGGTCGGCCAGCACAAAGGCACGGCGATGCCGCCGCCCGACAAGCCATTCCCATTTCCCTATCGCGAGTCCTTCGAGGAGACGCCGCTGCTGCGAGCCCCGGCCTATCTCTCGGACCAGGATGGCGCCTACGAAGTTCACCGCTGCGGAGGACGACCGGGCAAGTGCCTGGAACAGGTCATCACCGAGAAGCCGATTCCCTGGGGGCCTTTGCCCGATCCGTGGACGCTGGCTGGCGACATCCGCTGGACCGATTACCGCGAACGCACCGACTTCCATCTTCCCCCCAACGGAGTTGCCACGCTCATTGGCCGCATCGACTCAGCCGACGTCTTTCAGGACCAGAAGGCCCGCTATCCCAGCGGATATGTCCTCCGCGTCGAGGCGAATGGCCATTGGGCTTTGCTCGCGACCGCATACAAGAAGCCCGAAAAACAGTTGGCCGCCGGAGATACCGCGCTCGATATCACGCACTGGCACAGCATGGAATTGAATTTCCACGGCAATGCTATTCGTGCGGTTATCGACGGCAAGCCTGTCGCAGATCTCCGGGACCAGAGCCATGCCCACGGCATGATTGGCATCGGCTCCGGCTGGGACCACACCAGCTTCGATAACCTTTCGGTCGACAAATCCGAATAGCGGATCGGCAGGCGAGTCACATCGCTCTGCCATCCTGAGCGTAATCGAGGGTGGAGCGAAGAGCCTGCCCTGAGTTTGCCGAAGAGACCTGCTGTATCTCTCGAATTAGTATCGGTGCGTAGCGGCACCCAACCACAACGTGGATATTGCAGCCTGGGTGGGGAACAACGGAGGCGTATTCCATGAATCGACGTGAGGTTCTGATAGGCACATGCAGGTTCGCTCCTGCCATGCTTGCAGGGGCAGGAGCAATCGAAGCAACCGCTCAGTCTCCTTCTCTTGTCGCGGAGCCCGCGCGGAAATTGAAGATCCTGGTCACCGGCGGGCATCCAGGCGATCCCGAATATGGCTGCGGCGGTACGGTGGCCCGCTTCACCGCGCTCGGCCATGAGGTCGTTCTGCTTTACTTGAACGACGGAGGCTGGCCTCCGACTCCCTCGGACGCGCGCATCGCCGAAGCAAAGAAGGCATGTGAAGTCCTGAAGGCCCGCCCCGCTTATGCGGGCCAGAGAAATGGACACGCCATCGTCGATGAGGCACATTATCAGGCCTGTCAGAAGATCTTCGACGCCGAAATGCCCGACGCCGTATTCAACCAGTGGCCCATCGACAATCACCGCGACCACCGCGCAGTCTCGATGCTCACCTACGACGCATGGAAGCAGTCGGGAAAAAAGTTCGCCCTCTATTACTACGAAGTCTCCGACGGCGAAGACACCCTGCAGTTCGCGCCCACCCACTTCGTCGATATTTCACAGTCCGAGCCCCAGAAGCGATCCGCCTGCTATGCCCATGCCAGCCAGACTCCGGATCGCTATTACGCGCTGCAGGATTCCGTCGCCCGGTTTCGCGGCTTGCAGAGCGGCTATACAAGAGCCGAAGCCTTCGTCCGCCAGATACAGAGCCCCTATGACATCTTTGCTTTAGCGAATCTCCCAACGCGCTAATAACAATGTCATAGGCTGTCTCCAGCTATGCGCGAAAACTAGCGCACGCACAATCCGACATGTACTTTAATCAGGACCGGCCAGGGGGATTTGGACATAAAAGCCTGTGGGCGTGCTCGATCTGCCGCCAAAATCACTAACAGTACGGCAGGAGGCCAAAGTCGGCGTATGGTGGTTAGTGTTTCCGTGGCAGTGCGCCTGGGGAATGAGAATGCCTGAGTTCGGCATTCGTTTGTCTGCTGCGCTCGCCTGTCCGAAACGCCAACTCATAGCGAAAGTGAGACACGCTTGACGATGCTCGATCGTAGAAAGTTTATCCAGGCTGCTGCCCTAGCGGCTACCGCGACACAGCTGAAGCCGCTCCTCGCACAGGCCGCGCCGCCGCGCTCTCCAAATGACAATATCCATCTGGCCCTCATCGGCGCCGGCATCCAGGGCCAGCACGATACAGGCGTCGCCGTCCAGGTCCCTGGGGTCAAACTCGTCGCCGCCGCTGATTGCTATGACGGCCGCCTGGCACACTGCAAGGAAGTGTGGGGACCGGATGTCTTCACTACCCGCGACTACCGCGAGATTCTCGCGCGCCCCGATGTCGATGCCGTCCTCATCGCAACCCCCGACCACTGGCACAAGACAGCCGCGGTCGACGCTATGAAGGCCGGTAAGGACGTCTATCTTGAAAAGCCGATGATCCACCTCTACTCCGACGGACCGGAGATCATTGAGACGGCACGCTCGACCAACCGCATTCTTCAGGTCGGCTCACAACGCGTCAGCTCCGTCATTTACGCGAAAGCCAAAGAGCTGCTCGCCTCCGGCATCATCGGCAAGCTCAACATGGTCAGCGCCTATTGGGACCGCAACTCCTCCATCGGCGCATGGAACTACTCCATCCCGCTCGACGCCTCCACCGAAACCTGCGACTGGCCGCGCTTCCTCGGCTCTGCTCCGAAGATTCCCTGGAATGCCGAACACTTCTTTCAATGGCGCAAGTGGAAGGCGTACGGCTCCGGTGTGGCCGGCGATCTCTTCGTGCATCTCTTCAGCGGCACCCACTTCATCACCGGAGCGCACGGCCCCACACGCGCCATGGCCACGGGCGCCATCCGCTACTGGAAGGACGGCCGCGATGCTGACGATGTCATGCTCGCGCTGTTCGATTACCCGGAAGGCTTCAACCTCAGCCTGCATGTCAACTTTGTCGATGGCGGCGAGGAGAGCGAAGGATTCCTCTTCACCGGCTCCGAAGGCCTGATGACCATTGGCGGAAACACCGTGTCGGTTAGCCGCACGCCACCGGAAACCGAGCCGGGCTACACCGTCTCTACCTTCACGGATGCGATGCAGACGCAGTACATCGATCAGTACCGCAAGAAGTATCCCGAAAAACATTTCAGCGGTCCGCTGCCGGAGAACGTGCAGAAATTCACGGCGCCTGAGGGCTACTCCGACAGCTACGATCACTTCCACAACTTCTTTGACTCCGTGCGCAGCCGCAAACCTGTCGTTGAAGATCCGACCTTCGGCTTCCGCGCAGCCGGCGCGGCCCTGCTCAGCAATGTCAGCGTCGAGCGCGGCGAGGTCGTCCGCTGGAACCCGGAAACGATGAAGATCGAGCGCAGCTAATCTATTCGGAGATGATGATGACGATTCCTTTCAAAAACTTTGCGCCCCTGCTCGCCCTGCCTCTCCTTGTTCCTGCTCTGGGTCATGCTCAGGAACCTGGGAAGGCCACCGAGTTCCGCATGCAGCATCCCGGCAATGGGCCTGGCGGTGAGCCGCGCATTACCTTTCTCTCGCACCGCCTCGGCAACGATCACGCTGAAGGCATCTCCCTTCTCGACATGAATGGCGACGGCTTCGCCGATCTGCTCAGCGGTGCCTACTGGTATGAAAATCCCGGAGCCAATGGCGGCGAGTGGAAGCGCCATCAGTTCCGTACCGTAGGCATCCACAATGAATTCGTCTCTGACTGCGGCGAGTGGATCGTCGACGTCGACCACGACGGCCTGCCCGATCTCATCACCACCGGCTGGATCGCCAACGGACTCTGGTGGTATCGCAATCCCGGTCCCAAGGCCACCGCGGCCGGCGCGATGTGGAAGCCGGAGAAGATCACCGACAGCTTCGACACGGAGGGCGGAGCCTTCGCCGACATCAATGGCGATGGCAAGCCCGACGTCGCTCTCGCTCACTACAATCGCAGCGGCATTCTCTGGGTCGACTTCAGCAAGGACAAGCCGCGCGTTCATCATCTCGGCGGCCGCGCAGAGGACGGTCACGGCATCGGCGTCGCTGACATCAACGGCGACGGCAAGGCCGACGTGCTCACAACCCACGGCTGGTTCGAGCAGATCGACGCCGATAACGATCAGTGGAAGTGGCATGGCGATTGGGACATTGGTGACACCGGTTTTCCCATTCTCGGTTATGACGTAAACCACGACGGCAAACTCGACCTCATCTACGGCCAGGGCCACGGCTATGGCCTTTACTGGCTGGAGCAGGCGGGCACCGCCGATAAGCCACTCTGGATTCGACATACCATCGACGAGTCCTTCTCACAGTCCCACGCACTTCTGCTCGCCGATATCGATGAGGACGGCACTCCGGAGCTCATCACCGGCAAGCGCTATCGCGGCCATTCCGGCAATGATCCCGGTTCGTACGATCCGGTCGTCGTCTACGCGTACAAGCTCCCCACAAAAGCTCAACGCGACGCGGCCAAATCGAGCGCAGAGGGCACGAAGGGAGCGATGGAAACGATGCGCATCGCCGACAGTGCATCCGATCCGGTCTTCACCCGCTACGCACTTTCCGTCAATGGCACAGCCAGCGCAGGAACGCAGTTCATCGCAAGCGATCTGGATCACGATGGCGATCTGGACATCGCCAGCGCCGGCAAGCTCGGTGTCCACGTGCTGGAAAACCTGAAGGTGAACAAGGTGCCCAAGAACGTTCGCGAGGAGACACAGCCACTCGAGCGCAAATGGCCCTTCCCCGGCGAAGGCAAAGAGGTGCCGCAGGAGGATGGCCCTACCCCGTAAAGCAGTGAATGTCGATCGAAACACAAAGGGCTCTTCGCTTCCTATGCGAAGAGCCCTTGCCCGTTGCCGATGCTGACGCGCGCACAACTGCTAGCGGCAAAGCGCGTCGCCGGAACCGCAATGGCAGGCAAGTTCGGAAGGCGGACCGGTAACACTCCGGCCTTTCACGGCACTCGGCGCCCTGCCCTATTACACGTATCTGAAGGTGATCTGAATTCGACAACTACAAGTTGAAGTGGCACAACAAAGGCGGTCAATAAATTGCAGCAGCCGCTTAGTCGATTGAAGAAGGCCTTACCCCAACAATTCCATCTGTTTGCAGGATCATGTCTCTTCTTTTTTCCCAAAAAGGAGAGCGATACACCGACTGATCTTTATTTAATCAAAACCAACACAAATCGCGATACCTTTTCTTGACCGGTCCGTTACTATGTAGTACTCGCTCTATCCTCCCCCGGGAAGTAGCCGAGGTGAAGGATGTGTTCCGCTGCTAACTCAATCCCTGCGTATCGGGTCGCTGGAAACAGCATTGATCTGCCAACTTGCCATCGCATCTATTCACAGCTCGAACCATCGCTGCGACTTACGCTTGTACTGTGCATTTTCACTCTCGTCGTCCTTTTAGCAGGCGCAAACTCCACATTCGCACAGGACGTGACGACCTGGCACTACAACAATGCGCGTACCGGTGTCCAGCCAAGCGAGACGGTGCTAACGCCGTCGAATGTCAACTCCGCGAGCTTTGGAAAGGTCTTTAGCCTGCCGGTTCTCGGCGATATCTATGCCCAGCCGCTCTATCTGCACCAATACCAGATGAGCGATGGACAACTCCACAACGTTCTTCTGGTCGCGACCGCGGAAGACTATGTCTACGCCTTCGATGCGGACGGCAAAAACCCATCCCGCGGATACCTCTGGCGCCAATCGCTGCTCGGCGCAGGCGAGACGTGGCTTACCTACCTGGATGAAAACAGCGACTTCGATATTTATCCCAATATCGGCATCATTTCTACGCCGGCTGTAGATCGCGCGGGTGGGACGATCTACATTGTTTCCAGATCGAAGAGCACGAGCGGCACCATTAACTACTTCCAGCGCTTGCATGCTCTCAATATTGCGGACGGTACAGAAAAATTAAATGGTCCAACGACTATCCAGGCAACGGTCAAAGGTTTGGGCGACGGCGGAACTACCATTACCTTCAATCCGCGGCTCCATAATCAAAGGTCAGCCCTTCTGCTGGCTCCTACGCCTTCCGTCGGCAGCGGCAACTCCGTTTTCATTGCCTGGGCATCGCACGGCGACCAAGGCAAATATCACGGTTGGGTCATGGCATATGATGCCGCCAACATAGCAGTCCAAAACGCCGCATGGGTAGATACACCGAATGGCTCTCTGGGCGGTATCTGGATGGCCGGCGCCGGACCCTCCTCCGACGGTCTCGGCAACATCTTTCTAGCCAGCGGAAATGGCACCTTCGATGCAAACACCGGAGGCTCGGACTACGCCGACACCGCCCTCCGCCTCACGCTCGGCAGCGGCACGGCAGCAGTCGCTGACTATTTCACCCCCGGTGACCAGAGCACGCTCAATGCCGACGACCAGGACATGGGCAGTGGCGCCGTTATGCTACTCCCCACGCAAGCCGGCTCCATATCCCACCTCGCGATGACCACCGATAAGAGTGGCACGATCTATCTCATCAATCGCGATCTCATGGGCAAGTTCACCACGCCCGGCAATAGCTCGGTGCAAAGCTTTGCCGGTGGCGGATCCAAAAATCGTAGCAGCTTTGCTTTCTTCAATAACGTCGCGTATGCCGGATTCGCTGGAGCACCTTTGCAGGCGTGGGCCTTCAACCCGCAAACCGAGCGCTTCTCAACGACACCCGAATCCAAATCCGGCAACACCTTTGGCTGCAACTGCAACGGCGCCGGCTCCACCCCCAGCGTCTCCGCCAACGGCACAAACAACGGCATCGTCTGGACACTGGACAATAGCGGCTTTTATCACACGCCGGCGATCCTCTATGCCTACAGCCCGGCCAACCTCGGCACCGAGCTTTACAACAGCACGCAGGCGGCAAACAATCGCGATGCGGCCGCTGTAGCGGTCAAATTCACCACACCCACGGTTGCTAATGGGCTGGTCTACGTAGGCGGCCGAAATGCCGTCACGGTGTATGGGCTTCGCAGCAGCGGACCGCCCGCCGCCACGCCCAGCTTCTCTCCAGCGCCGGGCACCTACACCACCGCGCAGACTGTCACCATCACTGAGAGCACGCCAAACGCCTCCATCTACTACACCACCGACGGCACCACGGCGAGCACAGGATCGACTCTCTACACCGGCCCTATCCAGGTCTCCACGTCGCAGACAATCGAAGCCGTCGCCCTCGCTCCCGGTTTCTCGCAAAGCGCCGATGGCTCCGCAACCTACACCATCAGCACCGCATCCGGCTGCAGTGTGCCCGCCACAGCGGGCATAAACGTATGCAAGCCAGCAAACGGCTCAACCGTAGCCTCGCCAGTATCGGTACTTGCCGCAGCAAAGGTAACGGGCACTATCGCACGCATGGAGGTGTGGGTGGATGGCGTGAAGGACTACAGCACCTTTAACAGCACGACACTGAGCACCTCGCTTAGCCTCCCGCCCGGTAACCATCGCTTCTCTTTCTACGCAGTGAATACGGCTGGGACAAAGTGGAACGCCGTGGTAGGCGCGACCGTGGGTACAGGAGGAGGAGGAACCTGCAGTGCACCCAGCTCGCCGGGGGTGAATGTGTGCAAACCAGTGAACGGGTCGACGGTAGGTTCGCCTGTAGCAGTACAGGCCATATCCACTGTGACTGGAACTATCGC
>DASUWP010000390.1:0-3530 GCA_036378335.1 Acidobacteriaceae bacterium | reverse complement strand
GAGGTGAATGCCGACGCCGTCCTGGACGGCGGGATCGCCGTTGCCGCCGAGGGTAACGATGCCCGAGACGAAATCGGTGGGCTCGGCGGGGACGGGGAGCGGGTCCCAGCGCATCTGGTTGGGCGGCGTGGGCACCTCATCGAAGGGGCCGCTGCGCATGCGCGTAGACTGATTGAACTCGGCGTACGGCTGGTGCATGACCGACGGACGGATGCGATAGCTCCAGGTGCGACGGTTCACCGCTCGAGGCGCTGTGAAGGGGCTGCCGCTGATCTGTTCGGTGTAGAGACCCAGCGGCGCATACTGCGGCGCGTTTTGTCCCTTCGGAAGAGCGCCAGGATGCGCCTCGGTTGCGAACTCGTTTCCGAAGCCGGACTGATACTGCGGTGTGGGCATAGCTCGATTGCGCTCCCTTCGGCGCGGGAAGTATCGCATCCGCTTGGGGCGGCTGACAATGCGATTTCACATCGATTCGAGGGCTTCTCGTTTACTTCGTTAGGGGTTGGTGCTATTGTCCTTCTGATTTGAAGGGAAGCGATGCGCTTGCGCGATCAGGCTCACGCCGCCGATTCTGTCCAGCTCGACCGGATCTCGTGGCGGATTATTGAAGAGTTGCAGCAGAATGCCCGGATCAGCTGGGCGGAGTTGGGGCGGCGCGTCGGCCTGACGACTCCGGCGGTGGCAGAGCGGGTGCATCGGCTGGAGAGCTTCGGGGTAATCCAAGGGTATCGCACGGAGATCAACCTCGAGCGGCTTGGGCTTCCGATTCTGATCTTCGTGCGCCTCTCGATGTCCGGGCCGGAGGCGCTGGTGCGGGCATTTCAGCAGCAGGTGAATAACTGGGACGAGGTGCTGGAGTGCCACCGCGTGACTGGGTCCGAGTCCTTCATCCTGAAGGCGCGGGTTGTGTCGATGGCGCACCTGGAGCATTTCATCGACAAGTTAGGGCATTATGGCAGCACGTCCACGACGACGGTTCTATCTTCGCCGGTTGAGCAGCGGAACTTTACCGAAAAGATGATCCGCCAGTTCGACGCGTCGCGATGACGGTCTAGCTGCTACTCCCGTGGGCTACGAGCTAACTCTTGCCACGATTTATTGGTACGTTTAGGTGCCGCAGAAGGTTGCGCAGACGCGTTCTTCGGGGCGGGCGGGAGTGGCGTAGCGCTCGCGGCCGGACTGATCTTCATATGGATGGAGGACGACGGCAAGGAGGTCTTCGAAGGGCTGGAAGTCCTGGCGCTCGGTTGCGGCGGTGAGTGCGGCTTCGACGAGGTGGTTGCGAGGGATGAAGAGCGGGTTGGTGCGCCGCATCTGGGCGGCTCGCTCGGATGGAGCGATGGGCTCCTCTTGCAAGCGAGCGCGCCAGAGAACGGCCCACGAGTCGTAGGCTGCGGGATCGACGAAGAGTGCCCGAACAGCGGCGTCAGCATCTGGATTCTCCGCAGCGTCGGCGAGACGGCGGAAGGTCAGCGTGAAATCGGCTTGGTTCGCGGCCATGCGTTCGAGCAGCTCCTTGCCGAGATCGGCATCGCCGTCACGCTCGGTTGTGAGGCCAAGCTTCTGTCTCAAACCAGCGTGATAGGCCTGTTCGAATTGTGGCTCGAAGGTGGCGAGAGCCTCGCGGGCGCGGTCTAGTGCAGCCTGTTCTGTTCCGTACTCCTGTTGGAGGAGCGGGAGAAGGCATTCGGCAAGGCGCATGAGGTTCCAAAGTGCGATTCCGCCCTGATTGCCATAGGCGTAGCGGCCGTTGTGGTCGATAGAACTGAAGACGGTGTCGGGGTTGTAGGCTTCCATGAAGGCGCAGGGGCCGTAGTCGATGGTCTCTCCGGAGATGGAGGTGTTGTCGGTGTTCATGACACCGTGGATGAAGCCGAGCAGCATCCATTGCGCGACCAGACGCGCCTGACGCGAGATGACACCGGCGAAGAAGGCGCTATACGGCTGATCAGAGTGGCGCGCTTCGGGATAGTGCCGGTCGATGGCGTAGTTGGCAAGGATGCGGACGGCTTCGAGATCCTGCCGCGCGGCGAAATACTGGAAGGTGCCGACGCGGAGATGGCTCGATGCGACGCGCGTGAGTACAGCTCCGGGTAGGACGGTTTCGCGCAAGACCTGATCGCCGGTGCTGACGGCAGCGAGCGAGCGCGTGGTGGGTACGCCCATTGCGTTCATGGCTTCGCTGACGATGTACTCGCGCAATACGGGCCCGAGGGCCGCGCGACCGTCACCTCCGCGGGAAAAACGAGTGCGGCCGGAACCCTTCAACTGGATGTCGTAGCGAACGCCATCGCGGCCAATGACCTCTCCGAGCAGGTTGGCGCGGCCGTCGCCGAGTTGCGGGACGAAGTATCCAAACTGATGGCCGGCGTAGGCCATGGCGAGCGGTTGCGAGCCGGAAGCGATCCGGTTTCCGGCGAGGATCTCGACTCCTTCAGGTGTGGCCAATTGCTCTGGATCGAGGCCGAGCTGCTGGGCGAGCTCGACGTTAAGCTTGATGAGGTGCGGAGCTGCGACAGGCGTCGGGTTTATGCGTGCGTAGAAGCGGTCAGGAAGCCGGGAGTAGGTGTTGTCAAAGTGGAACTGGACGCCGGCGTGATCGGGCGAGGTGGGGCTTTCGGGGGCGGCGGGAGCGGTGCTGGGTAAACCCATAAGTATTCGATGCGTGGCGTGGGCGGCGGCTTCGGACCGGCAGGCAACGGTGAACGGAGTCAACAGCAAAATAAAGCAGAGGCGAAACGAAACTGTGCTAAGTTATGTGGTCATATCCTCGCAGTAGAGAAAGACATGCGCAAGGCAGGTCTACTGGTCATCAGCATCGCTTCAGGTCTTCTGCTCGTAGCTGCCTGCTTCTTTGGCTTGCATTGAGCCGCGTTGGGCTTAGCCCATGTGCTTCCACGCGGTTACCTTGTATTCCGTTCCGGTCAGCTCCGCGACGCCTCGATTGGCCTGGGCATCCCAACGCAGCATTGGCCGGCTTCGGTCATCGGGGCTCCATGAGAGCGAGCCATCGCCGTACACCTGCACGGTTAGTTCGTTGGCTGCCGGGGATTGAGTAGAATCGGCCACTCCACCAAGCGGGAATACGGAACCTGCCTTGACGAAAACAGGTATCCGCTCTGTTGTTGCCGGGAAATCGAGGGTTTGGCCGCCGTCCGTCGGCGCTCCAGTCCAGAAGTTGTGCCATGTGCCTGTGGGTAGCCTGAGACTACGCTTCTCCTCACCGGCGAACATTGGCGCGACCAGCATTCGGTCACCGACGATGTAAGCGTCGTCGAGGGTGCGAAGCGCGTCATCCTCGGGGTAATCGAGTATGAATGGGCGAAACGGCGGCATGCCGTCGCGGGCATAACGCGCAAAAGCAGCTTGGAGATAGGGAATGAGCTGCATGCGCCAGCCGATGATGGTGCGGCACCGGTCTTCAAGAGCCTGCCAATTGGTTTCAAGCTTGTCGGCGTTGTTCTTGTCGGTATTGATCTGCTTCCATGGCGGGTTCTTGATGTACCAGGCATTGACCATAGCGAGCGGCG
>DASUWP010000389.1:0-7760 GCA_036378335.1 Acidobacteriaceae bacterium | reverse complement strand
ACACCAACTTCGATCCGTATCATGAGCTCTCGACGAGCGTTGCCAAGAGCGCGCTGATCGGCGCTCGCAATGCGAAGGTGACGCTCGAAGCCGGCATTACCACCGTGCGCAATGTCGGCGCGGACGGCTTTGCTGATGTTGACCTGCGCGACGCGATTAATGAGGGACTCATCGAAGGTCCGCACATGCAGGTCAGCGGCCCAGCGCTCGGCATTACCGGCGGCCACATGGACGAGAATCTGTTGCCGGAGCAGTACCACGTCACGGCCGGCGGCGTGGCCGATGGGGTCCCGGCCGTGCAGCACAAGGTGCGCGAGAACATCAAGTATGGCGCGGACCTGATCAAGATTGGCGCTACCGGCGGTGTGCTCTCCAAGGGTGATGATCCGCAGGCCAGCCAGTACACGCTCGAGGAGATGCAGGCCATCGTCGCTGATGCCCATCGCCTGGGTCGCAAAGTGGCTGCTCATGCTCACGGAGCGCAGGGCATCCTGTGGGCCAGCCAGGCGGGTGTTGACTCCATCGAGCACGGCAGCTACATGAACAACGAAGACATCCAAATGATGAAGGCCCACGGCACCTACTTCGTGCCGACCGCCTATCTCATCGACTGGATGCGCGAGAACGGACACCTGCCCGCCATCTATCAGCAGAAAATGTTGACGGTAAGTGCCATCGAAAAGGCCAACGCGAAGCATGCCATCGCGGAAGGCGTAAAAGTGGCGATGGGCACGGATGCCGCTGTGTATCCACATGGGCTGAACGCACACGAATTTGAAGTCTACGTGCGCGACTTCGGCATGACGCCCATTGACGCGCTGCGCACCGGCACCGTGAATGCGGCGGACCTGATGGGCTGGAGCGATCGCGTCGGCTCGCTCGACGCCGGTAAGTGGGCGGATGCCGTTGCGGTGGACGGCAATCCACTGCAGGATATTACCGTGCTGCAGCATCCTGTCTTCGTGATGAAGAGCGGCGTGGTGTATCGCAACGACATTAAGCGCCAATGAACGATCTTCACCGCCGCTAAAGGTTGGCGATATTAACATGCACAGAATGGTGCGGTACGGAATTCTGGGCTTCGGCCATCATGGAGAGCGCCGTCTTGCGCCAGCATTCGATCACGCGCAAACCTCGCAGCTTACCGGCATTTGGCGCCGCGATCAGGAGCGCGCTCGCGAAAACGCGCAGCACTTCCACATCGATCACATCTTCGATTCTCCGGAAGAACTGTGCGCCTCACCAGAGATCGACGTGGTGTTCGTCGCGAGCCCGGATGCGCTGCACTGCGAGCACACCCTGCTGGCACTACGCCATGGCAAGTCCGTACTCTGCGAAAAGCCGCTGGCAATGAGCGCGTCCGAAGCGATCCGCATGGCGAGGGCTGCGCGCGCTGCCGGCCGCGTCTTCGGTGTGGCCCAGAATTTTCGCTACAACCTCTCGCTAGAGAGGATACGCGCTATGGTTGCCGAGGGCGCCATCGGCCAGCCGGCCTTCGCCTCGGCGCATTTCTGCTTCCTGAGCCGCAATAGTCCGCGCACCTGGATCAATGACAGCGGGATGGCGTGCGGCGGCGCCATCGGCGATGTAGGCATCCATGCCATTGACGCGCTGCGATTCATTCTGCAGCAGGAGGTTCTCGCGGTCAGCACCATCGCGCGTGACGGACAAACACGCTCAGATAGGGAAGATGCGCCGCCGTCCTCTACTTCAGAGAGCGAGCTCGAAGAAAGTGCAGCCCTCACCCTGGAATTCAGCCGCGGAGCAATGGCCAGCATTCAGGTAAGCTTCCGGGCGCAATACCGCACGCTCGTCGAGGTGGTCGGCGAAGATGGCGTCCTCACGGCAGAGAGCGGCTTCACCGTGGATCGCCCGGTCACCATCGTCCATCACAGCGCTGGCAACATCATTCAGCAGGAAGCCGTTTCGAATGCGGACGCATACAGCCGCATGCTCGACGCGTTCTCCGCAACTGTGGCGGGCGCCGGAAGCTTCGCCAGCACAGTCGAGGACGGAGTACAGAATCAGCGGATTCTCGATGCAGCCTTCCGAAGCTGGCACAGCGGCTGCCGCGAACGCATCCGCTAAAACAGATTTCCCATCGATGTATGCCGAAGCCACGAAAGCAACCACGCGGAACTCAATGGGTGATGGCAATGGGAAATCTGCTTTAAGGCACTTCGAAGAGATCACTCGATCACTGCCAGCACCTGGCCGGACGCCACCTTGTCGCCCGCAGCCACACGCAACTCTTTAACGCGACCCTCGCGGGGAGCCTTCAGCTCGTTCTGCATCTTCATCGCCTCGATGACAACTACGCCCTGATGGGCTCGCACGGTATCGCCTTGCGTCACCAGCACACGCGCGACGCGTCCGGGCATAGAAGCCTTGATCTGCAGCGCGCCATTGCCAGCCCCCGGCCGTTTGCGTTGCCCACGCAACGAGCGCCGGTCAGTCACCGCAACCCGGTACTGCCGGGCGCCTACTGCAATCGTCTCCTCGTCCATCATCGCGGAGCGCACGCAGCGATACGAGCGGCCGCCGATGACCAGCGACAGCACGCCGGGCATCGGCTCATAGATATCCACCGGGATAGTGCGCTCGTCCAGCAGGACCACGCAGCCATTCTCCTGCCGGTCCACTGAAAGTCGGCGCATCACGCCGTCCACTTCGACCTCAACGAGAAGCGGAGTCATCGGCGCAAACCTCCGTGCAATCCTCGTTGCAGGGCATCCTGCTGCCAAGGCGTCTGGGCTTGCGACGTGGGAGATGCAGCGGCGGGAGCAGCGAACAGGACCGCAGCGATAGTCGCTGCATCGGCGATTGCGGTGTCTCCTGTCACCTCTGTGTTTTCAGGCGCAGACTTTGCCAGCAATCGATCGAGATAGCTGGTATCGATCCGCGCTGCCTGGAAGTCTGGGTCATTCAGAATCCGGCGCAGCAGCTTCAGGTTCGTTCGAATGCCGCCGATAACATATTCATCGATCGCACAGCCCAGCCGCGCGATTGCCGTGGCGCGGTCCGGCGCGTATGCAATCAGCTTGGACAGCATGGGGTCGTACTCGGTCGGCACGTCCCAGCCCTCATACACGCCCTCGTCCTCACGAATTCCCGGGCCGCCCGGCCTCAGCAATCGCGTGATCTTCCCCGGCGAGGGCAGAAAGCCGCTCTCCGGATCCTCGGCATAGACACGCACCTCCAGCGCGTGCCCTCGTAACGCAATCTCCTCCTGCGTGAAAGGGAGCGGCTTGCCCTCGGCAATTGCAATCTGCAGGTGCACCAGATCGACGCCCGTCACCAGCTCGCTGACCGCATGCTCCACTTGCAGTCGCGTGTTCACTTCCAGAAAGTAGAAGTTCTGTGCCTCATCGACCAGGAACTCCACCGTGCTCGCGTTCACATATCCTGCTTCGCGCGCGAGCCGGCACGCCGCTTCGCCCATGCGCCTGCGTAACTCCGCGCCAACCACTGGCGATGGCGCTTCTTCAATCACCTTTTGGTGACGCCGCTGGACCGAGCACTCACGCTCGCCAAGGTAGACCACGTTTCCATGCTGATCCGCCAGCAGTTGTATTTCGATATGGCGCGGTCGCTCGATCAGCTTTTCTAGATACACCTCACCCGAGCCGAAGGCACGCGCTGCCTCATCGCTTGCCGCGATCAGCGCGGAGGGCAGTTCCTCTGAGCTCCGGATCGCTCGCATGCCCTTGCCGCCGCCGCCTGCGGCAGCCTTCAGCATCACCGGATAGCCAATCTCCTTCGCAAGCGTCAGCGCCTCTTCCGGAGAGGTGAGGCCGCGCACCGATCCGGGGGTGCGCGGCATGCGGGCGCGATCGGCCGCGGCACGCGCTCGCGTCTTCGAGCCGAGTTCGCGCATAGCGGACGCAGGCGGTCCAATGAAGGTAATTCCCGCCGCCGTGCACGCTTCCGCGAACTCCGCGTTCTCGGAAAGAAACCCGTAGCCCGGGTGAATCGCATCCGCACCACACTTGCGTGCGATCTCAAGAATGCGGTCGGCCCGCAGATATGAATCAATCGACGGCGCCGGTCCCAACCGGTACGCCTCATCCGCATGTTGCACATGCAATGCGCCGCGATCCGCATCGGAATAGACGGCAACCGGCGAGATGCCCAGTTCGCGGCAGGCGCGAAGCAGACGCAGCGCGATCTCGCCGCGATTGGCAATCAGGATTTTGCGAAGGGAAGGCACCAGTGACGGATTCTAAACTGGATCGCAAATGCTTGCGGCGGCAATGGAGCATTCCGCCTCCGGCGGTGATTGCGATGCATCCGTCGTTGCGGCCGGAGTATTGGATGCAGGGGTCAAAAAGAAGGAGCCCGCAAGCGGGCTCCTTTGCGTCATCTTTCTTGCTTTGTGGCTATTTGTTTGTATCTACACCCGGCTTCGTTGCCTGGTTCGCTTTCTCTACGTTTGCCTTGCGAGCGCCCAATGCCTTCTGAATCCAGTCTTGCGCTTGCTGCAAATCAGCCTTGCGCGCATCGTCGTCGCCACACTCGATTTCTGCCTTGCGGCGAAAAGCAAGATTGAGGTAGGCCATAGCATCTTCGTAGGAGGGCCGCAGGTCGATGGCTTTGTGCAGAGAATCCATCGCCTCGGTCACCAACGGACCATTTGTCTCCGCCAGCTTTGGGCACTCTTTTTTGGGTATGGCCCCATCGGCAGCTTGCTTTTCCGTCAGGCCGTGAGCCGCAAGAAAATCCAGTGAGTTCTTGCGCGCCTTGTTCCAGTCGATGACGCCGATGGTGTAATACGCTTCCGGATCCTTCGGATCGACCGCCAGCACCTTCTGCTGCCATGCCTTCGCGTCGTCACCTTTGCCTTCGCCGAAATAGATAGCGGCGATGCCCTTGATCGCATTCACGTTGTTCGGATCGATCTGCAGCGCGTCTTTGTAAGCCGCGATGGCGTGCTGTGCAAGTGCCGTATTCGCCGGAGTGTCAGAGTTCGGCACAACCTGCTGCGCATACGCCGTGGCCAGGTACATATGCGTCATGGTCAGCGACGGATCGAGGTTCACTGCGCTCTGGAAGTGATCAATAGCCTCTTCATACCTGGCATTCTTGTAGGCTTGGACTCCCTTGTTGAGCTGATCGCGCGCCTTTAGCTTACTGCACCCGGTGGTGGCGAGGAGCAACGACAGGCTGGCAACTGCCGGCATCCACACTCTTGCGATACGCATCATTCTGCTTCAATTCTCCTTGAATAGGTGCCAGACCGCGGCGCATTGTGGGGTCCGTTTACTGGGCAGAGAACAGAAAGTTCTCTGCGCTGTGATTGTAACTGTTTTCTTCGGGCCCGCAAGCTTTGGACAGACCGTTTTCACAACGGGCTCCGCCTCAGAACGTCGAATCCGTCTTTTCCGTCAAGAAAATCCGCTGTTCGCCCTCGAGAACCGGATTAGAGCATGTGAAAAACGGTAGAAGAACAAACCGCGGCCAGAGCCGGCCGCGGGCTGAGTAAGCAAGTGTGGGGCTACTGACCCGCCTCGATTTTGGGGGTAATCAACCCAACGTGGTCGACACCCGCTCCTTTGGCGATATCAATCGCATTGGCGACCGGACCAAAGTCAAGATCCTTGTCCCCCTTGATGAACATCACCTTCGTAGCGCGTGTGGAGAAGATCGTCTGCAGTCTTCCCGCGAGATCGGACTTCTGCACATCGGTCTCGTTGATCTTGTATGCCGGCTGACCGCCATTGCCATGCAGTATCGACACCACAATGGCCGTGTCGTTTTCCTTTGGCGGCTCCTTGGTCTTCGGGGGCTGCGGCACCAGCGCCTCCAGTCCGTGAGGCGTGACTGGCGTGATAGCCATGAAGATGATCAACAGCACCAGCAGGATGTCGATCATGGGGGTTACGTTGATATCGGAGGAAAGGCCTCCGCCACCGCCTGTTGAGAATGCCATGAAAAACTCCTCGATCCTTCAAATCCCGGAATGATAGGGATGCTGTTACTCAGCGGCGCCCGCCGCTCCGGCGTTCGGCTGCTCGGTCAACACACCCAGCGTATCCGTACCGGAGGTACGGATGTTATCGATGGCTTCCATCACCACCCCATAGTTCGCCCGTGTATCCGCCCGCAGATAGACCTCTTTGTTGGTCTTGTTCTGCAGCATGTCGGTGATCTTGGGACCCAGATCGGCTGAAGACATCTGATTGGCGCCCAAGAATACGCGGCCGTCGCGTGTGATGGCCACCACCACGGAGTCTTCGTGGTCAGCGTCCGGCATCGGCGTGGCGTCGACGCTCTTGGTCAGATCGACGTTGACCTTGTTCTGCACCATCGGCGTGATGACCATGAAAATGATCAGCAGCACCAGCATCACGTCCACCATGGGGGTGACGTTGATGTTGGAATTGACCTTGGCGCCTTCGTTTCGAACTGCAAGTGCCATATATGCTCCCTACCTGAGCGGGATCGTACCAGCCATACCGCCGTCTCATGCTTCGTCCAAGCGGAAGGAGGGTGGCGGGCCTTTTACGCCCGCCACTTCGATTCTCGTGTGGACGACGCCGAGGCGCTTAGCGGCGCTGCGACTGCTTGATGAAGTAGTCCACCAGCTCGCTTGAGGAGTTGTCCATCTCTACGTCGAACGCCTCAACCTTGTTGGTGAAATAGTTAAACAACATCACGGCCGGAATTGCGACCAGCAGGCCGAATGCAGTGGTGACCAGTGCCTCCGAAATACCGCCCGCGATAGCGCCGATACCGGCCGATTTCTGCGTGGCGATCTGTTGGAAGGCGTTCAAGATACCGACCACCGTACCGAATAGTCCGATAAATGGCGCGGTAGAACCGATGGTAGCCAGACCACCCAGGCCGCGCTTCAGCTTGGCATGGACGATAGCCTCGGCACGCTCGAGTGCGCGCTTGCTGGATTCGATCTGATCTTCGGTAATGGCGCCGCCGTTGCCGTAGCTGCGAAACTCTTGCAGACCAGCGGTAACGACTTCAGCCAGGTGCGATTTCTTGTTGCGATCCGCTACCTTCACGGCTTCGTCCAGCTTGCCCTCGCGAAGAGCGCCGGCAACCTTGGGAGCGAATTCACGGGACTGCTTGCGGGCAGCGTTGAAATAGATAGCGCGATCGATAATGACGGCCAGCGACCAGATCGACATGATGAACAGAATGATCACCACGGCCTTGGCCGGAATGCCCATTCTCGCCCACATCTCGGGGAGGCTGAAGCCGACGGTACCACCCTGGTCCTGGAACAGCAGACCAAGGTTCGAAATGTGCGGAACTACGTGAGTGAGCTGAGCGAGAATCACTGAATCTTTCCTCCTGGGTATTGCCGAAGCTGATAACTACAGCGCTTGAGGGTCGCAGTGCTTCGAAAAAGCACCCCGATGCTATCACCGGCCTCTTCAGGCCCTATATGACACGAAGAGGCCAGTTGGTGGAATGTCATCCCCTCGCCGGAAAATGCAGTCCGGAGAGAGACTCCGGCGATCAGCCGCCGAGGTTAAACACCACATTTACCGTGGTTTCGACCTCAACCGGCTCGCCGTTCAATTGGTAAGGCTTGTATCTCCAGGTTTTCACCGCCTCGAGTGCCGATTGAGTGAGCATTGGAGGCCCGCTGATGACGCGCAGATTTTCGATCGTTCCGGTCTTCGAGATCGTCGCCTGGAGCACTACCGTACCAGAGATGCGCGCCGCGCGTGCGATCGGCGGGTAGGTTGGATTGGTGCCGCCGGTCTTGAGACCGGTCATCACACCGGACGAGATCGCGA
>DASUWP010000388.1:0-7177 GCA_036378335.1 Acidobacteriaceae bacterium | reverse complement strand
CACTCAAGGGTAGGTTAGTCACGTGTTACTCACCCGTGCGCCACTTTACTCATGGATTGCTCCACTTTCTCGTTCGACTTGCATGTGTTAGGCACGCCGCCAGCGTTGATTCTGAGCCAGGATCAAACTCTCGTTTGAAACTGATTCCGCGCTATCCCAGGACGGAGGTCCGGGATAGTCACGCACTCTCCAGAGCTCGAAAGTCCGGAGAGATTTACCTTGTGAGAATGATCAGACCTATTCCTGCTGATCTCTCACGACTGGCACGTTCAACCTGATTGTCAAAGATCCATACCGGCGATCGCCTAAGCGGGCCGTTTTGGATCGAGATCTACGACGAATCCGTCGCAGGCCCTCGAACTTTGCGTGCTGCCGGTCATCACGGCACTCAGTGCAGCTCAGAACCGTTTTACGCGCACTTGCCAACACTATCCTAGTGTTACCCTCTCGTCAATCCCGTTCTTGGGATTTTTCGTCGACGATGGCAACGCGCAGCACAAAACTTTTAAAGATCGTAGCTCCGTATCGCTCTCAAGCGGGGAGTGGCCGTAAGGCCGTCAGCGGGATTTCAAACCCGGCTGCCTACTGCAGGAGATGTTCGGTGTGTTGGGCTATTGCCCGGCGAACATTACCCTGGATTCGATCCTGTCGGCCCATCAGAGCCAATCCCGAAATCCAGTTTCCTTGCGACTGCTTACCTAGTGTACCAGCGATTTCGCTTCCGGCACAACCACCCGCCGTCGCATTCCCGTTCACTCACTTGCAGCAATTCGGATACTACCGTTCCATCGCTCTGGACGCAACCTCGCCGTTGTTGAAAACACCCGAGACCTGTTGAAAATCCCCGCTCTCACCCGGCTTAAGAGATAATTTTGAGCGTCCGCAACATGCGCTCAAAGGTGGGCCGCAAAGCATTAAAGTCAGCATCGGGCGCCACAAACACCACGTAGCGCAGGGTTCCCGTTGCTTCGGGAAGGGCCACCAGCCAGTCGCGCTCTGTACCTCCGCCTGCTGCGCCGCTGTTGGTCGCCTCCAATGAGCGGCCACGAACCTGGTTGACGACCACGTCCGACGCGGGCCCCGCCCTGAGTTGCGGGTTCTGCTGCTGCAACTGCGCGATCAGCTGATCCATTTCCATGGAGAGATCGCCCAGCTTCGCCGGCTGAAAGCGGTCGGCGAGCACTCCATAACCAACCTGGTTCCCCGCGCTTACACCGCCAGGTGGCGCAATGAGCGCCGAGGATCCAGAGACCTGGCCCTTCCAATTGCCCGGATAGGAGATGGTGAAGCCGTCGCCCTGGAGCGTCTGCCAGTCGCCTTGCGGCGCCCATTGGGAGTCCCCAAGACGCGCTGTCGGAGGCGGCGCTGCGGTGCCGCCTCCGTTCTGCTTCCACACTCCCGCCGCGACTTGCTTGGCGGTATAGGGATGCATGCCGGCCACGATCTGCTTGATGCGGGCGAACTCTGGGCTGGTCTTTACATAGTGAGCACGAGGCGGCAGCGTATCGATTTCGTCGTTCACGTAACCGACACGGTTTCCTGGATTGGGGTGATCGCTCAGGAACTGCGAGCCGCCTTCACCGTACTTGCCTTGGATCACCTCGAAGAACTGCGGCAGCGCCCGCGGATCGTATCCCGCGTCGTAGAGGATGTCGGTGCCCATCAGGTCCGCCTGCTTCTCGCTCTCGCGCGACATTTTCAGGAACGAAAGCCCGGCGGTCATCCCGATACCCTGTTGCACCACTGCGCCGGCTGCTCCCGGCAAGGCGATGCCGGCGGCGATCTGGCCCAGGCCGGCCAGCAGGCTGGGTGTCCGTTGTTTGGTGATGTTGCAGGTGGAGTGACGCTGTGCCACGTGCGAGATCTCATGCGCCATGACGCCGGCAAGCTGGGCCTCCGTCTCCGCCGCCTGAATCGTTCCTACATTTACAAAGATCGCTCCGCCGGGCAGCGCGAAGGCGTTGATGTCCTCTACATTCACCACGTGGAAGTTGTAAGGCCACTTGTATCCCGGGGCGTATTCGACCAATCGCGCGCCGAGCTGTTGTACATAGCGGCTCACAGGGTCAGAATCCGGCAGCACCGGCATCTGCTTCCAGACTTCGGCGGCCACTTTCTGTCCCTCGGTGGTCTCCTGCTGTTCGGTGAAGGCGTTCTTGCAGGGTCGCGGGTTGAAACGCGCCCAACCATCGAACGGAACCAGCAGCAGCAACGCTGCCGGCAACAGTTTTCTCGTCCAAAGGTTCACTGATTTCGCTTCCATTGTTTTGTTTATCTGGCACAGATGTTTTGGCATGACGCGTCTCTTGCAACTCACTCTGATTCGATGAAGCTGGCCCTATCCGCGGCTGCTACTGTCTTGCGATCACACCGAGATCCGTCAACCCGTTGACGAAGAACTGCACTGCTAGAGCGACCAGCAGCAGTCCCATGATGCGTACCAGGATGCGGATACCGGTATCGCCCATCACCTTACGGATGCGGTCTGCGCCGACCAATACACCGTAGCTGGCCCAGGCGGTAATGGCGATCGAGCCCAGGATGGCGGCCCACTCCCACAATTTTGTTGCCTGGCCGACGAGCACCATCACGCTCGAAATGGCGCCCGGTCCGCTCAACATCGGAATGCCCAGCGGCATGATGCCGGCATCGTCCTTCGCTGCCGCCTCTTCGGTCTCACCCGAGGACTCCTGAGTTGGCGAGCGCTTCGCCTCTAGCATGTCGATGCCGATCAGCAACAGGATGAGACCGCCGGCGATCTCAAATGCCGGTAGGGTGATGCCGAACATCCGGAAGATCAGCTTGCCGATCAGGGCAAAGCTGGTCAGCACGATAAAGCAGGTGATGGCGCCCCGCCGGGCAGTGCGGCCACGGCTCTTCTTATCCTCGCCGGCGGTGATGGCCATGAAGGTTCCGATGGCCGCGAATGGATCGACCAGAAAGAAGATCGAAGAGAGCGCGAGCACAGAAAAGCGCACGTAGTCCGATTCCTTGATTTCATGCAGCGCTGTGGTTGCGGGACCAAGGATCATGTGGGCTCCGTACTGAGTCGTGCGTCAGGCGATATTGTCGCCGATATCTGATTCGCGGCCGAAGGGCTTTGTTCCGGATTCGCGTGTTCACTTTCGGACAGCTTTGGCCGGGTGCGGACATACCGGTCTTCTTTTCCCGCCGAGACTGCCGTACTTCGGAGGCATTGGAACGGCTCCCTGCGTGCATTCGAAGAGAGTTTCCGTATGCTTGTTTTTCGAGGTGAGTCATGTCCGGTCTGCTGCAGGATCTGCGCCACGCGTTTCGCCAGATTCGTCTTTCCCCCGGCTTTGCTGCGCTGGCGATTGTCACGCTTGCGCTAGCCATTGGCGCCAACACCGCTATGTTTACCGTTGCGGAGGACGTGCTGTTGCGACCGCTTCCCTATGCCGGTGCGGACCGTTTGACCCTCATCAACCCCACCAACGAGCTCCGGCCTTCGTCTACCTCCTGGCTGAACTACAAGGACGTTCGCGATCAGACCACCCACAGCTTCTCCCAGGTCGCCATCTATTCAGAAGACATCGGCGTGGTTCAGGGGAATGTTCAAGAGAATGCTGCTGCGGGGTCCTCCCCATCCACTGTGGTCGAGGGCGATGTCGCGCCGACGTCGGTCGCCTCACCCAACGTCAGCCCAAACATCTTCTCGATGCTCGGCGTGCAGCCGCTCGCGGGCCGCACCTTCACCAGGGAAGAGGGCGAAGCCAACGGACCCAAGGTCGTTTTGCTCTCCGAGGGGCTATGGCGCGAGGCATTCCATGCCAATCCAGCCATCCTGGGTCAGACTATCCGGGTGAACAACCAGGCGCGCACGGTGGTGGGGGTGATGCCCGCGTCGTTCCGCTTCCCGGAATCCATGGGAAAGGATATGCGCAAAGGAATCTGGTTGCCTATGCAGCCCACGTCGCTCATGCTGACGGAGCGCGGCTACTCCTTTGACTACATCCTGGGCCAGCTCCGGCAGGGCGTGACGCAGTCGCAGGCGCAGGCCGAACTTGATCGCACCGCACGGAGCATTCGAGCGGCAAACCCTAAGTCTTCAAATAGCAAGCTCGCGCTGCACGCGATTCCCTACCTGCAGACGGTCACAGGCGAAGTACGCCCGGTCTTTCTGGGGCTGGTCGCTGCATTGGGCATGGTGCTGCTGATCGCCTGCGCGAACGTCGCGAATCTCATGATCGCGCGCTGCCTTGGGCGGCAGCAGGAGTTCGCTGTCCGCTCGGCGCTGGGCGCGCCGCGGGGGCGCCTCATCCGCGGCATGCTGGTGGAAGGTGGATTGCTTTCAGCAGTTGGCTGCGGCCTTGGGATCGCGCTCGCCTGGCTGATGCTCCAGGCAGTACACCGGCTGCCGCCGGATACCGTTCCCCGTGCGGAGTCAATCACGCTGGATTGGACTGTGATCCTGGTGCTGGCTGCCATCGCCACGATCGCGACGGTGCTTTCCTCGATGCTTCCGGCGATTCTGGTCGCACGCACGCATCCGCAGCGCGCCCTGCAGACGGCATCGCGCGGATTGGGCACACGCAGCGTCAGCAATAAACTGACGCACGCGCTCGTCATCGGAGAAGTTGCACTCTCCACGTTGCTGCTGATTGCTACGGGCCTGCTCTTCCATACGCTCTGGAATCTGCAGCACACCGATCTCGGCTTCACCACCGAACGCATCACCGGGTTTACTGTAATGCCGGCGGATGCTGCCGGCTTCTCCGGTATGGCTGTTTCCACCGACACGGAGCATGCGCCGGTCTCGGTCGCGGTGAGTACCTACGGACCGGTGCTCGATCGCCTTCGCCACGCCCCTGGCGTTGAGGATGCCGCGCTGGTCACCGCGCCTCCGCTCTCCGGCATCGACATGCATACCAGCCTGAGCATCCTCGGTGAACCGAAGGATGATGCGCATAGCTACAGGGCGCGCATGTCGGCCGCGAGCCCCGACTATGCGCACCTGCTAGGCACCCCGGTGCTGCGCGGCCGCATGATCAGCGAGAGCGATACGGCCACAGCGCCTTACGTCATCGTCATCAACCAGGCGCTGGCGCGAGAGGTCTTCCAGAATCGCGACCCGCTCGGCCACCAGATCGATCTCGGTGGCAAAGACACTGGGATGATCAAGCCCTACACCATCGTCGGCGTCCTTGGCGACCAGAAGGACGAGGCCATCGGCAAGTCGGCAGCTCCCACGCTGCTGCTCCCGTACCAGCAGATTCCAACCACGTCGCTTTTCTATCCCGCGCTGCTGAAGACGATCGTGAATATCCTGGTGAAGACGCGCGGCGATGTCGCGGTGGCGCCCGTCGCGCGCTCCGTCTTCCGCGAGCAGGCGCCCGACTACGCGCTCGACAACTTCGAGACGCTGAGCGAGACGGTGAACAAGAGCGACTTCACCAACCGTCTCGGTCTGTACATCACGGGCGCCTTTGCCACGCTCGCAGCCCTGATGGTCATCACCGGCCTCTATGGCGTGCTGGCGCAACTGGTTGGGTACCGGCGGCGCGAGATCGGCATTCGGCTGGCACTCGGCGCGCCACGCGCCTCCGTCTCGCAGATGGTGCTGCGGCAGGGAGCAGCGATGATCGTGATTGGGCTCTCCGCAGGGCTCGTGCTCTCAGCGCTGACCGGCCGCCTGCTTTCCGGGTTTCTCTTTGGTGTGGGGACATCCGATGCGTGGACCTACGCGGGCGTCCTGCTCGTGCTTTGCCTTATCGGCGCGGCGGCCTCCTACATTCCAGCCTGGCGGGCATCGCTCATACCACCAGTAGAGGCGCTGCGGGACGAGTAGGCGCTATTGCATCAATTCCAGAATGCCAAACCGTTCGGGTACGTGGAAAGATTCGCCCATAGGCGCCTGCCAGGCCAACAATTGTCGCGACGCTCCCTGGCTTCGGAAGAAGTTCGCGCGAAACTTGTTGCCGGAGTGAGGTTGCTTTGGATCGATGGCAGAGAACGGGATGCGCATCGCTCCATACCAGACTTTCCGTTCAGCATCGATGCGCGCCGCGGTTTCAAAACCGGAGTTCCACTTCCAGCCATCCTCCCGATGCGGCTGATCCAGGTCCACGTCCAAATCGAGCCATTCACCCTGCGGCGATAATTCGAATTCCTTGTAGCGATGTATGTGCTGGAAGTCTGAGCCGATAAAGATTTCGGCGACATCCCAATTCCACAGTTGGTGCGTATCACTCTTCGTTTGCGGCGAGGGATGCAGATTCAAATCCTGGTACGGACAGACGAAAAGGAGATACAAGCTGGAATCCGTCCAACGAGAGCGTATCTCTGTGGTCAATCGTGGCACGGCCCGCCCATACGTATCGCCATCGAAAGAGATCGGGGGAGCCTCGCCCCAGAACGCCGACTGAGGATCCAGATTCAGGGTGGTATCACCAGAAGCTCGCTTGCTCTGGAGGGTTTCAGTGCGAGATGAACTCGGCTGCGCCATGCTGATCGAGCACAGTATCGCCGCGACCATGACTGCTCCAGCGAAAATTCCGGCTTCTCTTTTCACTGTTTTCCTTTCTCTAAGAATGCTGCGGCAAATGCGAATCTGTGATCTGACTAAATCACTCATGCGAGTGCGAATGACGGGATTCGCGCCCGGCTTCCCGGCTTTAAGCGAGCACACTATTTGGCATTGTGGTCCAAAGGCGCAATTGCCGGTGCGGATGACGCGGTAGAAATGTCTGAAGCTAATGGAGAAGGATGGTGCGCCCGGAGAGATTCGAACTCCCGACCTATTGCTCCGGAGGCAATCGCTCTATCCAGCTGAGCTACGGGCGCGCAGTTGTGATTTTACATGAGCGGCTGTTGGAGCAGCAGATGCGTCTGTTTCTGCTACCGTCCAGTCGAGTGACGAGAATTTTCGGGAGCCCGCCGCGGCAATTGACAACGGCACCCCAACCCTGTTTTTCAGCGCTGATCGCGCTTGCGTTCGAGCTCGCTCATGGTGGATTGGATGAGCTGCTTGGCGCCGTTGATCTGGTCGAGGACCGCTTGCAGATCGAGCGCGGGCTTGGTGGGGTTGCGATTGGAGACGCAGTAGACGCCGTGCTGGCCGATGAGGATGAGCGCGTCGGTGAGCATGTCGAGCGAGACGGCTAGACGGCCTCGCTCGGTGCCCATCATGAACTCATGCTTTTCTAAATCATCTCGG
>DASUWP010000387.1:0-13912 GCA_036378335.1 Acidobacteriaceae bacterium | reverse complement strand
TCCTGGAGATGATGTTCATCGACCCCAGCGGCTTCGATCAGCAGCATTATGACTTCATCTTCGTTCGCAAGGCCTTCCTCGGCACCGTTCGCTGCGATGTCTTCGACGTGCATCCCAAGGCGGGTCTCGGCAACGGCCGCTTCACTGGTCGTATCTGGGTGGACGACGACTCCGGCAACGTAGTGCGCTTCAACGGCACCTACACCGGCGGCGAGATGGCAGATAAGGCCGACGACAACGACTACTTCCACTTCGATAGCTGGCGTCAGAACCTGCAGCCCGGCGTCTGGCTACCGGTGGGCGTTTACGTCGAAGAAACTTCCAGAAAAGACAAGGAGCATCCGGTTTCCTTCAAGGCGCACACCTCCATCTGGGGCTACTCGCTGAAGGTGCCGACCCATCAGTCCGACAACGAATCGGTGAAGATCGACGACGTAACTGATCAGAGCCAGAACTCCGAGGACGTGAGCCCGCTCCAGGCGCAGCGTGAATGGATCTCGCAGGCCGAAGAGAACGTTCTTGATCGTTTGACGCAGGCCGGTCTGCTCGCAGCCCCCAGCGACTTCGATAAGGTTCTCGAGCAGGTTACGAATAACATCATCATCGGCAACAACATCGAGCTCGCCTCTCCGGTGCACTGCCGCGTGATGCTGACCACGCCGCTGGAATCGATTGCGGTGGGTAACACCATCATCCTCAGCAAGGGCCTGGTAGACACGCTGCCGACAGAAGAAGCGCTGGCCTCGGTGCTCTCCTTCCAGCTTGCGCACATCGTGCTGGGACACCACATCGATACCAAGTACGCGTTCAACGACCGGCTGCTCTTCCCCGACGAGTCGACCTTCGAGCGCATCCAGATGCACCACACCGATGCGGATGATATCGAGGCCGCGAAGAAGGCCGTAGTTCTCATCGACAAGTCCATCTACAAAGACAAGATGGGCAACGCCGGCCTGTACTTCGCGCAGCTGCAGCAGCGGGAGAAGGAGCTAAGCGCTCTGAACACGCCGCGGCTCGGCGATTCCATGCTCGATTCAACCGGCCAGCCGTGGATGATCGCGATCCAGAAGCGCGCCCCCAAGTTGGACCAGGACAAGCTGGATCAGATCGCAGCTCTTCCATTGGGCAGCCGTCTGCGCACCGACGCCTGGGATGACAAGGTGTATACCTTGAAAACAACGGCGCCTGTACTGCTGAACGCTCGCGATAAAATGCCATTCGAGGTGACACCGGTTTATTACAAGCTGGTTCGCTACGATCAGGCACAGAGCGCTACCGGCGCCGAGGCATCCACGCAGCAGCAGCCCGCTCAGCCCGATCAGGCAAGCGCGCAGCCAGCCGCACAACCGCAGCAGTAGGTTGATGAACACCCCCAACGCGGCGGCGACGCAACGAACTTCGCCCTCGCGCATTAGTTATCCCACGCTGTGGCAGGCGGGTCACCAGACCCGCCTTGTTGTACATCTGGAATCTGGCTGTTTCGAGAGATAATTTGTGACGAAAAAATTTCTTTTGTTCGCCGCTCTCCTGCTTCTCCCGACGATTGGTCGCGCCCAGGTCGTAGCAGCCGGCAAGGGCGGCAATCAACAGTTGTACGTCGGCGGTACCTTCTCGGATTTCGATCCCGATTATGGCTGGCAACGGCTGTATGGGATCGGTGCCTATGCCGATTACAATCTCACTCCCCGTCTCGGAGCAGAGGCAGAGGTACGCTTCCACCGCTTTAACCAGCTGTCCAATATTCATGAGGACAACTACTTGGTGGGACCGAGGTACAGCTATCACCACAAGCGCTATACATTTTCGGGCAAAGCGTTGTTCGGCGTAGGCTACTTCAATTTCCCCGGCAATGCGGCGCATGGCACTTACTTCGATATCGCCCTTGGCGGAGGCCTGGATTACCGTTTGACGCGGCGGATTTACCTGCGCGCCGAGTACGAATATCAGATCTGGCCGGGGTTCGTCGGACCGCCCGATCCTACACCGATCCCTCTGGTGAATCGTCCGAACGGATTGACGCCCAACGGATTTGCGGTCGGAGCCTCTTACCGGATTTTCTAAGCGTTCCAGCGGTCCCACAAGAATGCCCCAGGCCCCCTGGGGCATTTGTATTTCTGGGCTACTGTCGTCCCGTCTTTGCTCAAACACGCGGAAATCGGGCTCGCGCAAAGGTCCGCGAATGAACTGCACATTTGTGGCTCGTCACGCGCTCGCCTCAGTACGAGCTGTCTGCGCGCGAGAAAAAGCCCGGCAGGGTCGCCGGGCCGTTACTCCTCGAGTCAAAAGTGGACGGGATCAGAAGTGGTACGCAATACCGATCGCCGGAGCGTTGATGTTGTAGTAGCGCTTGGTGTCGAACTGGCTGAAGCCGAAGTCCGGCGCTTTCATGATGATGCCGCGGTACTCGGCGCGGATATCGAAGCTCGGGCTGAGCTCATAAGCGATACCGCCGCCATAGAGTGCCCCGATGTTCGTGGTCCGCTTGGGGTTGAACTGCTGGGTTCCGCGATCATCCAGCGCGGAGAAGATGAATCCGCCCGGACCTGCTTCGAGGAAGGGATTCCAGTTGCGAAAGGTGAAGTTGAACACGTAGGCGGCTGAGATTTCCTGCATCCGCGTATGGATGTTCACGTTATTCACGTTGGCGATGTAGTTGGTGTAGAACTGCGACCACTGATAGTTCACTTCAAGCGCACTGCGGGGCGTCACCATGTAGCGATAGCTGGCGAGGACCCCGGGGCCGTAGCAGGTGCCTCCGCCTGATGACGTGGAATTGACTGCGCTGGTAGCAATACTGGGCGCCAGACATCCGGATTGATACACGCCCTGCCCGGTTACATACGGTGGGAATACGACGGTGCCGCTCACACTAGCGTCCTGACGGCTTTCCTGCGCAAAACTTGCCGTTGCCACGATCGGCAACAACAGAAACAGCAACGAAATCTTCTTCATTCGGTCCTGAACCTCAAGCGTGGAGCGCAGCGCAGATTTGCACCGGCCCCCCGGACGGGCGGAAGTCACTACAGGATGATCCTGGCGTTCTGCCCAATTGTACCTGTCACTCGCCCGCCCTGGCGTCCCGGGTCGAGGTTTCCTTGCTCTCAATCGCTCGAATCCGGCTCAACCGTATACAGATAAGGCTTGCCGCGGTCGACGGAGAACGCGCGCACCGCCTGCAAAAATGCCATCGCTGAGTGCGAGAGCGTTCCCGCGCGACGGTGTACCAGGCGAAGCTGACGATCGAGTTTGACCTCGGCAATGGGAACCTTCACCAGTTCGCCCAATTCAATTTCACGCGCGGCCGCAAGCTCAGGCAGGAACGCAACGCCGTTGCCCATGGCCACAAAGCGCTTCACTGCTTCCAGACTGGGCAACTCCACTCCAATATTGAGAGGGGTCTTATGCTGAGCAAAAGTCGCGATGATCTGCCGGCGAAGCGGCGAGGCAACATTGTGCGCCACAAAATGCTGTGCGCCCAACTCGCGCAGATGCACGCGGCGACGTCCAGCCAGCGGATGATTGGCATGAACCAGGAATGCAACCGCATCCGAATACACCAGAATGGAGCGGAACTGATCCGGGTCGGGCCGGAATGAGAGCACCCCAAGCTCAGCCCGGCGAGCCAACAGGTCATCCGGAATGCGGCTGGCGAGGGAACGCTGCACCGCGAGCGAAATGTGCGGCGAAATGTGCCGGAAACGATCCAGCAGCGGCAACAGATATAAGGTCGTGTACTCATTGGCCGCGACATTCAGGTGTCCGCGCTCGAGCGTCTTCAACTCGCGCACGGCGCTTGCTGCCTCTGCTCGCAATCCCACAAGCCGCTCGGCGTAGGTGCGCAGCACCTCACCCGCTGCGGTGAGTGAACCGTCACGAAGCGCCCGCTCAAAGAGCGGCTCGCCCAACTCTTCCTCCAGCTTGCGGATCACCTGGCTCACTGCAGGCTGCGTTCGCAAAAGACGCTGCGCTGCACGCGAGAAGCTGCGCTCCTCCACCACCGCGAGAAACGTCTCTAGTTGCTGTAGGTCCATAAGGTATGCGGATGCGAGACAGCTAAACGTTAGCCACTATAAGTCAAACTAATCGTAATTCCAAGAACAATAAATTTGCTTTATGGACGTTTTTCCCGCATGATTCAGTTGAGGAGCGCACATGACGCATAGTGAGACAGCGGGAACGCCGCAGGATCGTATCGTCTTCTTTGACACTACGCTGCGTGACGGCGAACAGTCCCCGGGCTGCAGCATGAGCACGCCGGAAAAGATCGAAATGGCCCATGCGCTGGATGATTTAGGCGTGGACATTCTCGAGGCCGGCTTCGCGATCTCCTCCGAAGGCGATTTCCAGGCGATCCGCGCCATCAGCCAGGCGGTCCGCCGCCCGGTCATTGCGTCCCTGGCTCGCGCACGCACGCTCGATGTCGAACGCGCCGCGCACTCGCTCGATCTCGCAGAGCGTCCCCGGATTCACACTTTTCTCGCCAGCTCGGACCTGCACCTCGAAGCCAAGCTGAAGATGTCGCGCCAGCAAGCGATCGATCACGCGACCGCCGCCGTGCTCCAGGCGCGTACCTATGTGGATGACGTGGAGTTCTCCGCCGAGGATGCCACCCGCAGCGATATCGATTTCCTTGCGCAACTGGTCGCCGCCACCATCGAAGCCGGCGCAACCACGATCAACCTGCCCGACACCGTTGGCTACTCCACGCCGAACGACTACGCGCAGTTGTTCCGCGAGATCCGCAGCCGCGTCCCTGTGGTGGCCAACATCACACTCTCCGCGCATTGCCATGACGATCTCGGAATGGCGGTCGCCAACAGCCTGGCCGCCATCGAGGGCGGTGTGCGCCAGATCGAATGCACGATCAATGGCATCGGGGAGCGCGCCGGCAACGCTGCGCTGGAAGAGATTGCCGCAGCACTGATGGTGCGGCGCGACAAATATCCCCATCCCAACTCACTCAAGAACGAGCGCCTCTATGTGACCAGCCAGATGCTGGGCGAGCGCATCAGCTTCCGCCCCGCACCGAATAAGGCAGTCGTGGGCGCGAATGCCTTCGCACACGAAGCGGGCATTCACCAGCACGGCATGCTGGCCAATCCGTTGACGTACGAAATCATGACGCCCGCTTCCGTAGGGGTGCCCTCGAACAGCATGGTGCTGGGCAAGCACTCCGGCCGCCACGCCCTGGCTCACCGATTGAAGGAGCTTGGCCACACGCTGGACGCGGCGGCGCTCGACCAGTTCTATCATCGCTTCGTCGAACTCGCAGATCGCAAGAAGGCCATCTACGACCAGGACCTGGTCGCATTGGCAACGCAGGCGGGCACGACGGCCAGCGCCATGGCTGAGGCTTAGGAGAGCCCGAATGAAATTGAAGATCTTGGTTGTCGCCGGTGATGGCATCGGCCCCGAAGTGACGCGCGAGGCAGTAAAGGTGCTGCGCAGCGTTGCAGAAGTCGGCGGTCACGACTTCCACTTCGCCGAAGCGCCGATCGGCGGCGCGGCGATTCGCGCAGAAGGCAGCCCGCTGCCGCAGAAGACGCTCGACGCGGCGCTGGCGAGTGACGCTGTGCTGCTGGGCGCGGTTGGCGGCAACGAATTTAATGCGCTGCCACCAGATCGCCGGCCGGAGGCCGGGCTGCTGCAGTTGCGTCAGGCGCTAGGCGGCTTCGCCAATCTGCGCCCTGCCTTTGCCTACCCTGCTCTCGCCGCCAACTCGCCGTTGCGACCGGAGGTGATCGAAGGCGCGGACATACTGTTTGTACGCGAGTTGCTCGGCGGCCTGTACTTCGGACAGCCGCGTGCCTGGCAGCGCGAATCGAACTCTGCCTGGAACACGATGCGCTACACCCGTGATGAGATTGTGCGTGTGGCGCGGGTCGCATTCCAGCTCGCGTCCAACCGGCGCAAGAAAGTCACCTCGGTGGACAAGGCGAACGTGCTCGAAGTCTCGCAGCTCTGGCGCGCCACGGTCACGGAAATTGCTGCGCAGTATCCCGATATCACGCTCGAACATCAATATGTCGACGCGTGCGCAATGCACCTGATGAATACCCCGCGCAACTTCGACGTTGTGCTCACGGAGAATCTCTTTGGCGATATTCTCTCGGACGAGTCCGGAGTCATCACCGGCTCTCTCGGCATGCTGCCTTCTGCCACCGTCGGCGGGGCTATCAATTTATATGAGCCGGTCCACGGCTCTGCGCCGGACATAGCCGGAAAAGGCATCGCTAATCCGCTCGGCGCTATCCTGACCGCGGCCATGCTGCTGCGTCATACGGCACATCTGGAAGCAGAAGCACAGGCCGTAGAGTCCGCCGTGCGCACGGTGCTCGAACGTGGGTATCGCAGTGCCGATCTTTTGCGCGCTGCGGATGTCCGGCAGCCCGCTACCTCCACGGAGGAGATGGGGGCGCACGTCAACGCGATTCTGAACGATACGCTCGACCGCCACCAGTCTCTGCACGCCGTATAGGAAACTGCACTCGTTACAAAAGGAAAGCGAACCGATGTCCCACCCGCAAACACTCGGGCCACAAACACTCTTCGAAAAGGTTTGGCAGCAGCATGTCGTCGCCGAGCCGACGGGCGAGCCCACAATTATCTACGTCGACCTTCATCTTGTCCACGAAGTGACGTCGCCGCAGGCCTTCGATGGTCTACGCCTGGCTGGCCGTAAGCTGCGCCGTCCGGACCGTCACATCGCGACGGTCGATCACAACGTTCCCACCACCAGCGCGCAGGACCGGCTGGTCATTGCCGATCAGATCTCCGCGCGGCAAGTGAACGCGCTGCGCAGCAATTGCGCGGAGTTCGGCATCGAGTTCTTTGATGTGCAGGATGCGGCCCAGGGCATCGTGCATATGATCGGCCCCGAACTGGGCGCTACCAAGCCCGGCATGACCATCGTCTGCGGCGACTCGCATACGTCGACGCACGGCGCCTTCGGCGCGCTGGCCTTCGGCATCGGCACCTCTGAAGTCGAACACGTGATGGCAACGCAAACGCTGCCGCAATCGAAGCCGAAGACCTTCCGCATCAATATCGAAGGCAAGCTACCCCATGGCGTCACCGCGAAAGACATCATTCTCGACATCATTGGCCGCATTGGCACGGACGGCGCTACGGGCTATGTCGTCGAATACGCAGGCTCCACCATCCGCGGGCTTTCCATGGAAGAGCGGATGACCATCTGCAACATGAGCATCGAAGCAGGTGCGCGTGCCGGGATGATCGCCGCCGATGAGACGACCTTCGCATATCTAAAGGGCCGCCAGTTTGCGCCGCAGGGTGCGGCGTGGGATGAGGCTGTTGCCCACTGGCGCACTTTGCGCTCAGATGACGGCGCGCTCTTCGATCGCGAGATGACGATCCATGCGGCAGAGCTTGCACCCAGCGTGACCTGGGGAACATCGCCGGGGATGGTCACGCGGGTGGACGCCACAGTTCCCTCCGCGGACGACGCGCGCAGCGAAGCCGATCGCAAGAGCTACGCCCGCGCCCTCGAATATATGGATCTGACGCCGGGCATCCGCATCGAGGATATCGCCGTCGATCGCGTCTTCATCGGCTCATGCACCAACGCTCGCATCAGCGATCTGCGCGCTGCGGCAGCCGTTGTGCAAGGACACCACGTCGCGGCAACGGTGCGAGCGATGGTCGTTCCCGGGTCGCAGCGGGTGAAGAAACAGGCGGAGGCAGAGGGGCTCGATCAAGTCTTTCGTGCTGCCGGTTTCGAGTGGCGCGAGCCGGGATGTTCCATGTGTCTGGGCATGAACCCTGACATCCTGCAGCCGGGTGAGCGCTGCGCCTCCACGAGCAACCGCAACTTCGAAGGTCGCCAGGGGCGCGGTGGACGCACGCATCTTCTCTCGCCCGCGATGGCCGCGGCCGCTGCAGTTACCGGCCATCTCACCGATATTCGCAAGTGGCCGCCTACGGAAAACGCCGCTCCTGAAGAGCCGGTACTCGCCCAGGGAGGTGCGCGTTAAATGGAAGCCATCCGCATACTAACCAGCACGGCCGCACCGCTGCCGCTGCCCAACATCGATACCGATCAGATCATCCCCAAGCAGTTCCTGAAGCGGATCGAGCGCACCGGTTACGAAGATTTTCTCTTCTATGACTGGCGCCGCATTCAGAGCGGGCCAAACGTCGGCCAGCCTAATCCGGACTTCGTGCTGAACAAACCCGAGCATCAGAACGCGAAGATCCTGATCACGGAGAAGAACTTCGGCTGTGGATCCTCCCGCGAGCACGCCGCGTGGGCCATCCAGCAGTTTGGCTTCCGCGCGGTCATCGCGCCCTCGTTTGCGGATATTTTTTTCTCGAACGCCGGCAAGAATGGCCTCATCTTGGCGCGCCTCACGGAAGATGAGGTCCAGACGCTGCTTGCGCGCTCGAGTGCTAACCCGAAACACACAATCACCATCGATCTCGAGCAGCAAACGGTGAAGGACGATCAGGGATTCCAGGCGCACTTCGATATTGACCCCTTCCGCAAATACTGCTTGCTGAACGGCCTCGACGATATCGGGCTGACGCTGCGATATGCGGCAGCACTCGACACCTACGAACACAAACATGACGCCGCTTTCTGGCTTGCTCCCAAGCCGGACGCGCCCGCAACAGCGACATCGGAGAACCGCTAGCTCATGGCTCAGGAAGCAACGAAAAACGGCGCAGGCACCGGCAAGAAGAATTCCATCGCCCTCACCGAAGGCCCGTCCCGCGCCGCGGCGCGCTCTTACCTTCGCGCCGTCGGATTCAGCAAGGAAGATCTTCACAAGCCGATCATTGGCATCGCCAATACATGGACGGAGATCGGCACCTGCAACTTCCATCTGCGCGACGTAGCCGCCGCGGTGAAGCAGGGGGTGCGCGAAGCGGGCGGCACGCCAATGGAATTCAACACCATCACCATTCACGATGGCATCACCATGGGCACGCAGGGCATGAAGGCTTCGCTGATCTCGCGCGAGGTCATTGCCGACTCAGTGGAGTTGGTTGCCCGCGGCAATCTCTTTGACGGGATCATTTGTATCGCCGGCTGTGACAAAAATATGCCGGCAACCATCATGGCGATGTGCCGGCTGGACATTCCCGGCCTCATGCTCTACGGCGGTTCCATTGCCCCGGGCAAGTTGAAGCAGCCCGACGGTTCAATGGTCGACATCACCATCCAGAACGTATTCGAGGCGATCGGCTCGCATGCCGCGGGAAAGATCAACGATGACCAGCTCGAGGCGGTCGAAGCTGCGGCCTGCCCCGGACCCGGTGCCTGCGGAGGCCAATTCACCGCAAACACCATGGCCATGGCCGGCGAGTTTCTCGGCATCTCGCCCATACAAATCAGCGGTGTTCCGGCAATGGCTGCAGATAAGGCGGATGCCAGCCGCCAGGCCGGCCGGTTGATTATGGATCTGGTTCGCAATGATCTGCGGCCTTCGAAGATCATCACGCAAGAGGCGCTGGAAAATGCGATCAGCGCCGTTTGCGCGTCCGGTGGTTCGACCAATGCTGTCCTCCACCTCATCGCCATCGCGAGCGAAATGGGGCTGAAGCTCAATATGGATGACTTTGACCGCATCAGCGAGAAGACCCCGCTGATCTGCGATCTCACGCCGGGCGGCAAGTACGTTGCAAAAGACTACCAGGACGCCGGTGGCTCGCGTGTGTTGGCGAAGCGGCTGCTCGAACGCGGCCAGCTGCACAACACCATGACGGTCACGGGCAAGACGCTGCAGGAAGAGGCGGCGGCGGCGGTTGAAACGCCCAAGCAGCCGGTGATTCGCGCGTGGGATCAGGCGCTGAAGCCCACCGGCGGTCTCGTGATTCTCAAAGGCAATCTCGCGCCCGAGGGGTGCGTGGTCAAGGTCGCAGGTCATGAGCGCATCTTCCATCGCGGGATCGCGCGCGTCTTTGACAGTGAGGACGACTGCTTCGCTGCAGTGGAGGCAGGCAAGATCAACCCGAATGATGTGCTGGTGATCCGCTACGAAGGACCACGCGGCGGCCCCGGCATGCGCGAGATGCTCGCTGTGACCGCAGCCATCAAGGGCATTCCCGAGCTTTCCGAAACAGTCGCGCTGCTCACCGACGGCCGCTTCTCCGGCGCCACGCGTGGCCTGATGGCCGGACATGTCGCGCCCGAGGCGCAGCTTGGCGGCCCGATTGCCGCGGTGCGGGAAGGAGACTCGATCGTATTTGACATTCCGAATCGCAAACTCACGCTCGAAGTTCCGGATGCAGAGATTGCGAACCGGCTGAAGTCGTGGAAAGCGCCGGAGCCACGTTTCAAAGCAGGCGTCTTCCGCAAATATGCCGAGAGCGTCAGCTCGGCATCGCTCGGTGCGGTCACAAGCTAGTCTCGAACAGAAATCCGCGAAACGAACGCAAAGAAAGGACTACCGATGAGCAGGCAACGACACGATTCCGGCGCAGACAAGGCAGCCCTGAGCGGTGTCGGCAACACCGTCCTCACCGGCGCGGAGATCGTCTGGGCGACACTCGAGGGCGAAGGCGTACGCGAGGTCTTTGGCTATCCGGGTGGCGCCATCCTGCCTATCTATGACGCGCTGCGCAAGTTCCCTATCCGCCACATTCTTGTGCGCCATGAACAGGGCGCTGCTCACATGGCCGACGGATACGCGCGTGCCTCCGGCCGCGTGGGCGTGTGCATGGCGACCAGCGGTCCTGGCGCAACCAATCTCGTCACCGGCATCGCGACCGCGATGCTCGATTCGGTTCCGATCGTCGCGATTACCGGGCAGGTTTCGTCGAAGGTGTTGGGCTCGGATGCTTTCCAGGAAGTCGATATCACCGGCATCACGCTGCCGATCACGAAGCACAACTTTCTCGTCACGCGCGCGGAGGACATCGCCCGCACCATTCGGCTTGCTTTCCAAATCGCCACATCCGGCCGTCCCGGTCCGGTGCTCATCGATATCACGAAGGACGCGCAGCAGGCGACGGCGTCGTTCGAGTTTGCATCCGCTGCTCCTGCGGCTGCGCGGCCTCATCCAATGCTTCGCGCCGAATCGAGCGCGATTCGCGAAGCCATCGCGCTGATCCAATCCGCAAAACGGCCTGTTGTCCTCGCGGGACATGGCATCACGCAATCCGGCGCGGAGCAACAGGTGCTCGCCTTCGCCGAATCGCAGCAGATTCCCGTCGCGTCCACGCTGCTCGGGCTCGGCAGCTTCCCTGCCGCGCATCCGCTGCATCTCGGCATGATGGGCATGCATGGCGAATCGTGGGTGAACCATGCGATCCAGGAGGCGGACCTGCTGCTCGCGTTCGGCATGCGCTTCGATGACCGGGTCACGGGGAATCTGACTCACTACGCGCAGAACGCGAAGAAGATCCACATCGAGATCGATCCCTCGGAGATCAATAAAAACGTCCGGGTTGACGTGGCGCTCATCGGCGACCTGCGCGGCGTGCTGGAAACGCTGCTTCCGCTGTTGCCCAAACGAACCGACTGCGGCTGGCTGCGACAGATCAACGCATCCAAAGGCACGGCAGCGGTGCGCGACATCATCAATCTGCCGGACAACGGCCACCTCTACGCCGCGCATGTCATCCACGATATCTGGCGCGAGGCGCAAGCCGCCGGACGCGAACACAGCACCATCATCGTTACCGACGTGGGCCAGCATCAAATGTGGGAGGCGCAATATTTCAAACACGAGGCGCCACGCACACTTGTCACGTCGGGTGGTCTCGGCACCATGGGATTTGCGCTGCCCGCGGCGATTGGCGCGAAGACGGCGTGCCCGCAGAAAGATGTCTGGGTGATCGCCGGGGATGGTGGTTTCCAAATGACCGCGGCCGAGCTCTCGACCATCGTGCAGGAAAACCTGGCCATCAATATCGCTGTCATCAACAACGGTTTTCTCGGCATGGTGCGCCAGTGGCAGGAGGCGTTCTATGAGAAGAACTACTCTGCCTCACCGATCCTTTCGCCGGATTTCGTGAAACTCGCCGAAGCCCACGGAATCGAGGGCGCGCACATCTCGCAACGTAAAGACGTGACACCGATCGTCACCAAAGCTCGAACCTCCGGCCGGCCGTTTCTGATCAACTTCCAGGTGGAGAAGGAAGACGGCGTGTACCCGATGATCGCGCCCGGCGCTGCACTGCACGAGATGGTCCACCGGCCTGAGCGCGATCCCCTGCTTGAGACCGCGGAGGATGAGTGATGCTGCACACATTCGTAGCCCTCGTCGAAGACAAGCCCGGCGTCCTCACCCGCGTCGCATCGCTCTTTCGTCGGCTTAATATCAATATCGTCTCGCTCACCGTCGGCGAATCGGAGCGGCCGGACACCTCGCGCATGACCATCGTCTGCGATGCGCACGAGCATGCCGCCGACCGTATTCGGGCGTCGCTCTACAAACTCGAGACCACGGTTCATGTCGATGAAGTCGATCGGTCCGCCGCTGTCGTCCGCGAGCTCTGCCTGATGAAAATCGCTGTCGGGCCGGATACGCCGAATGGGTCGCACTCGCGCTCGCAGATCTTTGAACTGGCGAATGTCTTTCGTGCCCGTGTCGTCGATCTGGCGCCGGAATCGATCATGCTGGAGATGACTGGCAGTTCCAGCAAAATCGAAGGGCTGGTGCAGGTCATTACAGAGTCCGGCTACACCATCCTGGAGGTCTCACGTACCGGACGCATGGCCATGCGGCGCGGTCATCACACCAGCCGCGTGCTCTCCGCGCTTGGAAGCAAATCCAACATCAATAGCAATGGAGCCGACCTCGGCAGTAAGCTGGAATTCAACGGCAATCTTGGGGACGAGATCCTTCCCAATCAATTTGAAGACGTGCACGAGGAAGAGACATAATTCTGTCGCTCGCCTCTCCAACTCAACGCAACATCGAACCGCAGCGATCCATTCTCGACCGGCACGACCTCTTGCTGACTCGCTGACTTGCTGACTCGCTTCCAAGGAGCAATCATGCCCAAGGTTTATCACGATCAGGACGCAGACCTTTCCCTCATCCAGGCCAAAAAGGTCGCGGTCATCGGTTACGGCTCACAGGGTCACGCCCACTCGCTCAACCTGAAGGACTCTGGCGTGGATGTGCGCGTTGGCCTCAGTTCCACAAGCCGCTCGCGCACGAAAGCCGAGAAGGCCGGCCTCGCCGTGCTCAGCGTGGCCGACGCCGCGGCATGGGCCGATGTCATCATGATTCTGGTTCCCGACCAGACGCAGGCTGCCGTTTACACCGAGCACATCGCGCAGCATTTGACGAAAGGCAAACTCCTGCTCTTCGCTCACGGCTTCAATATCCATTTCGGTTTCATCAAACCGCCAGCCGACATTGACGTCGCACTGGTCGCGCCCAAAGCGCCGGGACATCGCGTGCGCGAGGTGTTCATTGAAGGTGGCGGCGTTCCCGGTCTCATCGCCATCCAGCAGGACGCCACTGGAAATGCGCAGAAGCTGGCGCTCTCCTACGCGCGCGGCATCGGCTGCACGCGTGCCGGCGTCTATCAGACATCGTTCAAGGAAGAGACAGAAACCGATCTCTTCGGCGAACAGGCAGTGCTTTGCGGCGGCACATCCGCACTGGTAAAGGCCGGCTTCGACACGCTGGTCGAGGCAGGCTACGCGCCGGAGATGGCATACTTCGAGTGTCTGCACGAGCTAAAGCTGATCGTGGACCTGATGTATCGCGGCGGTCTCAGCTACATGCGGTACTCGATCTCCGACACGGCTGAGTACGGCGACTACACTGCCGGCCCGCGCATCGTCACCGACCAGACCCGCGCGGAGATGAAGAAGCTGCTCGCGGAAATTCAGGACGGTTCTTTCGCCAAGAAATTTATGGAAGAGAATCGCACCGGACGGCATCAATTTGAGAAATACAGGACGGCGGAACGCGCGCACCTGATCGAG
>DASUWP010000386.1:0-2257 GCA_036378335.1 Acidobacteriaceae bacterium | reverse complement strand
ATCAGAAGAAGTTCAAGGACAAGTACGAGCTGCCGTACGATCTGCTCGCCGATCCCGAGATGGTCTTGATCAAGCGCTACGGTCTGCTGCGCGATAAGACGATGTACGGCAAGCCGGTGACGGGAGTCGAGCGCACCACTTACCTTATTGGCCCCGACACGGGCGAGGGCCAGCGTCTGCTGCACGTGTTCCCGAAGGTGACGCCGGCGGGCCACGCTGAAGAGGTGTTTGCCCTGCTTCAGGAGAAGTATCCGAAAGGCAAGCACTAGGTGGGTCGCCTGGGTGCGACCGCAGCTGCGACTGCGGTCATCGGGCTGCTGGGAGGCGCTCTTGCATATGCATCCTTGTGGCCCACTTCGCAGTGGTTCGGCGAAACGCTGATTGCAGGCGATGATCCGGACGAGCGAGCGCTGACGTTCGACGACGGCCCAAACGACGCGGCGACGCCACACCTGCTCGATGTTCTCGCCAAGCACAGAGTTCGCGCGACCTTCTTTGTGATGGGGGCCTTCGCGCGCCAGCGGCCGGAGATCGTGCGTCGCGCGGCGGCTGAAGGTCACCTGATCGGCAACCACACGATGAGTCATCCCAAGCTCGCGTTCGAGTCCCAACGCAAGATTCGACAGGAGCTCACGGATTGCAGTGCAGTGCTCGAGGATCTCACGGGCCAGCCGGTCCGCATCTTTCGTCCGCCATTTGGCTCCAGACGGCCCGTCGTGTTGCAGGTTGCGCGGGATCTGGGCCTTACGCCGGTGATGTGGAACGTGACCTGCCACGACTGGGACCCCATCGGTACAGATGCGATCGTCACGCACATGGGAACCGGAATCGCAGCCAACAATGCGCGCCGGCGCGGCTCCAACATTCTGCTGCACGATGGCGGACACCGCGGCATGGGCGCCCACCGGATGGATACCATTAATGCCGTTGATCAGTTACTGAGCCGCGCCCAAACAGGCACGGCGAAGCGATGGGTTACGGTCGACGCCTGGACGGCTGAGTCCTAACAGAAGCAGCCAATGCCACGTTCGCCGGAGACGAACTCTCGGCCTTCAGCAGTTTTTTCTTCCGATCCAGTCCCCAGCGGTAGCCAGTCAAGCTGCCGTTGTGGCCGATAACGCGGTGGCAGGGAATTGCAAGGGCCACCGGATTCGACCCAATCGCAGCGGCAACCGCGCGAACCGCAGACGGACGGCCAAGCTCCCGAGCAACGTCGGAGTAGCTTCGCGTCTCTCCTCGAGGAATCTGCTGGAGTGCCTTCCAGACCCGTTGCTGAAACGCGGTGGCGCGCACGTCGAGCGGAAACGTCGCAGCCAGTGGATGCTCTGTCGTTTGGCTGAGAACAAAGGCCACTCCCTGGGCGAGCCATCCAGACGGCTTCTTGTCTTCAGAAAGCTGCGCTTTCGGAAACCGCTTGCGCAGGTCGGCAACCGCTTCCGGGTGTGTGGCTGCAAACGCGATGAAGCAGATTCCAATCTCGCTTGCGGCGACGAGCACTCGGCCGAGAACGCATGCCGCAATTGTGTATCGGATCGCGAGACCCTCGCCTCCGCTGCGCAGAGCCGTGGGCTTCATACCGAGCGACTTCGCGCTCGATTCGTATAGACGGCTCGATGATCCGAACCCCGCCTCATAGATAGCATCTGTGATTCGCTTACCGCGATCGTCGGACAAGCGTCTGGAACGACTCGTTGCAACCGTGGGTTCCGCCGGGCGAAGGGCTGCCCGAAACGCAGAAATGCGCTGAGCACGCGCATACTCTCGCGGACTGACTCCGAGAACTCGCCGGAATGCACGGAGAACGGTCAGACGGCTCGCGCCGGTGGCACGAGAGAGCTCGTCAAGCCGCACTTTCTCGGTTGGTCGAGAGGCGAGATAGTTCACCGCTGCCTGGATCAGGGCGGCCTGCGGATCGAGCCGCGGGGCTGCGTTGTTCGGCTGGCATCGCTTGCACGGTCGAAAACCCGCCTGCTCTGCAGCGGCAGCAGTCGCAAAAAACGAAACGTTTCGGCGCGCAGGGCGGCGGCTGGGGCAACTGGGCCGGCAATAGATACGCGTGGACACGACCGCATAGAAAAATTGCCCGTCGGCGCTATGGTCTCGAGTTAGCACTCGCTGCCATTTGCTGGTGGGAAAAGAATTGTCGGCTGAGGTCGGCATATTCATGACCGAGGGATTCCAGGATTGTTGTTGCATGATCTCTCTCCTGTCAGTATGCTCGCCTGTCGGCCAGGGCTGCGACACTCCGCAAATTTCA
>DASUWP010000385.1:0-3406 GCA_036378335.1 Acidobacteriaceae bacterium | reverse complement strand
CTCGATATATTGAGGCGCGTAAGCCTTGCCCGGATTGATGTCCTCGCTTTGCCAAAAGCGTTGCCAAGCTCCGCTACGCCACTCATAGGCGTCTGCGGAGTGGTCGAATTCGCAGCGAATTCCGACGCTGGTGCGGATGACAAGTATCCGGTCGAATTGTTGACGACTGATGTCGATCGGTCCGAGGAAGCCGATGCCATTCAATTCCCATCCAGTCTCATCGTTACATCGATCAGGCGAATCGCGCGATGGCTCCTCGCAGAACAAATCCGCGCCCCGCAACTCCTCATGTGTGGATGGCCCCCGCGATGCAAGAGGTCATTTGGCGTGCGGCGCAGGTGTCGCTTGCAGTCATGTGTCCGGCCTCACATGAGGGCCTCCTCTGTCAAGTGTCTCAGATAGAGAAGGCCATTGGCTGTCCAAGGTGGAACTCCCCTCTTACAGGCTCTCCTGCAAACCTCACATCCGGCGGGATGATATCCCAACCACTGTCCCGCATTCGGGACGAGAGAGCTCCAGGAGGGCGACACCACTCTGTAAAGACGGCGGTCAGGCACCATGCCGAACAACGGCGACGCCCCCTTGGATCAGTAAGCCCGAGCCGTCTTGGCAGCTCGGACCCGAGTCGAAAGACCGATCAGCATGCCGGTTTCATCGTCACACCTTTTGGCAGCACGCCTTGGGTAACGAAACGCCACAGCGCGATCAGCAGCTTGCGCGCCAATGCTACGATCATCACCTTCCGCATGCGTGCTCCGTTTGCGCCGGCGCGTTCACGATACCAGCGGACATGTGCGGACGTTGGTTGATAGCGTTGCCACAGCCAAGCCAGCTCGACCATTACGGTCCTGAGCCGGCGGTTCCCAGCCTTCCCGATGCCTTGCTCTCGGTTGATATTACCGCTGCTGTAGGGCGTGGCGGCCAGGCCCGCATAGGATCCAAGCGCTTTGCCATTCGCAAAGTTGCGCACGAAGGCCTCACGCACGAGTACGGTCGCGCTTTGCGCGCCGATGCCTCTCAACGTGGTGAGCTGCTGGATCATCTCGGCAGCTTTGTCGGGGGCATCGTTCTCGAGAACTGCATCCCGTTGCCGGTCCAGTTCGGAGATCTGCTTGAGCAGGAGCTCCAAACGATCGAGCATGCGGGTAATCTTGGAACGGGCATTCGCAGGTAGCGGATCACCGAGCGCAGTGCGCAACTCGTCAAAGCGCCGGCGTCGATCTCGGCGAAGTGCGTCGTAGCTTGACACGCCCAAGGTGGCCAGCACAGCGCCGATGCGGTTGACGAGGCTAATCCGCTCTGAGACGAGTTCCGTTCTCTCCCGACTGCTACGTCGGGCGTCTTCGTCGGTCTCATTTGGAATCGGAACCATCGAGCACACGCGCGGCTCGCCGCGAAGCCATGCGAGCAAGGTGCGCAGTAACAATTCGGCATCGATGCCGTCGGACTTGGCGCGGCGGGCTCGACGATCAACAGGAACACTAGAAGGCTGGATCACGTGAGTCTGAACGCCGCGCTTTGCTAACCAGCGTGCCAGCCAGAAGCCTGACCAGCCTGCTTCATAAGTCGCGATCACACGCTCCGCGACGCGACCGGCTGCATTCGCCCGAGAGCGGAAGCTATCGATTGCCGATATCAAGGCTTCGACATCTGGCTCGATTGTCCGCTTCGCCTTTAAGTGAGGCAATCCGGGAATCTGTGCGGCCAACACCCAACTTTTGCTGCTTAACTCTATGGCGACGACGAGCGTCCGATCGTAATCAAAACCAGGCTGAGCATCGAATGTCTGCGGCATCGTCAGAATCCTCCGGGGTTCAAGGCAATCGGCAAGTTAACTTGCCCTTTGCTGGCCCTCATGGGATCTGTTGCTGCAGTCCGGAAGGACTGCTGGCCCTGATGGGTTCCGCGCATCGAGGCCTCATCATTCAAACGGGATCGCTGTCCCGGTGAGGAGGCAGGCTGCTCTCGATTGCGTCGGATCGACCGACTGTACCATCACGCTCCATTGCCCTCTCGCAAGCCTCCTTCCGCCGACGGCCTATGCGGCTGCCGCCCGCGGCCGGTAGCTCTCCTCGCGACGCATCACTGCCCAGGCGATGCGCGCCGTCTTGTTGGCCACGGCCACGGCAACCACCAAGCTCGGCCGCCGCCGGCGAAGTCCTTTGACCCAGGGATCGGCGTTAGTCGTCTTCGAGCGCAGTAGATTGGCGCTCGCGCCATTGATGAGCAAACGGCGCAAGTACTGATTGCCGCGCTTGGAGATGCCGCCGAGCCGTGCTTTGCCGCCAGTCGAGTGCTGCCGCGGCACCAGGCCTAGCCATGCCGCGAACTCGCGGCCGCTGGCGAAGCCAATCGGCTCCACAACCGTTGCCGCCAGCGCCGTGGCGATGATCGGGCCGATGCCGGGAATACTTGCCAATCGCTGGCTAGCGGGATTACTCCGGTGCCAGGCCATCAGCTGCTTCTCGATAGCCGCAACCGCCACTCCGAGATGCTCGAGCTGCGTGGCCAGCACTTGCAGCACTTGGCGGGCCAGATCCGGCAGCCGCGCATCGCTTTCGTCGCGCACCGTGGCGATGAGAGGGGCGACATTGCGCAGCCCCCGTGGCGCGGTCACGCCGAACTCCGCGAGATGCGCCCGCAGCGCATTGGCCAATGCCGTGCGCTGGCGCACCAGCCGCTCCCGCACCCGATGCAGAAGTAGCGCCGCTTGCTGGTCTGCCGTCTTGATCGCCACAAACCGCATCGTCGGCCGCCGCACCGCCTCGCAGATCGCTTCCGCATCCGCAGCGTCGTTCTTGTTGCACTTGACGTATGCCTTCACATATTGCGCCGGCATCAGCCGAACCTCGTGGCCAACCGCCTGGAGCTCCCGCGCCCAGTAATGCGCCGTCGCGCATGCCTCTAACCCAATGAGGCAGCGCGGTAGTCGTGCGAAGAACGCCACGACCTGGCCGCGCCGCAGCTGCTTGCGCAGGACCACTGTGCCCTCCGCATCGACCCCGTGCACCTGAAAAACATGCTTCGCCAAATCCAGCCCAATCGTCTTAATCTCATTCATGGAGGGCTCCCCTTGATGGTGCGTTTCACCAACCACCATTCTGGCACCTAGATGCCGTACGGGGGCCATCCACCCCATCATTCAATTACCTCGTCAGCGCGAGCGAGGAGTGATCCCGGTACCTCAATGCCGAGTGCTTTCGCGGTTTTGAGATTGATGACGAGCGCGTATTTTGCGACCTGTTCGACGGGAAGGTCGGCGGGATTCTCGCCGTGGAGAATCTTATCGACGTAGAACGCTGCGCGCCGATACATATCGTTGAAGTCTGCGCCGTAGCTCATTAGCCCGCCGGCAGCGACGTTTTCTCGGTTCACGAAAACGCCGGGGACGCGATGGCGCAGCTCG
>DASUWP010000384.1:0-3362 GCA_036378335.1 Acidobacteriaceae bacterium | reverse complement strand
CGGCGGGGGCTGGTGACATCCAATCTTATTAGGCGCCGGCTTGTGTCGGGGGCCTGGGGAGCGTGTGGATTATGGCTGATCCTTTGCATCGCGATGAGGTTCGGGATTTTGAGGTTTCTGACGTCGCTACGCCGGTTTCTCCGGGGGAGCGCAGCGGGGGGAATCGGGTGCCGCTGCATGATCCTGTTCTTCAGGGCTTGAACAATCCTCTGTCGGGGACGATGAATCCTGAGCGGCAGCTTGAGGCCGACTTCCATGGCAACCGACGGCTGAACCGGACTGCGGAGTCGATTGGCGGAGGACTGGGGCGGGCTGTGTCGCGGGCGCGGCGCATGCCGGAATCGGCGCGGCGAGGATTGCACGTGGTTCGGGATCGCGCGTCCGCGGCCAGCGGAGAGGCTGCCGAGTCGCTCTCCGCCTCCGCGTCTTCTCTGGCTGACAGCGCGCGGCACAAAGCCGAGGAATTGCGCGTCACTGCCGAGCAGCACGGCCACGAGCTTCGGGAAAAAGCCCGCGAGTTGCGCAATAAGGCTGGCGAGCTGGGTGAATCCATCTCGACGCGGGCTTCCGAGCTGGGAGACAACGTGCAGCGCCAGGCGGGCGAGTTGAAGCGGCAAGTCGAAGTCCGTTCTCGCGAGCTTCGGGCGCAGGCGCGGTTGAAGACGCAGGAGGCCCGGTTGCGCGGCAAGCTGCTGGTGCACGAGCGTCCGCTGGAGACGCTGGGCGGCATTGCTGCCGGCGCGTTTATTACCGGGGTAGTACTTCGAATTGTGAGGTCACGCAATGGACGTGGTTACTGAACGGGGAAACAGAGTGGCTAGCGATAACCGGCCCATCGGCCAGGTGGTGGACGAGCTGAAGACTGAAGCTAAGGACTTCTTCAACACGCGTGTGCAGATGCTGATGCAGGAGATGAAGAGCAAGGTCAACATCTGGAAGTACGCAATTCCCATGTTTGTGGTCGCGGGGGTGGTGCTGTGGGTCGCGTTTCTGGTGCTGACGTTCGCGCTGGTGTCGTTCCTCGCTGGAATCTTCCAGCCCAGCAACTATGCCTGGTGCTTTGGCGGGCTGATTGTCGGCGCGTTCTACGCCATCGTTGCTGCCGGCATCTTCGCCCTGGCGCAGAAAGAAATGTCGCAGGCGGGACTGGCGCCGATGCGCACTATGCGCGTGCTGAAAGAAGACCAGATCTGGATGCAGAACGAAGCGAGGTCACAGGTATGAGCAACTTGTCGATGAATGTGCCGCCGGAGATCCTGGAAAAACGCGCGGCGGAACAGCGTCGGAGCCTGCATAACCGCGTGCAGGAGTTGCGCACGGTGGTGACGGAGCGCGTGCGCGAGAAGACTGACGTGAAGCGCAATGTCCGCCGGCACTTTGGCCCGCTGGCGGGGATTGCGGTGGTGTTAGGGCTGTCGGTGGGCTGGGGTTTGGCGGGGATTTTTGTGGATTAGCTGCCCCAGGCCTCCCGGCCTGGGCTGACGTTTGGTTTCGGGCCTCCGGCCCTCGAAAAGACGCTCGAGGACGGGCGACGGTCCTTCAGATCATCACGCCACTGCCGCGCTGTCTCCCACCGGCGCCAGCGAGTGTGCCGAATTGGGACCTTGCGTCTGCGCTACTTCCAGCGCTTGTTCGGCGCGATTGATTACCTCAGTGACGATGTCCACGGGATCGTAGCGGGGCTGCACTACGGCGGCCGCGATTCCTGCGCTCAGCGTAATCGCCTTGTCGCCGGCGGCCTTCATGCCGGCGAAGACTTTGCGCATTTTATCCACGACGAAGAACGCGTTCTTGTCAGTGGTGTCACCCAGCACCAGGGCGATGGTGGTGGGATCGTACATCAGCGCGGTATCGGTTTGGCGGATGTTGGAGCAGACAGCCTGTCCGATGGTCTGCATCATGCCTTCGACGGCGGCCTCGCCGGCTTCGCGCCGCAGCGCGCTGGCCTTGCCGAAATTCAGCAGCATCACGGTGATCGCGGAGTTCTGCTGCAGCGCGCGCTTGATTTCCGCCAACACCACGTCGATGTAGGAAGCGCGTTTGAGCAGTCCCGACTTTTCGTCAGTGACGGCGAGCGTCTTCATCAGGCTGCGCAGTCGGGTGTTGTGGACGGCGAGCACCATCTGGTCGGCAATGGTTTTGGAGACGACCACGTCGGTGGGCCTCCACTGGCGCGAGCGGTCGCATTGTTCAAGGATAAGGATGCCGACGTGCTCATCGCCGTCAATGAGCGGCACGGCCATCAGCGATTGCAGTTCCAGTGCCTTCACGTGATCGTGGATGCTCTCAAGTTCCGGCGCCTTCATGGCATTTTCGATGACCACGGAACCGCGCTGCACGGCCAGGTTCTGCAACGCGCCGATGAGGCGAACGATCGACATCACTTCAGACTTCGCGACGCCGGGCGCGCAGTATTCCAGCGCCGCCGACGGAGGCTTGCCGGGATTGCAGAGTCCGGCAACACAGCGGCTGGCATTCCAGTGCCGGCCAACGTCATTGACCGCAGCAAAAAGCACGCCCTTCACATTCGATTGCCGGTAGATGTTGCGGGTAATTTCAGTGACGCGCGCGAAGTTGTCCACCGCGTCCTCGCCGCTGCGCGACTTGGCGGCGACTTTCGGTTCCATTTCGGCACGGGGCGGAGAACCGCCGGCGGCGGTTGCTCCAGCCGCGTGCTGAGGCGCGACGCCACTGCTCACATAAAGCTGGTGCAACTTTTCGTTTTTCTCTTCCTCATGCGGGAAAAGCTTCTGGATGCGCTCCAGTCGCTCGACGGCTTTGGAGCGCATGGAGTACTGCAGAAAGATTTCCGCCTGCAGCATGAGATCTTCGAGAACCGTGGACTCTTTGTCGATGGGCGCATCGAGGGCTGCGGCCAGGTCGTCGCCGTTGTCGTTCTTCACTGCCGCCGCTGCCTGCAGGCGGTTGCCGATGGCGCGCAGACGATTCGCGTCCACCTTTCCGTTCAACAACTCGAGCCGACCGGCGAGCCCCGGCAGATAGGGATCGACCTCGGCCGCGCGATCGAGCGCGTCGGCGGCGCGCACGAAGTCTCCAGCGGCGAAGCGAAGCTGGAAGAGCTGCACCAGCGCGTCGCAGTAGTCGTGCTCGCGGTTGGCGGAGTTGAAGAGCTCCACCATATATTCGAGAAAGTGCGCGTCGGGAGCGTGCGCCTGCGTGACCTCGCGGATGAACGAGACGAACTCGCGACGCTTACCCACGCTTTGCTGTAACTCTTCCAGCTTGCGCGCGAGATCGAGCGCCTTGTCGTAATGCTGCGCGGCGAGCAGCTCGCCGATGAGGGCGCCGAAGCTGGCGATCTTCGACGGGTCCTTCTGGAAGAGCTGCCAAAGGATGGGATA
>DASUWP010000383.1:0-4326 GCA_036378335.1 Acidobacteriaceae bacterium | reverse complement strand
AGACCTCATCGGATAACGGCTGGAGGTGTTCGACTTACTTCCAATTTGCCGCCTGCTCCCGGAACCCGGAAAAGATGGGTCGCACCTGCTTCTCCATGAGTCGGGCTGTTGTCGTTAACCGAGGGTCTACCTTGTCCGACTAGCCGAAATTTCGGACAAGTGACGAGAAGCGCGTTTCCGCTCGTGCTTCGGCTTGCAAAAAAGAGTCCGTGGCTAGAACTTGACCACAACTTGTAGATTCGACACATGGCGCTCAAACGGATGGACAACGTAGGAATCGTCGTCGATGACCTCGAAGGGACAATTGATTTCTTTCGAGAACTCGGCCTCGAACTTGAAGGGCGGGCCACGATCGAAGGGGAATGGGCGGGACGTGTCACCGGACTGGGCGATCAGCGCGTCGAGATTGCCATGATGCGCACGCCGGATGGCCACAGCCGTCTCGAGCTCTCCCGCTTCCTCACGCCGCCGGTTGTTGCGGATCACCGCAATGCGCCGGTGAACGCCCTAGGCTATCTCCGCGTCATGTTCGCGGTGGACGACATCGACGAGACGCTTGAAAGGCTTCGCAAGCGCGGCGCGCACCTCGTAGGCGAAGTAGTCCGGTATCAAGACGCGTATCGGCTCTGCTACATCCGCGGGCCTGAAGGGCTTCTCCTCGGACTCGCGCAAGAACTCAGCTGAGCGCACGAACAGCGACAATGTCAGCGAGCGCGTATCACACAGGATAAGTTTTGCAGCGGCACGGGGCCCAATCAGCTATCGAGGGGACCCTCGGCTATCCGGAAGTTGAGCCTGACTCGCCCTTATGGTCGGCTTGTCTGAAATTACGTGCTCCACGATCCTCGATGTGTCCATTTTCGAACGCGTGCTCGCAAATCCGAACGCTGCCGATTTGACTCGAAATCCGTTCGAAGTGGAACGAGGCTGTGAATTCTCGCGTATTTGAAGCAGAGCGGTTTGGCTCCTCACGTGCCTGCCCACTTGTCGGAACTTCAGGATGCCTATGCAAACGCTGTTTCTGGATCTCAAATTCACGCTGCGCCAGGTGCGAAAGTCGTTTGGTTTCGCGATTACTGCCGTTCTCATGCTCGCCTTCGGCATCGGCGCCACGACAGCTATCTTCTCGATCGTTGAAGGCGTGCTCCTGCGCCCGCTGCCGTTCCCGCAGCCTGACCGCCTGGTAGTGCTGTCGGATCACATCCAGGGCGTCAAGATCGCAGGGGGCGGCGATGAAGTGGGCGTGACTGTGCCGGATATCATTGCCTACTCCCGCGACACTCACTCCTTCACCGCGCTTGGCGGATATCAGGGCGCAGCCTTTGAGCTGTCCGGTACCCGCGATCCGGCGCAAGTGAACGCCTCGCGCCTGACTGCCGGCGTCTTTTCCGCGCTCGGCGTCGCCCCGCAGCTTGGCCGTTATTTCACCGCCGAAGAAGACCAACATCATCAGCAGGTGGCCGTTCTCAGCGACGCCACATGGCGCAACCGGTTCCATGCTGACCCGCAGATCATCGGCACCAAGGTTCTTTTGGATCGCAAGCCGTACATTGTTATCGGCGTGATGCCGCGGGGATTCGAGTTTCCGCTGATCCCGGGCCAGCTCAACCGCTCAGAGCTGTGGGTCCCGATGAGCTTCGGGCCGGATGAGCTTTCGCCGGAGCGCGCCAGCAACTGGAGCTATCAGATGATCGGGCGTCTGAAGCCCGGGGTCTCGCCAGAACAGGCGCAGGCTGATGCCAATCGCGTTGCGCGGGAGATCATGGCGGGCTACCCCGCTGACATCGCCAATCTTCGCATTAACTCGCTGGTACGACCGCTGCAGAGCGACACGGTGCAGCAGTCGCGGTCTCTGCTGCGGACGCTGTTCCTGGCCGTCGCGGTTGTGCTGCTGATCGCCTGCTTCAATCTTGCCGGACTTATGCTGGTGCGCGCCATTCGCCGCCAGCGTGAAGTTGCCGTACGCCTGGCGCTCGGCGCACGGGCTTCTATGCTGATGCGTCAAGCGGTGCTTGAAAGCCTGGTGCTCAGCGTGAGCGGCGGCGTGCTCGGACTGGTACTTGCGGCGATCGCACTCCGGGTGGGCAAGAGCCTGCTGCCGGAAAGCCTGCCCCGCGTGAACGAGATCGGCTTGAGCTGGCAGGTCATCGCCTTCGCATTGGGGCTGGCGGTTGTCACCGGACTGGTCTGCGCGCTGGCGCCGGCGTTCGCTGCCATCCGCACGAACGTGAACAGTAACCTTAAAGAAGGGGGCCGGACGGGCAGCGCCGGCGGAGGCCATGCTCGCCTGCGCTCCACACTGGTGGTTGCTGAGATCGCCATCGCGCTTGTCCTGCTCACGGCCTCGGGCCTGTTGTTGCGCAGCTTTGAGAAGATGCGCGATGTCGATCTCGGCTTCACCCCGCAGCACGTCACCACCGCAGCTTATTCGCTGCCGCAAAAGCAATATGAAAAGCAGCCGCAGATCGACACCTTCAATCGCGAGCTCCTGCTGAAGCTCAATCAGCTTCCCGGCGTCCAGTCGGTGGGCCTGACCAGCATGCTGCCGTCACAGGGCGTCAACAACAACCAGACATTTGTAGTGGACGGATACATTGCGCCAGCCGGCGCAGACATGAACCTGGCGACCGTAACCCAAGTGATGGGTAACTTCTTCCCGGCGATGGGCATTCGTCTGCTGCGCGGCCGTTTCTTCACCGAAGCTGACCGTGCGGGTGCGCAGCTCGTGCTCATCGTGAATCACAAGCTCGCGCAGCATTACTGGCCCAACCAGGATCCCTTAGGCAAACGTATCCGCGTCGGTACGCCGCAGATGAAGACTCCGTGGCTCACCGTGGTTGGCGAAGTCTCAGACACGCAACTCCTCTCGCCGGACAATCCGGCAACGGAGCAGTACTACATGCCGGTCGATCAGGCAGAGGAAGCTATTGGCTCGCTGGCCCAACCGAACGACTTGAACGGCAATGGCGGCTACATCGTGGTGCGTTCGGCGGTTCCGCCCGAGCAGATAGAGAATGCTCTTCGTGAAACTGTGCGTTCCATCGATCCCTTATTGCCGCTGACGCAAGTGCAGACTATGGAGCACGTCGTGGCCGAGTCCGAAGCGTCGCGGCGCTTCAACACCGCACTGATTTCCAGTTTTGCATTTGCCGCGGTGCTGCTGGCGGTGCTGGGAATCTATTCCGTGATCGCCTTCTCCGTCGCGTCGCGGGTTCAGGAAATGGCCATTCGCATGACGCTCGGCTCGCAGCGTTCGGCCATCGTGCGCCTGGTGCTGGAGTCCGGCACCAAGCTGGCTGCGATTGGATGCGTCATTGGACTCACAGGAGCGGCCGCGGCATCGGGACTGCTGCGCTCGATGCTGTTCGGGGTGAGTCCGTTCGACCCGTTGGTGCTGCTGGTGGCTGCGCTCTGCGTACTTCTGCTGGCGGTAGGAGCTTCCATACCGCCTGCACTACGTGCGGCATCGATCGACCCGATGCAGGCACTCCGGGGAGAGTAGCGCTGGTTTCGAGTATTCACTCTCCCGCGTAGGGGCGGAAGGCAGCGGGAACGTGATGGAGAGCGCGTTGTGCGCTCTCCTGACTACATTAGCGTGTAACTCCATTGGACAAGGTTCACGCGCGGCATACTGGTGCTAAACTCTCTCCTGCCTCAAAAATCCACCACTTGGCTCCCGATGAGAACCCCTCCTGTCCTTGGTGATGGTCAACGCGGAAGCAAACTGCTCCAAACAATGAAAGCATTCATCGGAGTCCTCGCAGCCGTAATGGCTATGCTCCTCTTGCCAATAGCCGGTTGCAAATCGATTGCGCCTGATGCAGGACACGAGGTTGTTCTAGTAGAAAAGCCGATGTTGTTTGGACATGGAGGGGTTGATCCGGAACCCGTTCGTGCGGGCCGCACCTATGTGGCAGCGACGACAGACGGAATTGACGTGAACATGCAACCTGGCACCTATCAACAGGACCTGCCAGATACCATGACAGCGGACGGGGTACCCGTTAGCTTTCATGCCATCATGAACATTCAAGTTACCGACTCGGTAAAGCTCATCAGTCAATTCGGGCCAAATTGGTATGCCAATAACCTTGACGCGCCCTTCATGAGTCTAGTCCGTCAGCAAGTACGTCAGCACGGGATGAACGAAGTTGCCATCAGCGCGACCGCCATAGACACCATTGACGCTGAGATTACAAAAGGACTGAACAGTTTCATCATCGCTAAGAAGCTGCCTGTTCAACTGATCACTCTTACGATTGGAAGAGCGATACCGCCTGATGCCGTCAAGAATCAGCGGATCGAAACTGCCACTCAGGAGCAACG
>DASUWP010000382.1:0-2619 GCA_036378335.1 Acidobacteriaceae bacterium | reverse complement strand
CGCCGTGGCGATGCTTGCCCGAGTGCCAGCCGACCGGAATTTCGGACTTCAGCACGTTGCTGCCCATGGTCGAGAACCCAAGATGGTTCGCCACCATGAGCTTGACCTTGGCGTCATGCGGCGTCGATACCCAGGGAATGTCCTTGTCGCGCGCCACCAGCCGGCACTCTTCAAGCTCGTCCTGGATGCGGTTGGGGGTCTCCAGCCATTCGTCGTAGAAGGTCTTTGCCATGATGCTTTTGCTCTTTGGGGTGACAGGGAAAGTTTAACCCAACTTGCGCAGTTTAGGGTGGGTTTTGGGGATTTCACAAGAAGCGGCGCGAGTCGGATCAAGGACTTATGCGGCGGGGAAGGCGGATTTGGGCATGTAGTGCCAACCTTGGGTATTTTCTTGAGGCGACGAGTCGGATTTGATTCGGCGCATGTACTTGCGCCACACGACGATACGGAAGGACGGGAAGGTTCACCGCTATTGGCGGCTGGTGCGCAGCGTGCGCGTCGGGCGGCGCGTCATCCAGCAAACGGTGACGCATCTTGGCGAGCTCGACGAGCACGGACGCGTTGAAGCACGGGCGCTTGCGCGACGGCTGATTGGCGCTCTCGAGCAAACGGCGCTGTTTGACGACGGAAGCGCGAATCTGACTGTGCCGGTGCGCTTGAAGGGCATCCGCATCGAGCGCTCGCGTCAGTTTGGCGACGTGTATCTGGCGCTTGCGTTGTGGCGTGGGACGGGGCTTGAGGAGTTGTGCCGGCAACTGCTCCCGGCGGGGCAGGAACGCATCGGCTGGGCGAAGATGGCGGTGGTGCTGGTGGCGGCGCGGTTCTGCGAGCCGTCGAGCGAGCTGCACATTGCCGAGGACTGGTACCGCCGCACGGCGCTCTGCGATCTGCTGCAGCTTGGCGATGAGGAGGTCAACAAGGATCGCCTTTATCGCGGCCTCGATCATCTGCTCGTGCACAAGGCCGCTCTCGAAGCGCATTTGTCGAAGCGCTGCGGAGAGCTGTTTGCAGTCCAGAACGAGGTGCTGCTCTACGATGTGACAAGCACGTATTTTGAAGGCTTGGCGGAGGCCAACCCGCAGGCGCGGCGCGGCTATTCCCGCGATCATCGCCCCGATTGCAAACAGGTCTGCATCGCGCTGGTGGTGACCTTCGACGGCTTTCCCCTGGGCTACGAGGTGTTTGCCGGCAACACCCATGATTCGCGGACCTTGCAGACGATCGTGGCCACCATGGAGGCCAGGCATGGCATGCTGGGACGCGTCTGGATCACCGACCGCGGCATGGCCAGCGCGGACAATCTGGCGTGGCTGCGCCAGACCGGCCGGCGCTACATCATCGGTGCACCGAAGTCGGAGCTGAAGAAGTTCGGCTCCGAGCTTGCCGCCGCAACCGGCTGGCGCGTGGTCCACGAAGGCGTCGAGGTCAAGCTCGCGCGTCATCCCGAGACCGACGAGACCGTGATCCTGTGCCGCTCGGCCGATCGGCGCAGCAAAGAGCACGCCATGCACGACAAGTTCAGCCGGCGGATCGAAGAGGCGCTCGGCCGCTTGGCCGCTCGCATCGCCCGCTCGAAGAAGCGGCTCGATCCGGCGACGGTGAACCGACAGATCGGCCGCATTCTGCAGCAAAATCAGCGGGCCGCCGCGCGCTTCGCAGTTGCGTTGGAGCCGGATGGCTGCTCCGCAGGCTTCCGCCTTGCGGTTGCCTACAACACCGCGTTCGACGACTGGGCTGCGCTCTCGGAGGGAGCCTATCTGCTGCGCTCCAACATTACCGACTGGAGCGATCAGCAGCTGTGGAAGGCCTATATCCAGCTCACGCAGGCCGAAGCCGCCTTTCGCATCCAGAAAGATCAGTTGAACGTGCGTCCGATCTGGCACCAGCGCGAAGATCGGGTGCAGGCCCATATCCTCGTATGCTTTCTTGCCTTCGTGCTGTGGAAGAGTCTCGAAATGTGGCAGCAGCGCGCGGGCCTTGGCAACTCGCCGCGTACGATCCTCGAAGAGCTTGCGCGCATCCAATCGCACGATGTCGTGTTGCCCACCACAACACATGGCCAGATCCGCTTGCGCTGCGTCACCCAGCCCGACCCCGCCCAAGCTGCCCTCCTCGACCGGCTCGGTATCGTCCTGCCCAAGCGCATGCGCATCACAGAGCGCGAGGCGTCACACATCGCCGCCACCGCCTGACCAGCCACTCGACCAAAAATGTAGTGCCAACTTTTTGGCTAAGCCATTGATTTGCCTTGAGCAGGGGGGCGACTTTGCGCAAGTTGGGTTAATTCGTTGATATTATCAATAGAAGCCGGGCGGCACCGGCCGCGTTCGAAATAAACCTGCAACATCATGCCGTCGCCACGCAGCCGAGGCATGATGTTACGATCGCAACCAGTTCCTAGTTTCGTGTCCCATCACAGGGGTGCAGTCCAGGCTGCGACCCCTGCAGATTCCCTGTTGTTTACAGGGGCTGATTGCGAGTACCGCCCCCCACGGTTCAACTTGCTACGTGCAAGTGTGAAGGGAGGCGGATCACGCTATCGCGTTACCAGCGACGGCTCACTGGAGCGCGAGAAACCGGAGGAGCCTGGGCGCCACCGTTGCGTTGGGTTCCTCGTCC
>DASUWP010000381.1:0-12576 GCA_036378335.1 Acidobacteriaceae bacterium | reverse complement strand
AAGCGGCTTAATGACGAGGCGTTTGCGCGTTTGGCGGCCCACCCGTGGCCCGGCAACGTTCGCGAACTGCAGCACGTTCTGGAGCGGGGCAGCATCCTGGCGGAAGATCGGCCGATCATTACTTCGGACGAGATTGAGTTCGATCTGCCTTAGAAAACACTAAGGGCCGACCTGCCGGCTCTGGCACAACGATTGCACTGACTACGGCAAACGACACTGCGCACGAAATAGCGCGGATAACGCAGTCGAGGATGCCTGGTAATGCAGATCACGACACCGTTGGCGGACCAGCTTACGAGCTATATGAATTTGGCGGCCGCGCAGTTGAAGACGACGGCCACCAACATGGCGAACGTCGACACGCCGGGATTTCACACGGTGGGGTTCGACTTCGAGGCGGAGATGCAGCGGGCGCTTAGCGGACAAGGGGGCTCGGGAGAATCTGCATCGCCACAACTGCAGGAAGTGGACGGACTGCTCGCGCGACCGGATGGCAACAACGTTTCGATGGATCGAGAGGGGCTGGCGATGGCCGAGGCGCAGCTTAAGTTCCGGACCGGCGTGGAACTGGCCAAGCGCGAATATGCGCGCGTGCTGGATGCGATCCACGCGGACAGCAAGTGATCGCGGGCGAGAGGAGACGGCTCAGATGAATCTGTTTGGCTTACTCGGCGTGAGCGGATCGGCACTTACCGCAGAGCGCGTTCGCGCGGAGGTGACGGCCTCCAACATGGCCAATGCCGAGACGACCCGCACGGCGGACGGGAAGCTTTTCCAGCGGCAGCACGTGGTGTTTCAGTCCATTGGGCCGTCCGCCAGCGACGACGCCACGATGGGAACGCTGCGGGGAAGCTTCGCCAACACGTTTGCCAGTCAACTGAACGGTCCACAAATGAATAGCACTTTCTCCCAGATGAATAACACGCTGGCGAGTGGAACTCCGGACGAGGGCGGTGTCGAAGTCGCGGGCTTCGTTACGGATCTCGGCCCGGGGCTGCGGCGCTACGATCCGGGCCATCCCGATGCGGACAAGGACGGTTACGTGATCTATCCCGACATCGACCCGCTGACGGAGATGGTGGATTTGATGGGGGCGACACGCGCATACGGACTGAACGTCTCTGCAGTGCAGGCGACCAAGAGCATGATCGGGGCCTCGCTGGATATTTTGAAGTAATCAGGATTGCTGAACCATTTTGGAACGAGAGATAGAGGAAGATACCTATGCCCATCCCACCGGTCGTCGCCGCCCTGCCGCCTGCACAGCTTTCACCAATCAGCGGCACACCCACCGCTGCACAGCCCAGTGCACCATTTGCGGCGCTGATGCGCAATGCGATGCAACAGATGCAGACGCTCGAGAGCGGCGCCAGCCAGGCCGTGGATGGATTGATGACCGGCAACGGAACCGACATCCACACAGCGATGATCGCTACCCAGAAGGCGGATCTCGCCTTTGAGATGGCGCTCGCATTTCGCAATAAGGCGGTGGGCGCCTACCAGCAGTTGATGAGCACGCAGTTCTGATCATCGATAGGCCGGACTAACGAACACCACCAGATAAAGACATGGAATCTCCCTCCAATTCGCCGCAGTCTCTCGCCCTTCTAGCACCCGTGACCCGCTCCTGGCAGCGCGTGATGGGCTTGCCCAGGCGCACGCGCACGGCATTGTTTGCGGCGGCGGCGGGGATTATTTTTGCCGCGGGGATCTTTGCGTCGCTGGTCATGCAGCCGAGCTGGCGGGTGCTCTACGCACACCTCGATCCCGGAGATGCGCGCGAACTCGGCGATGAACTGACCACGGCCAAGATCCCGTTCGACGTCACACCCGACGGCACCACAATCAAAGTTCCGGCAGACCAGTTGGATAAAGCGCGCCTGGAGACGGCAGCCAAGGGCGGCCCGAAGAGCGGACGAATGGGCTTCGAGCTCTTTGACAAGCCGAACTGGGTGGGCTCGGAATTCGATGAGCGGGTGAATTATCAACGTGCGCTCGAAGGCGAACTCGAGCACACGATCGAGAGTCTCGGTTCGGTGAAGTCGGCGCACGTTCACCTGGTATTGCCGCACGAATCGCTCTTCACCGAGAGACAGGAAGAGGCAAAGGCCTCTGTGTTGCTGAAGCTGAAGCAGCGCGACCTGAGCCCGCGAGAGGTGGACGCGATACGCAACCTGGTGGCGAGTGCCGTGGATCATCTGAGTCCGGCCAATGTGACGCTGGTGGATGCCGACGGGCGCGCGCAACTGGGAGTCAGAAATCCTGACGCCGCAGCAGGCGAAGAAGAGCAGCGACTGAGCGAGCGGCTGATTGCGACCCTCGAGCCTGTCACCGGCGAGGGCAATGTGCGTGCCTCCGTGCATCTGGAATACGACAACACAGCGGCCGACGAAACGGACGAGACCTACGATCCGAACGGGACCGTCACTCTGTCCATGCAACGGTCGGAGCAGCAGACAGGTGAGAAACCGACGGTCGGCGGGGTGCCGGGAACTGCCAGCAACGCACCGAATGCGCAGCCGCCGCTGCTTCCGCCTCCACACACCCCAGCAGCCGCGAGCATGAAGGAAGAGAGCGGCACTTACGGTGCTTCGAAAAAGACGCGGCATATCGTCGAAGGCCCCGGCAGACTGAAGCGCGCCACGATTGCGGTGTTGATCAACGACCGCCGGGAAGGCCACGGAACGACGAGTGCTCTGGTGCCCTGGACTCCGGATCAGATGAAACGCATTACCGAGCTTGCGCAGGCGACGGTGGGGTATGACGCATCACGCGGCGATGTGATCTCGGTGGAGAACATCTCGTTCGACAGTATGCCGGAAGCCGGAGAGTCGGTTGCCGCTCGCGCGTTCAACACGGCGCAGAGTCTGGATCTGCCGCGCTACGGCGCCGCGCTAATTGGCCTGCTCGCCCTGATCCTGCTGGTGATCCGGCCAGTGACCCGCAGCCTGAGAACCGGCGCATTGCCGGCGCCCGGCGCCTTGATCTCGGTGACCGACGCACTTCCGGAGGACCTCGCACCTGCTTTACCGACACCCGAGAGAAATGTGCGTGATGCCATCTTCCAACGGGTGAGCGCCAGCGTCGCCGCAGATACGGCTCAATCCGCCCGGCTGCTGCATATGTGGCTGGAGAGCGATTCGTAACACAGTGTGAGCAAAGAACCAGGGGAAGAGGAATGCCGGAAGCGATGACAACCAGTGCACCCAATGCAGCGCCGGCCCGGCCTGTGGTTCCACCCAGGCCGGGCAGCCCGGCAATTCTGACCGGACGGCGGCGTGCGGCCATCCTGCTGATGGCGCTGGGTGAGGATGTGTCGCGTCAACTGCTGCAGGACCTTCCCGATCCGATGATCGAGTCGGTTGCGACGGAGATTGCGGCGCTCGATCATGTCGAACCGGAGCTGACGATCGGAGTGCTCGAAGATTTCGAGGCGATGCTGAACACACAACAGCAGACGATGCGGGGCGGTCTTGCCTCCGCCAGCCGGCTGCTTACCGGCGCGCTGGGACGCTCGCGCGCGGACGCTGTCATGCTCCAGTTGCAGCGCACCAAGGAAGCGAACGACAGCAACCTTGCGATGCTGCAGCGGGTCGATCCAACGCAGTTGAGCAAATCACTCGAAAACGAGCATCCGCAGACGGTCGCGCTGGTGCTGGCACACCTTGATCTGCAGCGTGGCTCACAGGTGCTGGCGGGCTTGGGCGAGGAACAGCGCGTGGCCGCGGTACAACGCCTGGCGGAGATGCGGCACTTCTCCCCGGAGGTGGCGCAAAGGGTGGCACGCATCCTGAATCAACAGTTGCAGACCATCGGAGACACGCAGAAACGTTCGTATTCCGGTTACAAAGCCGTCGCCGATCTTCTCAATGGGCTGGAGGCGGAGGCTGCAAAGAAGATTCTGGACAGGGTGGAAACGGAGTCTCCGGAGACGGCGATTCACGTGCGCAATCTGATGTTCACCTTCGACGATCTACTGAACGTGCCCGGAGCAAGCGTACGCGATCTGGTGGCAGGTGTTGACCGGAGGCAGCTTGCGCTGGCCATGAAGGGAACTAAAGAGGAGCTGCGCGCCCATATCTACAAGGCGATGTCGACGCGTGCAGCGGAGATGCTGCAGGAGGAGATCGAGGTCATGGGTCCGGTGCGCTCGCGCGAGGTGATGCAGGCACAGCAGAGCATTCTGGCAACGGCGCGCCGCATGGAAGCGGCCGGGCAGATCATTCTCAAGCTTGAGCAGGGCGATAGCCTCATGGTTTAGGAAAAGCATTATTGGTGCCGTAATGCGCAAAAGGATGAGAGATGGATGCAGAGATTCGAAGGCTGACATATGTGCCGCGGTTTGGCGGGACAAAGGCGGGAAACGGGACGCCAGGCGGCGTTGCATCGTTGCTCGGCGAACTGCCGCCGTTCTTCCGCAAAGATGACCAAGCGAAGCCCACGGGGAAGGGCGCCGACGTGCGGCTGGAAACCCGTGTCATTGAGCTGCAACGCGAGCGGGAGGAGGACGAAAGCCGCTATCGCGCGGCGTTGACCGCTCTCCACCAGAAAGCCGCTGAAGAGCTGGCCAGCGCGTTGAAGGAGCAAAAAGAACGGCTGGAGAAGGAACACGCAGGATCGATCCGAACGGCCGTTGCTTCATTTGAAGAGGCGCAGGCGCGGTACTTCGCGGAAGCGGAGACGGCAGTGGTTCGACTCGCTCTCAGCATCGCTGCCCGCGTGTTGCATCGCGAAGCGCAGCTGGATCCATTGTTGCTGCGAGGGGCGGTGCGGGTGGCGCTTGAGAGTGCGCAAAAGAACGCAGCCTGTGTGCTCGAAGTCGATGCGGAGCGGGCAGAGGCTTGGGAGCGGTGGCTGTCCGGCAGCGGAACGCCGGCGCACGTGCAAGTTCGTAGCAGGGAGGATGCCACACCCGGATACTGCCGTCTGGACATCGGCGCAAGCTCCGCCGACCTGAGCGTCGATGCGCAACTGGCTGAAATCGAACGCGGCTTTTTCGATCTTCTGCAGAGCCGTCCGGCAGCGCGCAGCGCCGACGCGGGGCGATAGAGATGACACCGGGACTTGTAGATATCCTCGACGGCTATCTCCGCAGGCAATACGCGTGGCGCTGGGCGGGGAACGTTCTCGATGCTGCCGGCCAAAGCATGGAATGCGCGGGTCCCTTGTGCAGCATCGGCGATTGTTGCGAGATTATCGATGCCGCAGGTAGACGCTCCGCAGGTGAAGTGATCGGCTTTCGCGGTCAGCGGGTGCTGGCGATGCCGCTGGCGGGGATCGAGGGCATCCGTCACGGCAACACGGTTGTCGGCGTGGGCCGCGCGCCGGATTTTCCTGCTGGTGAGGGGCTCATCGGCAGAGTGCTGGATGCGGTAGGCAGTCCACTGGACGACGCGGGGCCGCTGCAGGCCTCCGACCGGGCGCCGATCCATCGTGCGCCTCCCGCCGCGATGGATCGCATTCCTATTCGCCAACCGCTTTCGACTGGAGTGCGGGCTATTGATGCGATGCTCACCGTTGGCATCGGCCAACGCATCGGCGTCTTCGGCGGGTCGGGCGTGGGCAAGAGCACGCTCATCGGCATGATGACCCGTAACACCTCAGCCGACGTCGTGGTTGTCGGCCTGGTAGGAGAGCGTGGCCGCGAGGTGGGCGAGTTTCTTGAGGATGCATTGGGTGAGGAAGGGCGCCGTCGCGCCGTGGTGATCGTGTCCACGTCCGACCAGTCGCCGCTGCTGCGCATGCGCGCTGCGTTGGGCGCGACCAGCGTCGCCGAGAATTTCGCCGCTGAGGGCAGGAATGTCCTGCTGGTGCTGGACTCCCTGACTCGGTTCGCGATGGCGGTCCGCGATGTGGGGCTGGCGGCAGGTGAGCCACCGACCGCGAAAGGCTATACGCCGTCCGTATTCAATCGGATTGCCAAATTGGTGGAGCGAGCGGGGCGATTCCGTCGCGGCAGCATCACCGCGTTCTACACGGTATTGATGGAAGGCGACGATCAGCAGGATCCCGTAGTGGATGCCGTGCGCTCCTTTGTGGATGGCCACGTCATGCTGTCGCGAGCGCTGGCGTCCGAGGGCTGGTATCCACCAATCCATGTGCTGGACTCCATCAGCCGGCTTATGCCCGCGGTTGCTGAATCTGAACACCTCCAGGCGGCCGGTGAACTTCGCCGTTTGATGGCGCTGCACGATCGCGCCGCCGACCTCATCCGCATCGGCGCGTATAAGCCGGGTACGGATGTGGAGCTGGATCGTGCCATCGCAATTCAGCCATCGATTCGCGCACTGCTGACTCAGGATGCTGAACAGAGAATCGCCCTCGCGGAAGCCGTGGACGCATTGCTTCAGGTGCAGTGCGGGTGAGCGAGCAACGTGCGATGAAGCGGTTACTGGCGCTGCGTCTTATCGAAGAAGAGCGCGAGGAGGCCGAGCTGCGCAGGCAGCGGCAACTGAGGCAGGCGTGTCGAGATGCGCTCGCCGCGAACGAGACAAGGAAGGCTGTCGCATCGCGTGCTCTGCATGACGCGCTCAATTCGGGCGACCGTGCCGGAGCGATTTCTGCCGAGATGGCGCTCGCTTGCGGCCCGATGGAGCGCCGCATCCTGCAGCTGCGGCTGACCCAACTGGATACAGCGGTCGCCATAGCAACTGCAACATGGCGAGTCTCGCGCACGCGGCGGTTGCAAATGGAAACGCTGGTGGGCGCAGCGGAGACACAGGAACGGAGGAAAACTGTGACACGCGAGCAGAAGATGATGGATCGCTGGTTCCTGTCCTCGCAACCGCAACGGCTTAGAACGCATGCAGATGAGAGTTTTCAAAGAGAGCAGCCCGCGCTCGAACCAGATGATGGCAGAACACGTGCAGAGAGTGTCCACGGATGAAAATGCGTCTTCAGATCGCGAGCGTGTTGCCGGCCCCAGCAACAGCTCAGCCGGGAAATGCCCAGGAGAAAGGCGCATTCAGCGCCACACTCGAGGGAATGATGCGGCCGCCGGATACGGCGAAGACGCAGCTCGGAGCGAGCTTCCCCGGGGCAGGCGTCAATATGAAGCGCGATGGGGCATTGCCGAACGAAGCAACGCAACTGGAAACAAGCATTGGAGCGGTGAAGAAGCCCGCGGGGCCCATCGAGCAGGTACCTGACGAAGTGCAGCAGACGTGGAAGGGAACAGAAAACGGATTCCTTTCGCCCGCCAAGTCTAACCTGCCGGTAGCAGATCTGCCTGGACAGATCGAAGGCGCCATTGTTCCGCAGCCCGGAACTGGACGAACTGTTCTTGCGAAGGAGCCGCCGCGCAGTGAACCCGTAATGCAGCCCCCGATCATTGACGGAGAAACTGCAGAGGAAGCAACTGCACAAAACCCGACCGCGAAGGTTTTGCAGATGCCGCCGAAGCAAAATCATCCGGCGCGGCAGCCAATTGCGGGCGCGACTTCACACCTCTGCGCCTCGGCTACCGAGTCGTCACCGCAGACGGCACAGAAGCCAACGTCGCACGATGAAACCCATGTTGCCCCAAGTCTGTCGTCCAATGTCGCAATACCGGTCTTGCAACAGAGCGATTTTGTAGTTCCGGTAGCGCCCTTGCAACCCGGAGAATCGACACCGGCGCATTCCAGAACAACTTCGAGCGTCTTGAGCAGCCGCGTTTGCGTCCAGGTTTCATCAGGCCGAGGTCCGGTCCCGAGCACGGTTTCCAGCCAGACTGCGGCAGCCGACGAATCGTTTCCGGCCTTGGGATCACAGGTTTTGGCAGCCGCTGCAGGAGCGCCTGCCAGCGAAGGTGGAGGACCTATCGGCAAGCCTGCCCCTACGGGTTCGGACCATCTCGCCGGATCGCAATCGGCTCCTCTGAATAAGGAAAAAGCCAACAGTCCTGGAGTCGTGGCGACAACACGGTCGCTGCAGTCGAAAGCTGGGATCCCCATTGCGGGGAACGGTCAGAGCGTTGCATCGCCCGTGGATGCGCACGCTCCAAAAGATGCCGAACGTACAGCCGGAACCGATCTGAAGCCCGATATCAAAATCAACACTTCCGCTCATTCGATTCCGGAGCCGCATGCAGTTGAACACCAGGTGGTACCAAATCTCTCGCCGGCGATTCTCCATCGGGCTGAGAAGGAAACCGCGACGCACCAGCCAGAGACATCTGCGGCGCAAATGCTGCAGAAGATGGACATGGCTGTGTCGCCGGGTGTGGTCCAGTTGCGTGCGGATGCGCGCCGGCTGGATGTCGGCGTTTCCTCCAGCACGCTGGGATGGGTCGAAGTACGAGCGACAGCCAGCCCTTCCGGACGAATTGACACAGTGCTGCAGACACAGAACGATGCCTCGGCCCAAGTACTCGCAAGCCAGTCGAGCGAGATCTCCAGCTATGCGCGTGAACACTCTGTGCAGTTGGGCCAAGTGTCAGTAGGCGTTGAGACCGGAGACAGCACACATGGCGGGTCGCGCTCCACTCAACAGGATGCGCGGAATGAAAGCGCGACCCCAAGCAGACAGACGACCCGACCGCAGATGAGCGCAGAACAGGCGCATCACGCTGGGGATGCAGTGTCTTTGATCAATGTACGAGTTTGAACGAGGCCGGTGAGCGGCCCCGAAGGAGATGAAATGCAAATTCCCGGAAGCATTCCGATGGCGGCGACTACCCAGAGTAATTCGACCGATCCCACGGGCACGAGCGACAACCAGAACAGCGCGACGATCACCGCGAACGATTTCCTCATCCTGTTGGTGACCGAGCTAAAGAATCAGGATCCCACTGCGAACACAGATCCCAATGCATACGTGAATCAATTGGTGCAGGTGAATAGCCTTCAACAATTGATCCAGATCAACCAGAACACCGGAACTACTACGAGCACCACTGCAACCGGCTCCGGCTCCTAGAGAGACCACGACGAACGATCGAACACAAAGCTGCCGTATTAAATGCCGCACTGCGGCCAGGAGGAATTATGCCGTCCTTTGCTACTGCTCTCAGCGGTTTGGAGTCCAACAACACTGCACTGAATACCATTGCCAATAACCTGGCCAACATGAACACGGTCGGATATAAAGATCAGACTGACCAGTTCAGCACCCTGTTCTATCAACAGCTCAATACCGGTGTGAACGGAGGCGTGCAGGTTGGGGTTGGCACGCAGGTGGCTACGACCGAGACAGATTTTTCTAGTGGCAGCCCTACCAGTACCAGCCAGGCGACGGATATGGCGCTACAAGGCAACGGCTTCTTTGTCATCAAGAACGGCAGCCAGCAGGAGCTGACGCGTGCGGGAGATTTTGTGCTGAGCCAGAGCGGCGCGCTGCAGACGACCAGCGGCGCCTCCGTGATGGGATATCCGGCGATGAACGGCAACATCTCGCTGGGAAGCGGTGTGCAGCCCATCGTGCTGCCGCTCGGTCAGACCCTGGCGGCGAAACAGACTGGCACTATGGACGTTCAGGCGAATCTGGATGCCTCTGCGACGGTTGGAACGAGTGTACCGGCGCCGATTACGCTCTACGATTCGCTCGGCGGTGCGCACCAGGCTACAGTGACTTTCACGAAGACGGGCACTAATACCTGGGATTACAACATCGCGCTACCGGCCGGCGATTCCGCGGGCAGCACGGGAACGACCGGCACGCTCACCTTTGATGGCAACGGCAACCTGACCAACCCGACTGGAAGCATTGGGCCAATCGGGTTTACCGGGATGACCGATGGCGCCTCAAATATGAGCTTTTCCTGGAACCTGACGGGTACGGCTGGCGCCATTACGCAGACTGCCACCACTTCGAACGTGGCAAGCGCGACTCAGGACGGATTTACCAGCGGCAGCTATCAGGGCTTCAGCGTGGATGGAAACGGCATTGTCGAGGCCAACTTCAGCAATGGCCAGAACGAGCTCGTGGGCCAGGTAGCTGTGGCAACTGTGGCCAATCAGCAGGGACTGCAGGCGACCAACAACACCGCTTACCTGGCAACCCTGGCCTCGGGATCCGCGGTAATTGGGACGGCAGGGAACGCGGGGCTCGGGACAATCGAAGGGAAGGCATTAGAGTCTTCCAATGTGGATGTCTCGACCGAGTTCTCGGCGCTCATCGTCGCCCAGCGTGCGTTTGAGGCAAACTCGAAATCGGTAACTACCTTCGATCAGGCCACGCAGGAAGCGATCAACATGATCCACTAAACAAGCGTGCATCTGCGGAGCGCCGGATGCGTGCGCTCCGCTCTTTTTCAGAGCTTCGTACCTGCCTGCGTTAGTACGTGCGCTTTCTCATTTCTGGCAGCTCTCTAATTTCCACCGGCCGTCGGATGGCATCCCGCATGCACACTTCACCGGCATGGAGAACACACTCCCTGACATAGCAGGCGCTCCGGAGCACATCTCAGAGCTTACCCGTGGGGCGCATCAATCTCTTCTGCCGCCCCCTCAGAAGAGTCCCGATGTGCCGGCTCTTGATTCCGAGTGCACGGAACTTGTGCCCGCCTTTCGGTCCACGGCTGACTTGGACCAAGATCAAGGAACCCCGTCCCTTCCAGAGCATCTGCGGCAGATCCCATTTCGTGTTGAACTGCGTGTACCTCTGTCGCGCTTCACCGTGCGCGATCTGCAGCAGCTCACGCCGGGTGTCCTACTTGCGACAGAACATCTGTCGGTGCGCGATCTTGTTCTCACGGCAGCGGGCGAGCGGTTGCTGCTGGTTGAGCTGGAAGCACTCGAGCAGCAGCTCGCGGCCCGGGTGAAGCGTCTGGCCTGGCGGCACAAGTGGAGGAGGAAGGCATGACATCCCTCCACAACTGGCTCAGCAAGCCACGCACGACCGTACGCATTGATACGACCGCCCGCTGGGCTGAGTGGATGAAGCTTCTGCGGCGCCCGTTTGCAGGCAGGCAAGCCGAACCCCGTCCTCGCATAGAGGTTCTCGATCGCCTCTCGCTGGGCGGCAAAAAGTCACTGCTGCTGATCGCCATTGAAGGCCGGCGTTTGCTGGTTGGTGTCGGCGAAGATGCGGCGCCTTCGGTCTCAGGCCTGGATGAGGTTCGCAGAACCGGCGGGTCGCGCGTTTCGCGGGCGAAAGCACGGAGGGTACGTGGCAGAAGGATCGTCCGCGCATGAGTCTCACTCTCGCGTTACTCCTGGTCGCTCCGTCTTCGCCGCTGGGCGCGTTGAAGTCTGTCACAGACAACAATTCTGTGCCGTGGACGATCGTTGGCATCCTTACGCTGTTGACGCTTCTCCCTGCGATCGTTCTTTCTGTCACGCCGATGGTGCGGCTGCTGGTGGTATTTCACTTCCTTCGCCAGGCTCTGGGGACGCAGACGGCGCCGGGCAATCAGACTCTGATGGGCCTGGGCCTCATGATGACCTGGTTTCTGATGCAGCCAGTCATGGTGGCAGTCAATCAGCAGGCTATCCAGCCCTTTCAGCAGGGACAGATATCCGGCTGGCAGGCGGTGGAGCGAGGCGTTCAGCCGCCCAAGCGATTCATGCTGCATTACGCGCGGGAAAAAGATCTCGCGCTGTTTGTGAATGCCGCTTCTGTGCCGCGTCCGAAGACGCCGATGGACCTGCCGATGCGTGTGGTGGTGCCGGCATACATGCTGTCCGAATTGAAAGCGGGCTTTCAGATTGGCGCCATTCTCTTCCTGCCGTTCCTGCTGGTGGACCTGGTCGTCGCTTCCGTTACCACTTCCATCGGCATGCTGCAACTGCCACCGGTAACGATTTCGACTCCGCTGAAGATTCTGCTCTTCGTCATGGTGGATGGCTGGAACCTGCTGGCTGGCTCACTGCTCAAGAGCTTTTCATAAGTACTGCAAAGGGATAGTTCGAATGACTGCCGATCAGGTTGCTGAACTGATGCGAATGACGTTGCGTGAGGCGCTGCTGTTGAGCGCTCCGATTCTGGTTGTGGCCGGCCTATCGAGCCTGCTGATCAGCCTGGTGCAGACGCTGACTTCCATACAGGACCAGACGCTCTCCACGGTGCCGCGCTTGCTGATTGTCTCTGCTGTGCTGCTGGCCGGAATGCCCTGGTTCCTTCACCGGCTGGTCTGGTTTACGGCTTCGATCCTTACCGATCTCCACCGTTTCGCGAGTTGATTCCAATGATGACTCTTCCAACGGAAACAAGCGGGTGGGAGCATCTGCTCAAGGCAGCCATGCTGGTATGTATCCGGCTCAGTGGCTTGTTTGTTTTTGCGCCGGTCTTCTCGTCACAGGCGCTCCCGGCCAAAGTAAAGAGTGTCTTCCTGGTTGTTCTCACTGTTGTGTTGGCACCGATTGCCGCGGCACTTCCCGGGGCGCACGTGGAGGTCGGGCTCGAGAGCATTTTGGGCGAACTTGGCGTTGCGGCGCTGTTGGGATTGTCGCTTGCATTGTTGAACGAACTGGCGTCACTCGCCGGGCAGTTGCTTGGCATGCAGTTCAGCTTTTCTCTGATCAATCTTCTGGACCCCAACAGCGAAGTGCAGACGCCGCTGCTATCGCAAATGCTCGGGCTGCTGGAGATCACGGTCCTATTGGCTGCCGGACTGCACCGGACGATACTCGCGGCGCTGCTGCACACATTTCTCGC
>DASUWP010000380.1:0-10145 GCA_036378335.1 Acidobacteriaceae bacterium | reverse complement strand
GGAATTCAGACGGATGCAGTATGGGACGTGATGCGGTGAGACGGCTTGAAATCCAGGAAGAAAGTGATCAGGTTTCTATGTCAGGGGCTGCTGCGCCTAGCGAAAATGCAGATAGCCCCAGCGCTCCGGCACGTGCATGTTGATGACGCCCTGCGGCGACCACACCCAGTTGTCTTCTTTCGGATTGCCCGGCGTCCACTCCACGCGGCTGAAATTGATGCGCCACACAGTGCCGGGCTTCGGCAGCGGAACCTGCTGCCGCGAATCGAACGCGGTCAGGGGATAGGCGATCTCAAGCGTCCATCCCCGGTCGGTGTCATTTGAGTTGTTCAGTGTTCCTTGCACCGCGACGGCAGTCTTCAGTCCGGCGATGTCCCAGCTGTTGTCGGCCTTACCGCCCTCACTGTAAGGCTTGGGCAGAAAGAGGTCCCAGCCGGTGTTGAGCGCGTTCATCTCGAACTCGTAATAGCTCTCGGTCTGCGGCAGCGGCTTGATAAAAACTTCAAAGTCATTGTCCTTGAAGATGACCGAATCATGTTTCGTCAGCGTGCCGGTGACGTTTGGCTCCTCGAGTTCCGCCGCGATGTAGAGATACTTGTCATCCCACAGCATCTTGGCTCGTGTGCGAAAGCGGGGGGTCGGCTTCGCGGCGCCTTCTATATCGACAAAGTCAGAAGTCCACGGCGCCTTCTGCCATGCAGGGTCGTCCAGCTTGCCATCGATGTGGATCGGCCTCTTCGTGCGATCACACTCGTACGATAACGGTGCGGTCTGCGCGTGTGCAGCAGCAATGAGAATTGTTGCTGCCAGGAAAGCGGTCGTGAGGACATGCATCGCTATCAGCGTATCAGGCGATGTTCGCAGTCTCGGCCTTCAGCCGCTCGGCCTGGAAGTGCGCGACCACGGCATCGATCACCGGCTGCAGCCTGCCTTCCATAATCTCGGAGAGCTGGTGCAGGGTCAGGCCGATGCGGTGATCGGTCAGCCGGTTCTGCGGGAAATTGTAAGTACGGATCTTCTCCGATCGATCGCCGGAGCCCACCTGCGATTTGCGCTCCTGCGCCTGCGCGGCCTGCTGCTTCTCCTGCTCCACCTCGTAGAGGCGCGCACGCAACACGCGCATGCCCTTCTCACGGTTTTTGATCTGCGACTTCTCGTCCTGGCAGCTCACCACGGTGCCGGTAGGGATATGCGTGATGCGCACCGCGGAATACGTCGTGTTCACCGACTGTCCTCCGGGCCCTGAAGAACAGAACGTATCGATGCGCAGGTCCTTCGCTTCGATCTTGACATCGACATCTTCCGCTTCAGGCAGCACCGCAACAGTAACGGCGGAGGTGTGGACACGGCCCTGTGTCTCCGTAGCCGGCACGCGCTGCACGCGATGCACCCCGGATTCGTACTTCAGCTGCGAGTAGACGCGATCGCCCTCGATGATGGCTATGACTTCCTTAAGCCCGCCAACGCCAGACTCGGAGGACGACAGCACTTCCACCTTCCACCGATGCTGCTCGGCAAAGCGTGAATACATGCGGAAAACCTCCGCGGCAAACAGTGATGCCTCGTCGCCGCCGGTGCCGGCCCGGATCTCGAGGATGACGTTCTTCTCGTCGTTCGGGTCTTTGGGCAGCAGCCTCAGCTTCAGATCTTCTTCAATCTTCGGAAGTCGCTCTTCAAGCTGCGTCAGCTCGTCCTGCGCCATCGCGCGAATATCCGGATCAGTCTCGGCGAGCATCGTTTGCGCGTCGGCGATGCCTTGCTTGGTCCGCTGATAGTCGCGGAAGGCATCCACCACCGGCTCCAGGTCGCGATGCTGCTTGGCTACCTTCTGGTAGCGCTCGTGATCGCTGACGACCTCATCAGAGGCCATCTCGCGACCCAGCTCTTCGTAGCGGGCGGCAATCTGTTCCAGGCGTTCAAACATCTCGAGGGCTCCTCGGCCATGGAAGGCCGGCATGTAGATTCAAATCTCGGGGTAAGCGGAAGGCGCAAGGGGGCGATGGCGGCGGGAGCCGCTAGAGCGGATTTCCCATAGGAGTAATTCGAAGCCGCAACGCTGGACGCGGCTTTTCCGTCAAGAAAAGCCGCTCCGAGAAACAGTCGAAATGCATACCCATGGGAAATCCGCGTTAGAGGAGAGTGCCCGGGAAGTGGATAAGGCGCAACATCCTGCCATTAGAGTATCGCGGAGGCACCTCGGATGCATCTACAACCTTGGGACTGGCCGTCCCGGCAAAGGCGGCTGCGGCGCGTATGGTCGACATAATTCCGCGCGATCGCTTCTGTGAACCCTGAGATATGACAGAACTTCGACCCTGGGCAGAGCTGTGCGAGCGGCTGGCGGCGACAACGAAAAAACTCGAAAAACGCGCGTGGATGGCGGAATACCTGCGCGACGTGCCGGTGGAGGCCGCCACACTGGCCGCGCTGTATCTTTCCGGTGCACCGTTTCCGGAGACCGATCGCCGCCAACTCAGTGTGGGCGGAGCGAGCCTGTGGCGGGTGGTGAAGGCGCTCACCCAGGCGAGCGATGCCGCGATGCACGAAGCTTACCGGCGGCACGGGGACATGGGCTCTGCGGCCTTCGACCTGCTGTCGATGAAGGGCGGAGCGGAACACGCAACGCTGAATCTCGAAGACGCGGCGGAAACCTTTTCGCAATTGGCTGCAGCAAAGGGCACCGCCCCGCGCCAGCACTTGTTGCACTCATTGCTCGCGCGTGCGACTCCGCTGGAAGCGAAGTACCTGATCAAACTGATGTCGGGTGACATGCGCATAGGCGTGAAGCAGGCACAGGTGGAGGAAGCGATCGCCGTGGCGATGGACCGCGAACTGACTGCCGTGCGCCGAGCCGTGATGCTGCTTGGCGATCTCGGCGAAGTCGTACGACTAGCCGCTGCGGACCGGCTGAGCCAGGCTCGCATGCGGCTCTTTCATCCATTGGGTTTTATGTTGGCCAGCCCTGTTGATTCGGTAGAGGAGGCAATCGCCCGCTTTACCGAAGAAGTACGCGCGGAAGAGAAGGGTAAAGGGGGGGCACAGCCAATCCCGGAGACCGCAGGCACGAGTGATGGCGGGGTGCAGATGGTTTCCCCTGCTTCCATTCTTGCCGAAGCTGATGTTCTGCCTGCGCTAACGCAGGCTCATGTGCAGGACAAGTTCGATGGCATCCGCTGCCAGCTGCATTGCGGAGATTCATCGCAACCCGGTCGTGTGGCGCTCTTTTCGCGCTCTCGCGACGACATGACGCACAGCTTTCCTGAGCTCACCGAAGCATTCGCGAACATCACCGAACCGCTGATCCTCGATGGCGAGATACTAGCGTGGAACACCGATCCCGCCGCAACCGAGCAGCGCGCGCTTCCGTTTAAGTCACTCCAGAACCGTATCGGCCGCAAACGCGTCACGGCGAAGATGCGCGAGCAGACACCGGTAGTCTTTATGGCCTTCGATCTGCTGTATCGGGGTAGACATGAAGGGGACGATGCGCTGCTGTTGGAGCAGCCGCTCGCTGTCCGGCGCGCAATTCTGGAAGAGGTCTTCGCGCAGCAGTCGCCCCACACTGCGGTCAGCAGCACGCCCAGAGAAGCGGAGCCGCCACGCAATCACGCCACGCTCTTCGCTGCGCCCGATCCCATGCCGGAGCGAGCAGAGAACGGCTTAGCGCGGCTCGTGCTCGCAGCGGTTGCGCAGCTCTCGAGCGCGGAGCAACTGGAGCAGGCCTATATCGATGCGCGAGCGCGCGGCAACGAGGGAGTGATGCTCAAAGCCGCAGCCAGCCTCTATCAGCCGGGCCGGCGCGGACTAGCGTGGTTGAAGCTGAAGCGCGAGCTGGCGACGCTCGACGTGGTGGTCACCGCCGCAGAATATGGCCACGGCAAGCGGGCCGGCACCCTGAGCGACTACACCTTCGCCGTGCGCGATGGCGACACGCTGAAGAACGTTGGCAAGGCGTATTCCGGCCTGACCGACGCGGAAATCGCGCGGCTCTCCCAGTACTTTCACGAGCACACCATCGAGGACCTCGGCGGCTGGCGCACAGTGGAGCCAACCATCGTGCTCGAGGTCGCGTTCAACAACCTGATGCGCTCCGACCGGCACGCCAGCGGATTCGCCATGCGCTTTCCGCGCATCATGCGCATACGCAACGACAAACCAGTCGAGGAGATCGATACGCTCGCTCGCGTAGAAGAGCTCTACAACCAGCAGCCGGATAAGCCCGTCGAGACTTCCAATGCGGAGAACTAGCGCTCACTTTACCTGCGGCAGCTCGAATGCCTTCACCTCCAGTCCATCCGGCGCCCACGTATTCACGATCACCTTCGCGATCTTGGCCGTCGTCAAATAGGCTTCGTTGTCGTCGGTCCAGCTCTGGTCCTTGTTGTCCCAGGTGAAGATGGAGAGGATGATGAGCCCGTTCTTCGTCGCGATCGCGTCCACGTCATTGCGCACCGCGTCCAGCGCGCCGGTCTTGTTCGCAATGGCCGAGCCTTCCTCGGAGCTGTCTACCGGTTCCAGATAGCGCGGCACGCCATCGCGGTAGAACTGTGAGCGCAGCATGTGCAGAGTGACCCCGCATATCGCGCGATCGACTTCTGGCAGCGGCGCGTCATTGTCGCCAAGCTGGCAGGTCACGATGCGCTCCATCAGCGTCGCCATCTCGCGCGCTGTGGTTTTGCCCAGGCCGAACTTTTTCTGATCCGCGGGCATGGGCCCGGTTGCCGGCTTGCCCACTTTCTTGTACAGCCAGGTGTTTTTCAGGCCGAGCTTGCCCATCTCGGCGTTCACCGCGTCCAGGTCAATCTTGTCGATCGCCACGTTCGTCGCGGTGTTGTCGCTCGTGATCACCATCATCGAGAGCACGTCTTTCAGCGTGAGCGTTGCTGGTGTGTCAAAGAAGCCAAGCACGCCGGAGCCGTTTGTCTGGTTGTCCTTCGTAAGGACAACCCTGTCGTCCCAATGCGCTTTGCCTGCGCGGATCTGCTCCATCGCCTCGTACAGCAGACCGAGTTTGATGACGCTTGCCGTCTGCACCGGCTCATCGGCCTTTAGAGCAATGGTCTGACCGGTCTTCAACTCTTTCGCAAAGACCGACACCTGACCGTGATGTTCGGCGGCGATGTGCTCCACCTCCGCCTGCAACGGGCTGACTTTTTCAACTTGTGCGGGGGCGTGGATTGTGACGAGAAGAACAGAAACAAGGGCGAGCAGGGTGGCCGAGCGCATGTGCGGCATGGTACATCGTCTTGTATGGCTCTCCAATTCACAACCAGCTACCTCGACGACGTGCGCCCACTCTTTACCCATTACCGTCGGATGGGTGAGGCTGCAATGGCGCAGGTCTCTGATGCCGGCCTGACTGCCACGGTCGATCCGGAGATGAACTCGATCGCGCAGATCGTGAAGCATATGGCGGGGAACATGCGCTCGCGCTGGACCGGCTTTCCCGAAGCCGACGGTGAGAAGCCGGATCGCAACCGCGATAGTGAGTTTGAAGCGCCGCCCGCAACCCGCGCCGAAGTGATGGCGATGTGGGACGCAGGATGGGCCTGCATGTTTGCCGCGCTGGATCCACTCACAGATGCGGACCTCGTGCGCGAGACCTTCATCCGCGGCGAGCGCCACTCCGTTCTGCAGGCGATCAACCGGCAGATCGCCCACTACAGCTACCACGTCGGCCAGATCGTCTTTCTGGCGAAACATCTGCAGTCGGAGAACTGGAAATCGCTGAGCGTGCCGCGCCGCGGCTCCGCCACTTTCAATGCGGATGTCGCGGCGGGCCGGAAGAGCCAGCGCTAAAACTAAAGAGGGCGCTCGACTCTCTCGAACGCCCTTCGGTGCGGCGACCGGCGAACTATTTCTTCGCCACCTGTTTCGTCCCCGCGTAGGTCACATGCCACAGCGAATTCGATCCATCGTCAGTGACAAATAACGAGCCGTCATTTGCAAACGTTACGCCCACCGGTCGCCCCCAGACCTTGCCATCCGGGGTGACAAAGCCGGTAAGGAAGTCCTCATACGCGCCGGTTGCTTTCCCGTTCTCCACCGGCACAGCGATGACTTCATAACCCGCACGTTTCGACTTGTTCCACGAGCCATGCTCTGCCGCGAAGGCCCAGCCTTTGTAGGAAGCAGGGAACTGCTTGCCTTCGTCGAAGGTCATCTCCAAGGATGCGAAGTGTGGCTGCAGAAGCACGTCCGGAACGATCACTTTGCTTGCCATCTCAGGGTGTTTGCCCTTGTGCCGCGGGTCCTGGTGATTGCCCATATAAAACCATGGCCAACCGTAGAAGCCGCCTTCCTGCACGTGCGTGATGTAGTCGGGCACCAGGTTGTCACCCAGGCCGTCGCGCTCGTTCACCGAGCACCACAGCTGTCCCGTCACGGGGTTGATCGCTTCGCCCACACAGTTGCGGATGCCCGACGCATACACCTTCACGAACTTGCCCTCGGGCGTGAACTCAAGCACGTCGGCGCGGTGAAGCTCCGCGGGCGTCGTGTCGGGATCGTCGACGTTCGAGTGCGACCCCACGGATACCAACATGCGGGCGCCGTCCTTGGAGAAGACAACATCGCGCGTCCAGTGGCCGCCGCCGCGCAGGCGTCCGCCACCCGGCAGATCGGACACCACCACCTGCGATGGACCACCCGCCTTCATGTCGCCGTTTTTATAGGGGAACTTCACCACAGAATCGGTATTGCCGATGTAGACCCACTTCGGATTCGGCCCAAGCGGATAAAACGCAAGACCGAAGGGCTGCTTCAGCCCTGTAGCGAAGGTGGCCGATTGCTTGGGCTGGCCCTTCGCATCCACACCGCGGAATACTTTGACGGTACCGCTGTCGCCGCTGCGATCGGGCTCGCTCTCGACTACGAACAAGTCGCCATTCGGAGCCGTGCGGATGAGCCGCGGGTTTTTCAGATCGGACGAGTAGAGCTCAACCTTGAAGCCGGCCGGCGCCTCGGGCATCGCGCCCTCCGGCCGCGGCGCCATGCTGGGACCATTGTCCACGGATTCGGTTGCGTACGGCTCTGGCAGGTCGGCAACGGTGATCTTGCGCGTCGTGCCGGGCTTTTCTTTCGAATAGTCCTCAAACGCCGCCGGGCCGGTGATGACGTGAGTGCTTTGCGCAAGCAGAGCGGCGGGCGCAATCAACAGCAGAGCGGGAAAGAGGAAGGGGCCCAGTACGCGCGAGGCGTGAGTCATACGGAACATGCATTTCCTCCTGGTGAGGAGTGAGGGGTCGGTATGGTGGCACCGCGGGCAATTATGCGGTGAGATAAACGTTTAGTTAACGATACCGATTTGTCAGGCCTCCTGACAAATCGCACCGAGTCCCCGCTTTAGGGATATCTACGGATTGCCGGCGAACTGCTTCACCAAATCCAGAGGCACGGTCGCGGTCAGGACAGCGCGGCTGCCGTGCTGTGTGATGGTCGCGCTGTTGATGAGCGCCCGATAGTCCTTGCTCTGCGGATTGTTCTGGACTGCGGTCAGCGCTGCCGAGACCAGTCCGAGCATGTTCTGGAGAGCATTCGTGGTCGCGGCGGCATCAGCCTGGCTGGGCGCGATCTCCTCCACGCGCAGCCGCAGGTTGCCCAGGTAGCGTACCGATGCGATGAACGCAGTGTCCGTGTCGAGCGGCAATGTCACGCCGAAAATGCGAGGGCCGCCCTCCGACCAGAAGGGCAGCGAAATACGGCCAATGCCCCACGCAATCGAGAGCGCCGGTACCTGGCTGTAGTAATCCGACAGCACGGAAGACCCGGAGAAAGGCAGCGCGGCGGTGCGATAGCGATCGACGATGGCATGAATCTGCTCCGCTGTCGGCGTGTTCGACACGGCAACCATGTCGTAGCCCAGCATCACGATCCGCACCGTGCGTCCCTGGCTGGGCACGCTGTAGATGGTGCGGTCGGCGTACTGCTCCCGGGTTTTGCTGCTGGTTTCAAGCCATGCCGTCAGCCGCTTGTGATCGAAGCGTCCAGCGAAGACCTCGGAGTAGGCGGCCGGCCCATTCGGCCCGCGCGGATCCTGCATGTGGTGGATGGCGATCGCGGCCTGGTGCAGATCGCGCTCGAAGACGAAGCCGGTTGCATCGATGAAGCGCTGATAGCTGACATCGCGCTGCACCGGATGCTGATCGAAGTGCATCGCGGCACGCAGCGGCTCGAAGTTGATGTACACGATGCCGTCCGACTCGGGCAGCAGACGCGCGACCTCGGGAGGGGCCTTCTGCCGCAGGTAAGCAAGAGCGCCGAGCAACACGACGATGACGGCGGCGATCAAAAGCGTGCTACGGCTGCGTCTGCGCATAGGCGAGTGGCGGAGACAGGATAGCAGCGTGGAGCGGGTGAACCGGAGAACCAGCAAGGCGGCAAGTCGGCCATGCAACAGAGAGAAGTCGTGCGTTCTCGATATTGATTAAACATCCAAGTGCAGGCGTACTGCGCTTGAACTCGGCTTAGGGAGATGCGTGGATACAACGGCCCTGCACGTTCTGCTGGTGGTCTTCTTCGCTACCTTTGATCCGTTGGGCATCAGCGTCCCGGCCCTGCAGAAGTTCTGTGAGGAAATGTCCGTCGCCTTCAGCATGCCGCCCACCAAGCAGGATTTCGGCGCGCTGCTGGCGCAGTTCGCGGACTCGGAAGGCGGCAACCTCAGCGCCTCGGCAGAATAGCGATTCTGCGCTCCCGCGTCCCTTGCGCATCCGTTGCTGGCATCGTAAGGTCTTTCTGGCCGCGCTTACGCGGCTCTCTCCCGAACCGGCCCCGCAAGACGAGATCCCAAATCTCAAATAAAAATTAGCTGAGGAGAAGGTCCATGCAGCAATTTATGGTGCAGGTAGCGTATTCGCCCGAGGCTTGGGCAAATCTGGTGAACAGTCCGCAAAATCGAATACCAGCCGTATCCGCAGTCGTCAAAAAGCTCGGTGGCAAATTGCTGCAGGGGTGGTTGAGTTTCGGAGATTACGACTCGGTCGTCATCCTCGAGATGCCGGACAACATCTCGGCGGCCGCCTTCGCTGCCGCTATCGCCGGCGGTGGCGCGTGCAAGAGCGTCAAGACCACCCCGCTGCTTTCGCCCGAAGATGGTGTCGCTGCGATGAAGAAGGCTGGAATCAGCGGATATCAGCCGGTAGGAAGATGACGGCGCGCCGATCGGGAGCGACTCTCTGCTGAATGACCTCCGGTCATTGCGATGAGTTTCAACCCTGTGCTACTCTTGCCCTTGAACGGTCGCTCCCCGGGGCTCGCAGCAGTGTGTGCCGGGAACAGGCGGTGCGGGCTGGCGTAGCTCAGCTGGTAGAGCATCTGATTTGTAATCAGAGGGTCGGGGGTTCAAGTCCCTTCGCCAGCTCCAGTCCTTAGCCGAACACAAGGATCGTCAGACATTGTAAGGACTCCGGCGACTTCGTTCCGCGACATCCATTCCGTTGTCTCCTCTTTCCCCTCGTCTTGCCGGGCTTTTTGGCGAAGCGTTGCGCGACTCGGAGACATGCGTGCGATGAAGCGAGGACGATAAGCCGGAATCGTGCACAGGTGGCCGAGCGGTTAATGGCAGCAGACTGTAAATCTGCCGCTCCTTGTGAGCTACGGAGGTTCGAATCCTCCCCTGTGCACCAGAAGTTGGCGGCGTGACGGAAGACGGTGGGAAGGCAGCAGGCGGTCTAAGTTTCAATCAGAAGACGATTGTGGCTCTGCTGCTGTTCGGCGTGGTAGCCGGGCTGGCGTGGCAGACGATGGAGCCGGGCAAGTTCCGTACGCTGGTATTTGTTGTGGTGGGTGGATTGGCGCTGCGGGTGTTGTTGGGATGGCGGCGTTCGAATGTGGATACGGAAGCGCGCTAGGATGATCGAGCGCGGATTTTTGCGTGAAGGGCTGATGTAGCTCAGTTGGTAGAGCACTCCCTTGGTAAGGGAGAGGTCACCGGTTCAATCCCGGTCATCAGCTCCAGAGTTTGCAGCAGGTCAGCGAGTCGGCAAGTCAACGGTTGAGTCGCTGACTCGCTTCCGCCGCAGGCGGGCTGATTTGCTGCTTTTTCGGGCGGGAGTAACTCAGTGGTAGAGTCACAGCCTTCCAAGCTGTTGGTCGCGGGTTCGATTCCCGTCTCCCGCTCCAACTGATGATTCCGGCCACAGGCG
>DASUWP010000379.1:0-4203 GCA_036378335.1 Acidobacteriaceae bacterium | reverse complement strand
CGGACGGTTACAGCTCCAGACGAAGTGCTATCGATAAATGATGAGATTTTTGTGGCAAGAGGGACAAGCCGGCCATGGCGCGTCGGCGTAGTACACCATATGAAATTTCGTGATGGGAAAATTTATAGCCTGACGAACTATACCGATATAGTTCCAGCGATTCAGGCGTTGGCTGGAAAAAATGCAATTGAGATTCCAATGTTGCCGCCCGATCTCTTTCCGGGCGAATCCTCTGTGCAATCGGAAGAGGCAGAAACGATTGTCAGGCGATACTACGAGCAATTTCCGAGTGTCGATGGTTTGCTCGATGAGGATGCGACCGCTTTAATGCCAGGCGATCCTCGACGCCTTCGATGGAGCGGGCGATGGCGTGGTCGGAGAGAATTTGCTCAAATGTGCAATGCATTTTCCTCAACTCTTCAAATTGAAAGCAGAGTTGTCTCCCATGTGCTAGCGAACAACGGCAGCGCGATAGCAACGGTGCAGTTGCAAGGAAGGTCTATTGCGTCACAGGCGTCTTTTGATCTCGAAGGTGTCGAGTTCTTTCAAATATCGGGAGAAAGGAAAATTGCCCGCCTCGCCTCATTCTTTGACACGTATTTGGTTACGGGAGCGGCATAAGTAGCCGACCCTCTTCTGGCTGCCGAGATTTTCGCTTTCCTTCGCCAAGCCGGAGTGGTGTTCGGCACTCGATCAGTGGACATCTCCAACATGCTGCAGAAGTGCTCCAGGTCAGCGAAGAAAGACGCAATTGGTGAATAAGACAGCTGCGTCAATTACGCTGATCAATACCCGAGGACCAACTGGTTGGCAAAGGCCCGTCGGCGGCGTATCATAGGAAATGACGCGTTTGCTCCGCTCGTGACCATACCGGCGGAGGAGATGGGTGGGCGAAAGCCCACCTTTTTATTGCAGCAAACGTGGCGCAGGCGGGGATGGCGGCGGACCTGGAAAAAATTCGTGCGACGGCAGAGCGCGTGGCGGCCAGCTATGGGCTGGATGCGGTCGATGTCGAATTTGTCGGCGGCGGAAAGCATCGCGTGCTGCGGGTGTCCATCGAGAAAGATGCGGCGGGGCGGGCAAGGCTGGCGGCTGAAGCCAAAGCTGCCGCGGCATTGCACAGCCTGGGGGAACGAGGCGCCGGGAACGAATATGGTCTTGTTCCGGCAGCAGTGCTGCGCGGGGAGCTGAGCACGGAACATCTCTCCGGCGTCACGCACGAGGATTGCGAACGGTTCAGCCACGATTTCGGCACCGTGATCGACATAGAAGATTTAGTTCCCGGCGCGGAGTACACGCTGGAGGTTTCATCGCCCGGGTTGGATCGCAAGCTGAGCCGGCCGGCCGACTACGAGCGGTTCCGCGGCAGTCTGGTGAAGCTGCAGACTTTTCAACCAGTGGCAGGCAACCGTCACTGGCAGGGGCGACTGATCGCATGCGACCTGAATGCAGCAAAGGGGGGCAGGATCACGCTCGATCGTTCCGCCATCCAAGCGAAGGGGAAGGCGAAGAAGGCCCCGACGGGCGATGTGCTGGTCGAGATTGAGTTGGCAAATATCGAGAAGGCGCAGCTCATCCCCGAACTGTAAAGAAGCAGCCGAACAATGAATGGCCGCGTGACCATATGCCGCGGTGCGAGATTGAACGAGAGAAGGACAGAGACAGATGGCGAGTCAGCTGTATCAGGTAATTGAAGGTTTGAGCCGCGACAAGGGGATCGACCCGCAGATCGTGGTGACTGCGGTCGAGGATGCGATCGCACTGGCGACGCGCAAGTACTACAAGACGCAGGAAAACATGCGCGCCGAGCTGGACAAGGAGACGGGCGAGATTCGCGCGTACGTGTACAAGACCGTGACCGCGACCGACGACGAGATCGAAGACGACCTGAACCAGATCGCGCTGGAAGAAGCCAAGGAGCTGGCGCCGGACGTGGAAGTGGGAGGCGAGATCCGCTACTACAAACCGACCGACGTGCTGGGCCGTATCGCCGCGCAGATGGCGAAGCAAGTGATCTTCCAGAAGGTGCGTGAAGCTGAGCGCGATACGGTCTTCAACGAGTACGCGCATCGTGCGGGCGAAGTGATGACCGCGATGGTGAAGCGGCTGGAGCTGCAGGACGTGATCTTCGACCTGGGCAAGGCCGAGGCGCGCATGCCGCGCCGCGAACAGAGCCGGCTGGAGCAGTTCAGCGTGGGCGAGCGCGTGCGCGTCATCCTGCTGCGCGTGGACCGCGCTGCGAAGGGTCCGCAGGTGGTTGTCTCGCGTGCCGCGCCGGAGCTGGTGCAGAGCCTGTTCCAGAGCGAAGTGCCGGAGATCTACGACGGTACGGTGAACGTGCGGGCCATCGCCCGCGAGGCCGGCGAGCGCACCAAGATCGCTGTGCAGTCACGCGACAAGGATGTGGACCCGGTGGGCGCGTGCGTCGGCATGAAGGGGATGCGCGTGCAGTCCATCATCCGCGAGCTGCGCGGAGAGAAGATCGACATCATCGAGTACTCGGACGAAGTGACGACCTTCGCTGAGAAGGCGCTGCAACCGGCGAAGGTAAGCCGCGTCAGCATCACGGACCTGACGGAGAAGCAGCTCGAAGTCATTGTCGATGACACGCAGCTCTCGCTTGCGATCGGCAAGAAGGGCCAGAATGTGCGGCTGGCGGCGAAGCTGCTGGGCTGGAAGATCGACATCAAGAGCGAGGAAGAGAAGCGCCAGGAGGTCGAGCAGCAGATGCAGGCGCTGAGCGGCGGTCCGTCGACGCCGATCGAGCAGGTCACGGAACTGGGCGAGACGATTATCCAGAAGCTGGTGGCTGCGGGCATCACGACAGTCGAGTCGCTGGCCGATATGACCCCCGAACAGCTGGAAGAAATTCCCGGCATCGGCGAGAAGACGCTGGAAAAGATCTCGGTCGCGGTGCGCCACTACTTCGGTCAGTACGAAGAAGGCGAGGAGCGGCCTGCGGGAAGCGCATCTGAATCGGGAGAGGGAGATGCGATGCGAGCCAATGAGAATGCAAGCACCGAACCGAGCCAGGTGGAGCAGGATCTGATCGGTATGCGGCCGGCTGGAGACGATGTGGTCGAGGCATCGGTGCTCGAGGGCGAGGACGTGGTGACCGGCGCTGGTGAGGACAACGAACGCGCGCCCAACCGCGCAGATCTTGAGGCACTCGAGTCCGATGCGGCGCTGGACGAAGAGCGGGCGAAGGCCGATGCCGAACTGGGCGAGGAGCTGGACGCCCTGCGAGTGGACGACGCGGATGGGGTTGAGGATGATCCGGCGCCTCTGGATAGCTCCGGCCATGTGGTCGATGAGATAGCCAGGGAACGGATCGAGGAGCTTACCGAGTCGGGCCGGGAGGCTGGCGAGGTTGGGGTCCTGCCGCAGGATGCGGGCAACGACGACACCAGCGCGCGTCTGCGGCGTCAAAATCCGCGCAACAGCCCGCTTCCGGGGGGCGAGGGAGAGGAAGAAAGCGTTCTACCCGACGCCCGGCCGCAGCAGGACGATGAGGGTGTGTAACGGTAAAGGCGCCTTATGCGGGATTTCGTGCTGCGCATCTTCACATCAGCGCAGCACGAATTTCCGATTTTCAGGCGATAATCAAATAGAACGGCATGTGAACCCGCAGACCAAGAGGTTGCTATGAACAGCTGAGGGAACGGCAGGCAGAGTGCCACGTAAAGGGACGGATGAGCAAAGTTCGCATCAACGATTTAGCAAGAGAGCTCGAAGTCAAGAGCAGAGCGATTCTGGACGTGCTTCAAGAAGTTGGAGTGACGGATCCGAAGACGCATTCCAGCTCGCTCGAAGGTGATGAGGCGCAGCGTGTGCGCGCGCATTTCCAGCGCGGGAACGGCCGCAACGGCTCGGCCTCTGCGAAGAGCGAGAGCGGCACCACCCAGAAGATCGACTGGTCGCGGGTATCGAAGCCCGGCGATGTACTGAAAGCGATCCAGCAGCGCAAGGAAGAGGCAGAGCGGCCAGCGCCGCGACCCCAGGCCGCGCCTCCTGCTGCTGCGGCCAAGCCTGCCCCTCCGGCCACGCCAGCCGCTGCTTCAGCAGCGCCTGCTGCGCCTGCCAGTGCAGCGCCCGCCGCGCCGAAGCCTGAGCCTCCTGCTCCGCCGCGCCGCATCGTCGTGCCGCAGCCTCGGCAGGCGCCCCCGATCGTGACCGCGCCGCCGCCGCAGGCTCCGGCCATTG
>DASUWP010000378.1:0-3620 GCA_036378335.1 Acidobacteriaceae bacterium | reverse complement strand
CCGCACACTGCGTGCCAGCAACCAGAAGAAGCCCGCCAGCAACCCAAATGCCACGACGCAAAACACGCTGTAGTGCCACGTCGGAACATGCAGTCGCCGGCAGACTTCACCGAATAGCCCACGCCTCAAATAACCAGAGCGGTAATCGATCTGGGCCTGTGTCGCGGCCCAAATGTAGGGCAAACGCAGGCCCTTCAGGACGGCGATGACACCTCCGGCTGCAAGAAGAAGCCGGTAAAAACTCCGCTCATCCCGAAAGACATCACCCAATCTGCTGGCCAATCCTGATAGCTCGCTTTCGTTGTCTATGAGTATCACGAGCGAGCGGAACCAAAGGACAGCTTTGCAGAGCGGATGGAATCTAAATTTGCGCCTTCATTGCTGTTGCTGCTGCATCTGCTGGATCTGCAGCAGCGGCGATGCCAGCGGCAGTGGCTCATGCGCGCGCTCCACCACAATCGACCAATCTTCCGGTACCGGCATCGTCTCATCGAAGGCTGGCGCTGTATCCGAAGATTCCACGTGCACCGCGACACTCAGCTCGCTTTCCGTCTTGCCGCGATAAACGCCGTGCGTCGGGGGAACGTCGGCGTAGTCGCGTCCCAGCGCTGTGCGGATGTGGCGATCGTTCGCCACCAGGTCGTTCGTGGGATCGAACCCAACCCACCCTAGCCGCGGCAGAAATGCCTCCACCCACGCATGGGTCGCGCTCGGAGCGCCGCGCTCATCCGGCGAAGTCTCACCGGTCCCAATCTCCGGCTCATCACCGTGGCACAGATACCCGCTCACATACCGGCACGGAATCCCCACCATCCGCGCCAGCGCAATCATGATGTGCGCAAAGTCCTGGCACACGCCACGCCGCGTCCCCAGCGCCACATCAATCGGCGAATCCACCTTCGTGCTGCGCGGCAGGTATTCGAAATTGTTAAACACGTTCCGGCTGATTTCGTGCAGCATCGAGAGCGGATCGTCGCGCCGCACAATCTTCCACGATGCCGCCAGCGCGCGCAGTGCCTCCGTCGGTTCGGCAAACGTGCTGGGCAGCAGCATCTCCCAGAAGTCGCCCTGCGCCAGCAGCACATCCAGCTCCTGCCACGCTGCTGGTGAGAGACGGTTTGGCACCGCTCCCAGCGGCTGCTGCTCCACCAGCGAATGTGCCACGATCACCAGTTGCCGGTGATCGCCCGGAATATCGAAATGATGTACCTGGTTTGCCAGGTGATCGCGATAGGAGAAGAGACGGCACCGTGGGCTCACCGAAAGCGAGAATGTCAGACAGCGCTGGTTTCCATCGCCGCGCGGTTGCATCCGGATCTCCATCGCGCTCTCGCATACCGGATGCGCGTAGTCGAACCGCGTCAAATGCTGGATCGAGTAGTACTTCATGTTGCTCTCCCCGCTAACTCATCGCCAGCGCTGTTTGGATCGAGTACTGGATATACAACCGGAACACCCGCTCATGCACCTGCCGGCATTGCTGCAGAATGCTCGACAGATACGCGCCGACATCCTGCGAGAGCACATCTTCAATGTCGACGAAGCTCAGCGAAGCCTGCAGCCGTCCGGAAACGCGCACCAGCTCATCCGCCACGCGCAGCCCGCTCTTTGCTCCAATCGCCATCAGCGCGCTGCGCAGGCAATCCACCGAGTAGCGGACCGAGTGCGGAAAGTCCGGATTCAGCAGCAGAAACTCAGTGATGCGCTCCGGTGTGAAGTCCGCCGTATACGCATTGCAGTACGCCTCAAAGGCGCTGCAGCAGCGCAGCATGCCCGCCCCCTCCAGGAAGTCGTAACCGGCAACCGCACCATTTGGCGGATCGAAGGTCTCGCGGTGATACACGTCGAGCAGCCTCGTGGTCGCCGCGGCGCGTTCGATGTAGCAGCCTAGCTGGATGAACTGCCAGCCCTCGCCATGACTCATCGTTGAATCGGTCACTCCCTGAAACTGATGCAGCTCATTCACCACGGTGGGCAGAAAACTGGTAAGCCCGTTGTAAGAATTCACCTCGCGTTGTGCCGCGGTCATGATGTGATACAGCCGGTTCAACTGCTGCCACTGCTCGGAGCTCAGTTCATCGCGTACTTGCCGCGCATTCTCGCGCGCCTGGGCAATGCAGTTCACGATCGCCGCATGGCTTCGTGTGCTGAACGTTAGATCGTGTGTCAGTTGGTAGAAGTCGCCGCGCCATTCGATCTCCGCCGGCTGACCCAAAGAAGCCAGTACGCGCCTCCAGCGCCGTTCCAGGCTCAGGTTCGCCGTGGTGCTGGCCTCGTCCAGCATCAGGCTCATGTTCACGTCGATCAGCCGCACCGTGTGTTCCGCCCGCTCCAGGTAGCGGCTCATCCAGTACAAGCTGTCAGCAACGCGCGAAAGCATTCTCTCGATCCCCTCAGTCGTTCACAACCCACGTATCTTTGCTGCCGCCGCCCTGCGACGAATTCACCACCAGGGACCCTTCCTTCAGCGCGACGCGTGTCAAACCGCCCGGCACCACCGTCGCCTTGTCGCCGAACAAAATATATGGCCGCAGATCCACGTGCCGCGCCTGAATGCCGCCATCCATCAGGCAAGGCGCGCGAGAAAACTCCAGCGTCGGTTGCGCGATGTAGTTGCGCGGATCGGCTTCGATGGCCCGGCGAAATTCCTCGCGTTGCGCCGCCGTGCTCTGCGGCCCAATCAGCATGCCGTATCCGCCCGACTCGCCCACCGCCTTCACCACCAGCTTGTCCAGATTTGCAAGCGTGTGCTGGCGATGCACCGGGTTCGTCATCAGGAATGTCTCAACGTTGTTCAGCAGCGGTTCCTCGTCCATGTAATAACGGATGATCTCGGGCACATACGCGTAGATCGCCTTGTCATCCGCGAGCCCTGTGCCAAATGCATTCGCCAGAGTTACATTCCCCGCGCGATACGCATTGAACAGCCCCGCGGCCCCCAACATCGAGTCCGCGCGAAACGCCAGCGGATCGATGAAGTCGTCATCCACGCGCCGGTAGATCACATCCACGCGCTTCAATCCCGCCGTGGTGCGCATGTACACCACGTTGTCGTGGATCACCAAATCGCGGCCTTCTACCAACTCAATGCCCATCTGGCGCGCGAGATACGTGTGCTCGAAATACGCAGAGTTGAAGACGCCCGGCGTCAGCACCACGATAGTTGGCTCCGGCCGACCCTCCGGTGCCAGCGAGCGCAGCGTTGACAGCAGCAATTGAGAGTAGTGCTCGATGGGCCGCACATCGTAGGCACGAAAGAGCTGCGGAAAGATGCGCTTCATCACCCGTCGGCTGGTCAGCATGTAGCTCACGCCGCTCGGCACGCGCAGATTGTCTTCCAGCACCACGAACTCGCCCGACTGCACGCGCAGCAAGTCCGTGCCGCTGACCGCAATGTAGATGTTGCGCGGCACCTGCAGCCCGCGCATCTCCCTGCGGAAGTGACGGCAGGTGTACACCACCTCGCGTGGCACCTTGCCGTCCGCCAGGATGCGGCCATCGTTATACACATCGTGCAGAAACATGTTCAGCGCGGCGATCCGCTGCACCAGCCCGCGCTCAATGTGCGTCCACTCCGTGTTGCTGATCACGCGCGGCAGCACGTCGTACGGAAACACCCG
>DASUWP010000377.1:0-3477 GCA_036378335.1 Acidobacteriaceae bacterium | reverse complement strand
ACATCTCCACCAGCCGCGGGATTGAAGAACTGCGTACCGCAGGTGCGGTCGAGCAGCAGCATGGTGCTGGAGAGGACCACGCCGGGCAGAGAGAAGATAACCATGAACGCGGTGACGACCTCACCCCAGACGAAGATGGGAATGCGGTTAAGCGACATGCCAGGCGCCCGGAAGCGAAAGACGGTGACAATGATCTCGACAGCAACCGCGAGCGCCGAAACCTCAGTGAACGTGATGAGCTGCGCCCAGAAATCGGGGCGCTTACCGGGCCCGAAGTCCGGGCCGGCAAGCGGGACGTAGGAAAACCATCCGCGATCGGCGCCAGTGTTGCAGAGGGATGCCACATAGAACATCAGACCGCCGAACACATACAGGTAATAGCTGTAGGCATTAAGGCGCGGAAACGCGATGTTTCGTGTGCCGACCATCAACGGCACGAAGTAGACGCTAAGCCCCTCGAACATCATGGGCACTGCGAACAGAAACATCATGCAACTGCCGTGCAACGTGAAGTACTGGTTGTACTTGTCGTTGGAAAGGATGTGCGCTTCTGGAAACGCGAGTTGCAGCCGCATGACTCCGGCCAGGATGCCCGCAAGAAGAAAGAATGCGAACGCAGTCAAGATATAACGCTTGCCAATGGTGGTGTGATGGACCGCCTTAAACCAGCCAACAAAGCCTCGTGGTTCGCGCCATACCTGCTCCAACTGCGCGGCCTGCGCGCGTTCGGACTCGGTAAGTTCGATCTGCGGTGCGAGCGCGGTCAAGGTCATCGCAGCGTCTCCAGATAGGCGAGCAGGTCCTGCAGGTCAGAGCCCGAAATCTGATTCGGGGGCATGCGGCAACCGGGTTTGATCGATTGTGGGTTGAGGATCCAGCCTGCCAGGTTGCCGATCGAGTTGGGCAATTCTCCCGCAGCAATTGTGGAGCGGCTGGCGAGGTGCGTAAGGTCCGGGCCGACCCGCGCCCCAGCCGTGGTGCCGCGAATGGTGTGGCACATAACGCATGCGTGGGTCAGGAAGACCTGCTGTCCATGCTGCGTCTGTGCGTTCGTTGCAGCCGAGGATGTCTGCGCCTGTGCGTTCATCCACTGTTCGAACTGCTTGAGCGGCTCGGCAACAAAGAAGAATGACATGTGCGCGTGCTGCTCGCCGCAGTACTCTGCGCATTGCCCGCGCCATCGGCCCGGCTGGTCGATCTGCATCATGACTTCGGTTTCGTAGCCGGGCATCAGATCGCGCTTGCCCTGCACATTGGGCGCCCAAAAGCTGTGGATTACATCGCGAGAGGTGCCGTGAATGCGGATAGGCACTCCGACGGGAACATGAATTTCATTCGCAGTCTCGACGATCTTGTACGGCTCGTTGTCGTTGGGATACTCAACCTCCCACCACCATTGATGGCCATAGACATTGATGGTCAACGCTTGGTCGTTGTTCATCGCGCCTAGCGCGCGGCTTGTTCGGAAGCTGCTGATCAGCATCACGAACAGGAGCGCAACAGTAATGAACATCGCTGCTCCCACCGCCTGAGTTGCGCGGCGATCGCTGGCTTCGCCGGTCGGCTGCGGGTCCGGTATGTCATCGAGCGAGTGACGGCGGCGTGCAACGGCAATAACGATTGCGATCATCACGAGGCAAAACACCGCGGTTGTGATCCAGAACATCTCGGAGAACGTGTGCTCTATGTGCGCAGCTGCCGGCCCTACAGGATTGAGTGACGTCTGGTTTCCGCGGAAGCCCGGGACTTGGGCTAGCAGGATCATGGCTTCGCCCTCTCGACCTTCTGCGGATACTCGTCAGAAGGATGCTCCGTCGGCCGTGCCTGCTCCGCCTTGGCGACGGGCATCTCGTCGGAGCGCGAAGGCGCCACATCGGCCGGCAACTGACCGCTCATGGAGCGCACGTATGCGACCAACTCCCAAACCTGATAATCAGGAATCCGGCCAGCGTAACTGGGCATGCCGTTGGGCCGGCCCTGCACAATATCGGAGTAGATCTGCTCTGGATGGCTGCCATAGATCCATTCGGCGTCCATCAGCGCAGGGCCGATCGCGCCTCCTCCATGGGCGTGACAACCTACACAGTTGAATGCAACATACAGGCGCTTGCCTTCGGATACGGCGTAAGCGCTCTCCTGATACTGCGCGGCCGTGGGCGGCGCAACCGTTCCTCCCGCATGGACCTCGTTCAGTGCGACACTATCGGCCATCTGAGAACCAGCGGAGCCGGGATCGAAGACGCGCTGCTCCCGTTTGCACGCCAGCATCATAATCAGCACGGTCGCCGCGAAGGACGCGACCATGTACGAAGCCCTCATCGCGACCCTCCGGGCTGGACGGCAATCGGAACATGATACGTGTGCAGCAGACTGTCGATGCGTGGCTGCATGCGTGCGAGGGATGTATTCAGCGCTTTGAGAAGCTGCGGGTCATTCTTACGAACGCCGACGGTTAGCGAATAAGCGAATGGAATGCCGGAGCGATCCACGGCAGGCGAAACCGGCGACAATGTGACGGGAAGATGCAGCAGCGCTGCGTAATATCCGGCAACAGGCCCCCAGACCACAGCCGCACCGATGCTGCCGCGAGCTACCGCACGAAGCATGGTTGTTTCCCCACCAAACGACTCAAACCCCACAAGCTGCGCCGCGTGTCCGCTTCGGATCAACGGAAGCGACGGCGGCGAAAGGTTCTCCTCAAGCACCTGCAGGCCAATGCGCCGGCCATTAAGGCGCGGGTCGTCGAAAGAAACAATTGGGGAATGTTCGCGTACAGGCGTCACGAAGACATAGGTTGAGCGATAGTACGGCTCTGTGGTCGCAACGCTCTTCATGCCTTGCGGCACACCCATCAGCACATCGCAGGCGCCTTTGTTGAACTGCTCACGGAGAAACCCGCGTCGGCTGCGCGCGAAAACGAAAACTGGCTCACGATGAAGATCGCGCGCCAACAGAGTCGCTATGCGATTGTCGAATCCTTGTGCAGCACGATTCGAGAAGGGCATGTCGTGAGGGTCGGCGCAGATTCGCAGCGGCATGATGGCAGAGGCGTTGCACGTGAAAGCGCACGCCGCCAACGCCACAAGGCAGGACCTAAGGCAGCGCGAAGACATAGAGTGTCCCTCCTGCCTGCGTGGCCGACTTCAAATCGTGCAGCGCGCTGCCCCAACCATTGCCTGCGGTATCGTCGCGCGTATCCAGGTTTCCTGAAACGATCGACCCTGGCCATCCGCCGACACCCGAGAGCACAGCGATGTACTGCTTTCCATCAGGGCCCCGATACGAAATAGGCTGCCCAACGATTCCGGAGCCGGTCTTGAACTGCCAGAGGATATTTCCGTTGCGCGCATCGGCCGCTTTAAACCAGCCATCGAGCGTGCCGAAGAAAACAAGATCCCCGGCAGTGGTGACGGTGCCGCTCCAGATCGGGTATTTGTCCTGGATGGTCCACACTTTTTTTCCGGCGATCGGGTCCCA
>DASUWP010000376.1:0-26156 GCA_036378335.1 Acidobacteriaceae bacterium | reverse complement strand
GCCCGCTTCCTCTGAGCGCTGTCTGGATTTCGATTTTTTTGTTGAATCCTAATTAGATGTATACACATCTTTTCTGGTATGAAGAGCCCGTTGACTCCAACCCTTCCCTGCACGTGCGCCAACATCCGCCGCGCTGCCCGGGCGTTCACGCAGCGCTATGACGAGGCGCTACGACCTCTCGGACTGACGATCACGCAGTTCACCATCCTTCAGGCGCTTTCATTGGCCGGTGAGCCGACGCAGGGCGAACTCGGAGAAATTCTCGCTATGGACAGCACCACCCTGACCCGAACGCTGGCAATTATGGACCGGCATGGATGGATTGCTAAGAAATACGGGGCTGACAGACGAGAGCGGCGGCTGTGTCTGACTCGGGCTGGGGAATCCGAATTTAGTCGTGCAGTTCCGTACTGGAGAAGCGCGCAGGAAACTCTGCGCAAACGGCTCGGCAAACAACGTTGGGACGACCTGACGAAGTTGATCAACGACGCGACCTCGATGCTCGCTGAGCAAGAGGTTTTGGATGCGAAGTAGGTTTTTCACCGCAGGAGAAGAGATGAATCTCTACGGTCCAAAACAGTTGGCCAACAGCATCTACACCGTTCGGCGAAATACGCTGCTTATCGCCGAAGACATCCATGAAGACGACTACCTATACCGTCCAGCCGGAGGTAGCCGTTCAGTTGCCGAGATCCTGATTCACATTGCCTTTTTTTCAAACCTCGATTACCTCTTCCACGAAGAGGAGCACGTGACGACATTGGAGGCCTTCGATTTTGGCAAGTTTCTCAGGGATAGCGTGTCACAAGAGAAGAGGCCCCATACCAAATCCAAACTCGTCGAGTTACTGAGGGGTTCAGGGGAAAGCTGGGCAGAGTGGGTGGAATTCCTGCCTGAGCTGTTCCTGGCGGAAACGGTTGCCCAACGCGACGGAACATTGAAGACGCGCTTTGACATGATTCTGGGCACAAAGGAGCACGAGATCCACCATCTTGGTCAGCTCACAGTTATAGAACGAATGCTCGGTATTGTCCCCCACCTCACAAGAGTCAGGAGGGATGAAGAGAACTCTGAAGAAAAATTGGTATAGCGATTGACGAAAGGAACTTTATGAAGCTCACTGGCCGCACAATCCTGATTACTGGAGGCTCCGCAGGTATTGGCCTCGCTTTTGCTCTCAAGTTTCTGGAACTCGGCAACGAAGTCATCGTGACTGGCCGCCGTCAGTCAACACTCGAACAAGTGAAGGCAAACTATCCGAAACTCCACACGATCCAGAGCGACGTCGCAGATCCCGCACAGATCGCTACCCTTGCAAGACGCGTGAAGTCTGATTATCCAAAGCTCGATGTCATGATGAATAACGCCGGCATCATGATTCACAGAAATCTCCGGGTTCAGTGGCTGACCTCGACGAATTGACGGCCGAAATGGACATCAATCTGGGCGGCATCATCCGTATGACTTCTGCATTCGTCGATATTCTCACGGCAAATAAAGGGACGCTGATCAACGTGTCCTCTGGGCTCGCTTTTGTGCCTCTCTCTTCTGCGCCAATCTACTGTGCAACAAAGGCGGCGGTTCACTCCTATACCCGATCTCTGCGGTTGCAGTTGGAGGAGTCCGGCGTTGAGGTGATCGAGCTCATGCCGCCGGCCGTGAAGACAGCGCTCTCGTCTGATCTTCCCGAAGGAGGCCTCGTCTCGTTGATAACAACCGACGAGTTGATAAAGCAGACCTTTGCAGCTTTCAAGAAGGGCAAGCTCTAGATTCGACCGGGACAGGCCAACCTACTCGCACTGATGCGGCGCCTGGCGCCTGGGTTTATGAACCAGCAGCTCTGGAAGGCTTCTAAGAAACTGGTTCCGGTCGGATGATAAATAGGTGTACTGGCCATTACCGTTGAGGTAGCAAAGAGGTATTCAAGATGAAAATTGGCATTATTGGAACGGGTAGTATTGGTGCCACAATCGCCCGTAAACTTAAGGCCGCAGGACACGCTATACAGATTGCTAACTCAAGAGGCCCGGAGAGCCTTCGAGGCTTTGCACATGAAATCGGTGCAACAGCTGTTGACCTGAAGGGAGCAGTGGATGGAGTTGACGTGATCTTTCTATCGGTCCCGCTGCCGGCTATGGCCGAACTTCCCAAAGGGCTGTTTGAGTCGGTTCCACAAAATGTTCCGATCGTCGATACCAGTAACTACTATCCCGGCATGCGCGACCCGTGGATCCCGGAGATCGATGAGGGGATGCCGGAAAGCGTGTGGGTGTCCAAGCAACTCGGGCGTCCTGTGATCAAGGCCTTTAACAATATTCTGGCGTATTCGCTTGCGGAACTCGGTCGGCCCGAAGGATCGCCAGATCGTCTGGCCGTAGCCGTGGCGGGTGACGACGTCAGGTCGAAGCAGATCGTCATGGCCCTTGTGAACGAGACTGGTTTCGATCCTGTCGATGCTGGTTCTCTTGATGGGTCCTGGCGACAGCAACCGTCTACACCAGCATATTGCTGCGATTACGGCAAAGAGAAGATGTGCAAAGGACTCGCCGCGGCGGTCAAGGGTGATGCACCGAAAAAGCGTGATCGAATGCCTGACCTATTCGCTAAACTTGGGTCTAACCCGAGCCATGCCGACATCATTGCCATGAACCAATCGATGAATCCGTTGATCTGAGCGTCCGGCGGCAGACTGGCCACTGTAAAGCCGACATAGAGAAAGACCACCGCAGCCCCCCTTCGCGATCTCAAACCGTTAGGCCGCTTCAATCGGTCCGCAGGAAATGTTTTCCCGCGGACCGATTATCCGCTGCGCGCTCCGTAATCGAGCGTAAATGAGCACAACTATAGATAGGTTGCAGCCAAAGAATGTACGCCAGAGATCTTCAACCTATTGAAAATAAGAATGATGCGCACTGTACCCAATTTTGTACCTGGAATTATTCGAGGGGCTAAGCTCAACCCTCACAAACTACTGAAAATAAATTGCATAGATGGTGCCGGGAGGGGGGGTCGAACCCCCACGGCCGCAAGGGTCGGCGGATTTTGAGTCCGCTGCGTCTGCCAATTCCGCCATCCCGGCTCATATATATCGACAACTCCACGCGGCAGAGGAGCTGTCTCACATGCCGCATTTCCAGCGGCCATCGTCAGTCTCGCATGGCAAGCCGCACGTCGCAAGGTCGGGATTGCCCGCTCGTCGAGCAGTCGGCGGTCAGGCATCATTTCTTACGCTCCCTAATTTGTCGCTGGCAGCACCAGATACTGCTCCAGCTTCCCATCCGGCTCTTCGTATGTCGTTACTGTGAGTCGCCGACTAGGAAATTCCGCGCGGTACGCGCGGAAGGTCATGCCGCCGCGTGGCTGCGCTGCCGTCTGCGTGAAGCTCTGCGGCGCGCCCAGCGGCTTCAGGCTAGTGGCAAAGTCCTGAACCGCCTCGGCACTGAAGTAGTTGTTGCACAGCTCTGTCAGTTGCGAGCGATCGAGCTCCCCATTCTGCAAACCGATGAAGATCTTGAGCGCTCGGGCTTCTGCCGCCTGTGATTCACCTGCGGACGCGCCATTCGCTCCAGAGGCGAGAACAATCGGCGCGAGCGCGCGAGCAATTGTCGCTGCAGCGGTCGACGCATCAATATTCGTCAACACAGTCACTGCCGCCTTGCTGTCTGGATAGATCGTGTTCTGCGAGACAAACCCAGACACCTCTCCGCTATGAGAGATCGCATGCTGTCCGTCACGCTCGCTGACCTGGACGCCTAATCCATAGTTAGTCGGCTTGCCATTCTTCAGCTTCACGTTCGTGAACATCGCGTCGTAGGACTCCGGCTTCATCAAAGACCGGTTCATCATGCTGATGTTCCACAGCGCCAGATCATGTGGCGACATTGCCAGCTCGCCCGCCGCGAACATCCATCCCGTGCCCTCAAGCGGCGCCGGACGCAGAGGTCCCAGCGCGTGCTGGTAGTAGCCCGTGGGATCGCTCGCCGGCAGATGGCTCGCATCCTGGTCGCGCACGCCGGTCATGTGCAAGGGGTCGAAGATCCGCGTGCGCAATTGCTCGACCAGCGGCTTGCCACCCGCGATCTCAGCAATCCGTCCTGCGATCACATAATTGGTATTCGAATACTGCCACTGCGTCCCCGGATCGAAATCCAGCGGCTTCGCACCCCACACATCCAGGATGTGCTGCGCCGTGGTTGGCACCATCATCGTGGTCATCACGTAGTCTTCCGGCCAAAAATCCTGATAGCCCGCCGTCATCGAGAGCAGCTCTCGCACGGTCACTTCATTCGCCCTCGTCAGTTGCGGCAGATATTTACCGACGGCATCGTCCAGCGTCATCTTGCCATCCTGGACCAGCATCAGGATCAGTGCCGCCGTAAACTGCTTGCTTACCGATCCGATTGAATATTGCATCTCCGTTGTGGCCGGCGTCGGCGGGGCCAGACGAGCTTTTCCGTACGCATGTAGATAAACAATGTCGCCGTGCTGCACCAGTGCAACCGAGGCGCTGGGAATCCCCGTGTCCGCGATAACTTTCGCCACCGCCTCATCTACCCGCGCCGCGGCCGCGCTGTCCAGCGTATTTCTCGTCTGAGCCGAAAGGGTCGTGGAGAGCGTGGCAAGCAGCAGGGAACCAGTCGCAAGCAGAACCGTTGCAGAGCGCATGATTGGGAGAGTATCAAGAACCAAGGCGCAACCACAGCGCTCTTCACCTGCAATTTGAGGTTGGATTTCTGTGCTCGCCACGGTCATACTGGACCCGCGCCCGGTGTTATCAGGGTCGAGCACACACTTAGTTCTATGCAGGAGGAGAGTTATGTCGGAAAACGGCGGCGTTGCCAAAGGAGACGGGCTTGCCAAGGTAATCGACGGCTATCGCCACTTCAGTGAAGAGATCTACCCGGAGCATCGCGAGCTCTTCGAGCAGCTCAGGAGCAAGCAGAACCCACAAGTGCTGTTCATCACCTGCGCTGACAGCCGCATCGATCCCGCTCTCATTACGCACACCGATCCGGGCGACTTGTTCATCTGCCGCAACATCGGCAACATCGTGCCGGCGTATGGGGAGATGTTGGGCGGCGTCTCTGCCGTGGTCGAATATGCGGTGATCGCGCTCCAGGTCACGGACATCATCGTATGCGGCCATTCGGACTGCGGGGCGATGAAGGCGCTGCGCGATCCCGAATCGCCCTCCCTGGCCTCCATGCCTACGGTCAAGAGCTGGTTGCGGAATGCCGACGCGGCCTTAGGAGTGGTCCGCGCCAAGTATCCAAAAACCTCCGGCGATCACATGACCCGAGCCTTGATCGAGGAGAATGTCCTGTTACAGCTCCAGCATCTGCGGACACATCCCGGGGTAGCTGCTGGCCTGGCCTCTGGGACGGTACGTCTGCATGGCTGGATCTATAACATCGGGAACGGGCGCGTGCTGGCATACGACGAGAACTCCCGGGAATTCGCTCCGGTCGAAGAGGTCCTCGGGATCAACTCCAGCGTCAAAGGCTGAGCTGGGCGTGGGACCCGAGACGCACGACTTCGTTTGAACTGCCTGGTTCGATCAATCGTCCGCATTCAAATCTGCCTTGGGGGCCGCGGGGGATTAGCTGGAAGCTTTCCTGCGCGGGCTTCTTTCATGGCTGCGATAGTCCGTTCATTGGGAATAAGGGGATCGAAGGGAAGCGCGTGGTCATGGGCGACACGCGTGAGCAGTAGCCGAATAGCGTCGGATATTGTAAGTCCCATGGCACCAAGCACATCCGCCGCCTCCTGCTTCACTACACCGTCGATGCGAGCCTGGACAAGCGCATTTGCTGCCATGGCTGCCTCCTGAACGACATTGTCATACAGCTATGCTTTCGCCGCATTCTCACTTTCACAGAATCGAAAGAATCTCCCCTAGCTCATTCTGCATCAGATTGATTGACAATAAGTCACTCAAGTGCGACAGTGAACGAAACCCGCACGAGCGATGAGGTCAGGAGAGTTATGGCAAAGATTATCGGTATCGATCTGGGCACCACCAATTCCGTGGTCGCCGTTATGGAAGGCGGCGAGGCCAAGGTCATCCCCAACCAGGAGGGCGACCGCACGACACCTTCCATCGTGGCCTTCACCAAAACCGGCGAGCGGCTGGTCGGCCAGACGGCTAAGCGGCAGGCGGTGACCAACCCGCAGAACACGGTCTACTCGATCAAGCGCTTCATGGGCCGTCGCGCCGACGAAGTGAATGACGAAATGAAAATGGTGCCCTACAAGGTCAAGCAGCAGGGCGACCATGTCGTGGTCGAGGCGCAGGGCAAGGACTACACCCCGCCGGAAATCTCGGCAATGATCCTGCAGAAGCTGAAGCAGGCGGCGGAGAGCTATCTCGGCACTACCGTGACCGAGGCGGTCATCACGGTACCCGCGTACTTCAATGACGCGCAACGTCAGGCAACCAAGGACGCGGGCCGGATCGCCGGCTTGGACGTCAAGCGCATCGTCAACGAGCCCACGGCAGCAGCGCTGGCCTACGGTCTCGATAAGAAGAAGGACGAGACCATCGCGGTCTATGACTTCGGCGGCGGCACCTTCGATATCTCGATTCTCGAGGTGGGCGAAGGCGTCATCGAGGTGAAATCCACCAACGGCGACACGCACCTGGGCGGTGACAACATCGACCAGCGCATTGTCGAATGGCTGATCGACGAGTTCAAGAAGGAAGAGGGCCTAGACCTGCGATCCAAGGGCAACGAAATGGCCCTGCAGCGCCTTAAGAGTGCGGCTGAGGCAGCCAAGATTGAGCTCTCCACAACCATGGAGACTGAGATCAATCTGCCCTTCATCACCGCGGACGCTTCCGGTCCAAAGCATCTGGTTCGCAAGCTGACGCGCGCCAAGCTTGAGCAGCTCGTCGATGACCTGCTGCAGCGCTCGCTCGAGCCCTGCCGCAAGGCACTGGCGGATGCCGGCGTGAAGGCGGATCAGATCCAGGAAGTGGTGCTGGTGGGCGGACAGACCCGCATGCCCCGCATCCAGGAGCTGGTGAAGCAGCTCTTCGGCAAGGAGCCGCATCGCGGGGTGAACCCCGATGAAGTTGTCGCGATCGGCGCAGCGGTACAGGCAGGTGTTCTGGCTGGTGAAGTCAAGGACCTGCTCCTGCTCGACGTGACGCCGCTGACTCTGGCCATCGAGACGGCTGGCGGCATTGCGACGCCGATGATTGCGCGCAACACCACTATCCCGACGAAGAAGACCGAGACCTTCTCGACCTTCGCGGATAACCAGAGCGAGGTGGAAGTTCACGTTCTGCAGGGCGAGCGTTCCATGGCGGCAGACAACCGCACGCTGGGCAAGTTCAAGCTGGGTGGCATCGTGCCTGCTCCGCGTGGCGTGCCGCAGATCGAGGTCACCTTCGACATCGACGCCAACGGCATCCTGAACGTGCTCGCAAAGGACCGCGGCACCGGCAAGGACCAGAAGATCACCATCACGTCGTCTTCGGGGCTGAGCAAGGACGAGGTGGAGCGCATGGCGCGCGATGCCGAGTCCCACGCGAGCGAGGACAAGGAGAAGCGCGATCAAATCGAAGCCCGCAACGGCCTCGACAACATGGTCTACAACATCGAAAAGATGTTGAAGGAGAGTGGCGACAAGGTTTCCGGCTCGGAAAAGAGCGATGTTGAGTCTGCTCTGGCCGATGCCAAGAAGACCCTGGAAGGCACGCCAAGCGCAAGCGAGCTGAATGCGGCGCGGGAGAAACTGACCGCTGCCTCGCACAAGCTGGCCGAGGCCATGTACAAGGCCACCGCGAATGCCGCTCCGACCGATGGCGCGCAGGGTGCTGCTGGAACCACAGCAGAGGAACCCAAGAAGGACGAAGGCGTCATCGACGCCGAGTACGTGGACGTCGACGAGAAGAAGTAAGCGACGGACGGAAGTAACGCGTCGGCAGATGACCACGACGGCATCTGCCGGGGCGAAGGTAAGGGGCGCCCGCAGCGATTGTGGGCGCCCCTTCCGATATCCGGCCGATAAATGAATCAGTGGAATCAGTACAACAGCAGGGGAGCAGTATGCAGCAGAGGAATGGACACACAAAGGGCGATACACCGGGCGCGGCGAGGTTTGCCGAGGAGGATCGGGCGATGACAAATACCATGTGGCGCTGCGTGCAATGGCGCGCCGGTCAGATTCTGAACAAGGTTCTCTTCAATTCAAAATCGGAAGCGGAGAAGTTCTGCGCCCAGATGCACCGCGCGGAACCTGACATCTTTTGGCGCATGGAGCCAGTCGAAGCCAGACTGGTCTGGAATTAAGCGCGTCAAAGTGAGCAAGCCCCATCCCGGCGAACCCGGGATGGGGTTGTTTTGAGCGGTATCCTGATCAACACATAGACAATGCCATCCACACAAAACAAGGACTACTACGGCTTACTCGGAGTGAAGAAGACGGCCTCTGCGGAGGACATCCGCAAAGCCTTCCGCAAACTTGCGCGCAAATACCACCCCGATGTGAACCCCGGTGACAAGAAGGCCGAGGAAAAGTTCAAGGAGATCTCCGAAGCCAATGACATCCTGAGCGACGACAAGAAGCGCAAGATCTACGATCAGCTCGGTTTCTATTCCGATCAAATCGATCCCGCGCAGGCTGAGGCGGCGGCGCGCAGTGGCTATGGACGCCCGCGCACGAGCGGTGGCGCAGGTCCCCGGGGTGGTGTGCCGTTCGATTTTGAGGGCTTTGATTTTTCGAATTTTGAGTCCGCCTCCACCGGACAGCGCCAGGCCGAATCGAGTGCGACAGGCGGCGGCTGGGGTGGCTTCCGCGATATTTTCTCCGGCATCTTCAATCAGCAGGCCGGCGGCAGACAGCCGCAACGCGGTCCTCAGCCCGGCACAGATCTGGAATACACCGTCAACGTGGACTTCTGGACCGCAGTCCGCGGTGGCACCGCCCGGCTGCAGATTCTTCGTCAGGAGACTTGTCCTACCTGCCATGGCAAAGCCTCCTCGGGCGCTCCCATGCAGTGTCCGGAGTGCCATGGCACCGGCCATGTCACACAGATGGGCGGCCGCATGAAGTTCAACATTCAGTGCCCGCGATGTGGAGGCTCGGGCCGCATCCAGGAGAGCTGCCCCACCTGCCATGGAGAGGGCACCGTACAGCGCGCAGAAACCATCGAGTTCCGCATTAAAGCCGGGACCCGCGATGGTCAACGGATCCGGCTGCCTGGCAAAGGGAACGCGGGCACCAATGGCGGACCTGCGGGCGACCTCTACCTCATCATTCGCTCCGGCCCACACCCCGTCTTCCACCGTGTCGCGGACAATATAGAGATTAGCGTGCCGGTGCGAGTCGACGAAGCGGCTTTGGGAGCAAAGATCGAGGTGCCCACCATCGATGGACGCGCCCAATTGCGCATTCCGCCCGGAACCCAAACCGGACAGAAGCTGCGCATGCGGGAAAAGGGTGTGCCCTCGGCCTCGAAAGAAGGACACCGCGGCGATCAGATCGTTGCGGTCGAGATTGCCGTTCCTCAGCTACGCGACGAGCGTTCGAAGGAGATTCTGCGGGAATTCGCTCATCTGAATCCGGAGGATCCGCGAGCGGCGCTGTGGGCCAAGGTCTAATCGAGCGAGCGATCAGAAAATTGCTGCAAAGAAATGGCCAGGGAGCAGTTCCTGGCCATTTCCCATTTTGAAAACCCCTATTGCATGGTGCCAACTGCTGCAATGGTGGTAGTTAGGGGCTCACGCGCGAGTGTTTCCAGCCTCGATCCGTTCCAGATCATGTAGTACTTACCGCAGCTGCTGGCAGAGTTGCCATGGCAGCCCTGCATCACCAAAAGACGGCTGTCCGGCCGGTACTGGAACCCGATATTCTCGTCCGCGCCGGTTTTGGGAGCAGTCAGATTGTAGCCTGGCTCATAGACACGGCCATTCAATTCGTCGACGATGAAGAACGTGGTGCAACCATCGCCGCATCCCCATTGGAGCAGCGCATAATGACCCCCAAAGTTGCTGCCCTGGTTCGACCCTTCACGCAGACGGGTGCGGAAATAGGCCTTGGCAGGGCTGTTGATGATGGGCTCGGATTTCAATCCCGCGGGTACCTTGACCGCCGGGTAATCCGTGGGCGCCGGTGCCCAGCCTTGCTGAGCCTGGACCGGCTGGGTGAGGATTGATGCTGTGGCGAAGGCGAATGCGGTGAGGGCGAACCGAAAGCTCTTCATAACCGCAGTTTGCCCGGAAGCGTCGGCAATCACCAGCAAGTAATCACACTTTCCTGTTACCAAAGAATGGAAAATGGCCCCAAAACTACGCACTCCTCCCGATTTGCAACTTTTGGTGAATACGGTGATGCCGTGGGCTGAGGCTCAGCTTCAGGCAACGGGCCAAATTCGTGCCGCCGCGGCGTGGCTCTCTAAGGGAGATCCCGAACCTAAATTCCGTAGTGGAGAGTCGGCAGCGGAGGTCGCCGGTGAATCCGTGGCGCAACAGGAGGCCACCCTGACTGCCGAGCTGAGGGGGCCCTGGGAGCGAGGCGAAGTCAGCGCAATCCTGCTGGCCGCTCCGGTGTTGTACGGCCGCAGCGGCTACGGAGAGCGCTCACCCGCCGTGCGCCTTCACGTCGAAGCTCCGGACGGGTACTGTGCTGACATACTCATGCCATACCGGATACGCACCGGATGGCGACGGGGCGGGAGCACCCGGAACCGCGTACACTTCACCCATCCGGTCGCGCAGGAGAGCGATTCGCGCTTCAGCGAGTTGCCCGCGCCACGGTAGAACGACGATGCCGACAAAACGCAGATCCAAAGGCGCTTACATGATCTCCGCGGTGGCGGAGATGTACGAGATTCATCCCCAGACTCTTCGCCTGTACGAGCGGGAGGGGCTCCTGAAGCCCTCCCGTACCGAGGGCAACACCCGTCTGTACACCGATGAGGATCTGGAGCGGCTGGAGTTCATTCTGAACCTGGCCCGCGACCTCGGAGTAAACATCTCCGGCATCGCCATCATCCTGCAGATGCGGGAGCGCATGGAGGAGATGAACCGGCAGATGCAGAGCTTCGTCGACTATGTACGGACCGAGATGCTCCAGCACATCCAGCAGGGCTTTCCCGGAGCCAACGAGGCGGCGATCGTGCCGCTCCGCAAGCCGGTCATCGATCCGGGTCCCGTACGGGAGCGCAAACGTTAGCAGTGCAAAGACTTATTCGTGCCACAGGTTAGGGGCGCGTAGAAATCTGCGTAGCAGACCTTCTACCGCAGGAGTAGTCTAACTAGCAGCTATTTTCAGCTATCAGGTGAACTGTATTATCCCGATGCTTCATCTCCTGCTCGCCTTGGGCATCTTTGGACTGATCACCTCGACGGTTTACAGCCTCATGGTGGTAGCAGGAGCCCTTCACTTTCGCCGGCAGCGGATTGCCGCCGATCCGTCGTTCACTCCTGCGGTCAGTTTGCTCAAACCGCTGCACGGGACCGAGCCCAACCTCGCCCAGCATCTTGAGGGTTTTTTCCAGCAGGACTATCCCGCTTACGAAATTCTCTTCTGTGCGCGCTCGCTGAACGATGCCGGCCTCCAGATTGCCCGCGAAGTCGCGGCGCGCTATCCGGCCATTCCGTCGCGCTTTGTCGTCAGCGGCGAGCCGCCGTTCGCAAATGCGAAGGTGGCCTCGCTCGACCGCATGGCGTCTGTGGCACAGCACGCGATTCTTGTCGTCAGCGACAGCGATGTGCGTGTCACCCCGCAATATCTTCGCGCCGTCGTAGCGCCATTTGCCGACAAGGAAGTCGGCCTGGTCACATGCCCGTATCGCGGCGTTCCCAGTCCTGCTCCTGCCGTTGGCAAGCGCCGCGCCGCCGCGCTCTGGGCCCAACTGGAAGGCGCCGGCATGTCGATCGAGATGACCGCCGGTGTGCTCGTCGCCAACATGCTCGAAGGCATGCAGTTTGCGCTAGGCCCGACCATGGCGGTGCGCAGCGCGTGCGTGCAGGAGATGGGCGGCTTCCGCGTGCTTGGGCAATACTGCGCTGACGATTTTCTTCTCGGTAACTCGGTGGCGGCCAAGGGACATCGCGTCGTCTTTTCGCATCATGCCATCGACCACATCGTGCTCAACACCGGCTTCGTTGACTCCATGCGCCACCAGGTTCGCTGGAGCAAGAGCACGCGTTTCTCACGGCCCAAGGGCCACTTCGGCACTTCGCTCACCTTCAGCATGCCGTTTGCGCTGCTGGCATTCGTCGCTGCTCTCTTCCTGCACTGGCCGTTGATCGCTGCTATTTCCCTGGTGTGGGGCATCGTGAACCGCATGCTGCTGGCCGGTGTCGTTGGCTCGCTGGTCGTGCAGGAGCGCTTCCTCGCCCGGACGATGCTTCTCTTTCCCCTGCGCGATCTGATGGGCTTCTGCTTCTGGTGCGCCAGCTACGGCAGTAATGCAATCCTGTGGCGCGGGGAAGAGTACACGTTGGAAAAAGGCGGCTACATGCGCAGCGTCCACGCATTGCCTGTGCTGGCCGAGGCCGAATCCGCAGAGAGCGAAACTCCCCTGACTGTTTAGAACGTCCCTGTGTAGAACGTCTCAGAGTGGCCGGTCCGTGTACAGTGTCTTGTCCGCCAGTTCCTGGATCGGGATCAGCCGCTTCCCGAGCACCGCTTCCACCTGATCGCGCCGCTCGCCTTGGGCAAAAAGAAACTTGCGGTCGCCCGTGCCCCAGATCGACGCGAGCTCTTCATCGCTGATAAAGACATGTGGTGCATCCGGCCACATCGAGCCCCACAGCATGGTGGAAGAGCGGCCGTGCACCAGCAGCGCCTGGCGACGCGTGTAGAAGAGCACCGACGCTGCATCTGATTGATCGCCGTACACAATCAGCGTCGCGCGTCCGGCAGCGGGATCCGAGGCGCTCTCGCTGGCCGGATAGCCGGCGATGCGATTGATGGTTGCCGCCATTGGCTGAGAGGAAAGCATCGGCGCAAAACGTACGAACGCAATGTGCGCCGCGATAAGGAAGATCGCCATGGTGAAGCCGACGGACAGCGTGGCCTCAAAGTGTCGCTGCTTGCTGCGCAGTTGCAGTGCCAGCAACGGACCCACGAGCAGGACGACGGCGGCGATGACTGCAGGCAGCCGCAGCGCCGCGAACGATGGTCCGGTCAAGTCGAACAGGTGCGACATCGACAGCGAATAATCACCGACTCCGCGATGTGCCAGAAGTGTGCCGATATCGGGTACGAATGGCAGATTGCGGGAGGTCCAGAGTCCATAAGCCAGCGCAGCCGCGGAAAGCACTCCGACCGCGGCGAACAGAATATGCGCGCCGACAAGCCAGCCGCCCGTGCCTTCCCGCGCGTCTTCGTCGATGCGCTCCGCACGCAACTCAAACGACGCGAGCACTGCCGCCGTCAACATCAGGAGCGGCAGGTATGCGGGAAAGGTGTAGTACTCCTGGTTGGTCGATATCGAAAAGAAGACCAGCATGAAGGCTGCATAGAGCGACAGTAGCCAGATGCTGCGGCTGCGAAAGCGCGCAGCGTCCCCCTCGGATTGCAGACTGCTGAGCCACCGTCGGCGACTGCGCCATGCGCGCCGGACCACCAGCGGAAGATAGAGACTCCACGGCAGCTGCCAAGCCATTTGTCCGATCCAATAGACCCATCCCGGCTGCTTGTTGTAGTCAACCGGATAGCGCCTGCCCAGAAAACGCAACACGTGCTCGTTGATGAAATAGAAGTAGAAGAATCCGTGCACGTGGCCGAAGGTTGGGTGATTGCCAACAGGATTGCCCTGGTCCGGATTGCGCAGCCCGGCGAGGATGTGCCACGGTGCAGCGATGACGAGAAAGAGCAGTATCCCCGTCAACAGCCGCATCTCGCGCCACCGCCGCCACTCTCCGGTGAGTGCCAGCCAGGACGCCGCCGCAGCGAAGAAGAAGACGGGAGCGATGAGTCCCTTCGAGAGCGTGGCAACCGCGAGCGATGCCCAACTCACGTAGAAGAGGGCAGGCCTGCGATCTTCCAGTCCCACAAGGAAGCAGTACAACGCCAGCCCTATGAAAAAAGTGAGCAGCGCCTCCGGTATGTCAATGCGCGTGAAGAGAAAGACGCCGACGCCGGTCAGCAACGCCAGCGCGGCATAGAATGCCGCCCGCTCGCCGAATGCGCGGCGTCCCCAATGCCATGCGAGGATGGCGGTTGCCAGCACACTTAGCGCCATGGGCAGATGCGCGGAGAAGACGTTATAGCCGAAGATGTGATCTTCGATTGCAGTGAGCCAGTAGGGAAAGGGCGCCTTTTCCAGATATCGGATACCGTTAATCTTCAACGTGACCCAGTCGCCGGAGAGCGCCATGTGTTGCGCCGCGTTTGCATGCGCGGCGTCCGCGTCGTCGAGCAACGGTGGCGAAAAGAGCGCAGCAAAATGAACGGCGAACCACACCAGGAGGAGGATGCTCCAGGCGCGACGTGTGGTGAGGAAGCGGGCAGGTGCAGCATCGGTGTGCACCGGAAGTACGATGGGACGAGACATGACGGAATCTGCAGAATATCAGCCGGGACCCAAGAGCCGAAGCGTGGAGGCTGCGCCTATATTGGTGCACCTGCGCGCCGTCGCGGCGGAGATGCGTGAGAAACTCGACGCCTGCCGCAAGCATGGCCAGGCGCCAAAGGTAGAAACGGTCCACCACCTGCGCACCGGCACACGACGCGTGGAGGCAACGCTCGAGACCTTGGCGCGCGAGGCTGGTGCCCGCGGCATGGATGCGGCGACGGAAGAGGCGCGCCAACGTTGGCTGCGGCAGTTGAAGAAGGTTCGACGCGCCGCCGGAACCGTGCGTGATCTCGATGTGCACCGCGAATCGCTGGCGGAGAACTTCCTCCCAGCGGCCGACACTGCGTCCGATGCCTCCGCTGCGGAGTTGGCGGAAGCCAGCGCGCCTGCCGCTGCTGCCTCCGGTGCAGTAACGCCGCTTGTGGAACAGGCACGCGCGCTCGATTTGTGGCTGAAGGATCGCCGCGACACCGCTGCAGCCGCGCTCTGTAGCACGCTCGAGGGGCATGCGGACCGGTTACTCGATGCGGAACAGCAATTCATGGCTGCGATTACAAAGCGCCGCTCTCTTCTGCACCGCACGCATCGGCCTGCGGTTCGCCTGGCGCTTGAGGATTACCTGCGCCTCATGGATGCGATGCCGCTCCTCGACAAGGAAAACCTGCACGACTTCCGGAAAGGCGCAAAGAAGGCGCGCTATGTGGCGGAATCGGATGATAAAGATCCTGCGGCCCAGGCATTGGCGAAAGCCATCAAGCGTGTGCAGGATGCCATCGGCGAATGGCATGACTGGGTGGTTGTGGCGGAAGAGTCGCATGAAGCACTGGGAAAAAGCGGCGCATCGCTGCAGGCTGAACTCGAAGCGCGCGCACAGCACGCCTACGAGCGTGCTCTGCGCGTGACTGCCACGATCGGGCGCCGCGTTGTCGGCGAGTGGCGCGCTCTGCGGCCAGTTCGCACGCGTTCACCTCGTGCTTCTCGAAATCCAGCGAGTGGAGTGTGAATGCCAAGACCGCAGACGTTTGCTGCAATCGACGTCGGATCGAATTCCTGCCGGCTCAAGATCACGCGTATCGAGAATCATCGTCTTAAAGTGTTGCATGAAGATCGCGAGGTCACCCGACTCGGCGCAAGCGTATTTGAGAGCGGAACGATCTCGCCCGATGCGATGGCCAACACACTGCGCGCGCTCAAGCGCTTTTATAAGGCAGTGCAGCAGGCTGCTGCGGATCGCGTGCGCGCCGTTGCCACCGCCGCGCTGCGCGATGCGCGTAACGCGCAGGCCTTTGTAGCCTGGGTCAAGTCGGAGACGGGCTGGGACCTGGAGATCATCTCTGGATTGGAAGAAGCGCGGCTCATCCATCGGGGCGTTATGCGGGAGACCGGCACACGGGGACGCTGCCTGTTGATCGATCTCGGCGGCGGCTCCTGTGAGATCACGCTGTCGGACCGCAGGCGCATCGTCGAGACGATGAGCCTGCCCCTGGGCGCCGTGCGCTTGACCGAAGAATTTCTACACGAGGTCGATCGGCCGGAAGCGGAAGATATCGCCCGGATGAAGAGGTTCATCCGCCGCGAGCTGAATCGCGCGGGCAAGCGCTTCGCAGGGTTGTCGCGCGTGCCGGTCATTGCCACTTCCGGCACCGCCGCGGCCCTGGTGCAGGCCAGCAGCGTGCTGGTGAAATCCGGTGGGCGGCCGGCCAAGCGCTCGAACAAAGCAGGCACCGCAGAAAGCCGCGCCCTTCGTCGTCTTGCAACAAAGCTTCCAAAGATGAGCAACCAGGATCGCAGCAAGCTCCCTGGGGTGGGCCCGCGCCGCGCGGAGATCATCGTGGCCGGCGCCGAAGTCTACGCCGAGCTGATGGAGCACTTGGAACTCCCAGGTTTTCGCTACTCCGATCTCGGGCTGCGCGATGGCGTTCTCGCTCAGATGCTGGCTGAGCAGGACACCCGCACCAGCGCACATCAGCAGTTCGAGCAAGATCGCTGGGAGAGCGTGCTCGCCACCTGCAAGCGCTATGGCGTAGACCCACGGCGAGCGGAGCCGGTGCGCGCACACGCGGCACAGCTCTTCCGCGACCTGCAATCGATGCACGGATTGCCTGCGGATTACCGGCAATGGCTCGAGGCTGCAGCGATGATGCGCGATGTCGGCAAGTACATCAACTACCAAGGCCACCACCGCCACGCACAATATGTGATTGCCGGCTCCGAGCTTTACGGCTTCACGCCGCAGCAGCGCGCCATCGTCTCCGGCATTGCTCGATATCTCGGCAAGTCGCGGCCGGCGCCGCAGGATCGCGCGTTCCGCTACATCGCTGCGGCCGACCACGAATATGTGAAGCGTGCGATCGTGCTGCTGCGTCTGGCAGTGGCGCTCAATCAGGATCGAGCCAGCGACGTGCTGCGCGTGACCGTACGCGCCTATCCAAAGCGGGTAGTGCTCGCCATCCAGCCGGGCCGGACCGGTGCGGAGCTGGAGCTGTGGTCGCTGCGCAAGGAGGCCGATTACTTCCGCGAAGTTTTCCGCCGCGAGCTCTTCGCCACGCTGGCCTGAAACTGGCGCAGCGCGCGGGTATCGACGAGTCCCAGCAATTGCGCGGGACGCCGGCTCACATCAAGGCGGGCCAACGCCCCTTTGCGCAGTCGTAAGTTGGCCCGTCCGCCACGCCCGGCGATGAGCGCGCCCGCGAACTGCGTAAGGTTTGGATTATGACCCACCACCAGGACTGTCTCCTGACCGGTATGCTTCACCAGCATGGCCTCGAAGTCGGCGAATTTTCCGGTCGGCTCCAGGCTCGCATCGGCAGCGATCTTTTGCTCAAAGCCAATCTCGGTTGCCACCAACGAGGCAGTCTGCAGCGAGCGCTTCAGGGGACTGGAGACGATCGCGTCAAAAGTTACCCCGATCGCGTTCAAGTACGCTCCAATCAGCAGGCATTGCTGTTTGCCCTCTTTGTCGAGACCACGTTTACGGTCGAGCAGAGGGTTTTGCCGGCGGGAACCGGCGCTGGCATGACGCAGAATGTAAAGGATCATAGAAGAGGTCTGTAACGTGATTGTAACCATCGCTTAGCTTGCGACCAAGAGCTGGAGTGGGTTGGGGCCGGCTTGCGGTCCTTGGGAGGCGCGCCGTTGATGGATAGAATGACGCGGATGAGCGTCGCACAACGCACTGCATTGGTCGCAGCGATCCTTGTTGCCCTGTTATTCGGCTGCGTCGTGGGACGATTCGCGTTCCGAAGACCGGCCACCTTCGGAAGTACAAATTCTTCGGGAAGACCTGCCTCGATCACGTCCGCCTCCCAGACGCCTACGGGCGATGATCTCGCGCCGACACTCGTCTATGCCCACAACGTCATGCTTCGTAAGGGGCCGGACTTCCGCATCTACATCGTCTGGATCGCCGGCCACATAGTCCGAACCAAACAGAACGTGAACCCATCCTTTGACGATCCGGACTCCTTCATCCTGCAGATCCAGAAAGGCGTCATTCACGCCAACATCGGCGATGTCTGCAAGTACCTCAATTCCACCGCGGCCCAGGACACCCCGCTCAAGAACATCGACATTCAGCCGGACGGCGAGTTGGTCAAAATTCGTGGGACGGTGAAGAAGGTCGTCCCTCTGCCCATCGAGATCCTCGGTTCGCTCGCAGCGACGCCGGACGGCCTGGTGCGACTGCATGTGCAGCACATCTCGGTGCTCAAGGTTCCAGTGAAGGGATTGCTGGGCACATTTGATGTCAAGCTCTCCGATCTTGTGCACTCCACCAACGTGCCCGGCGTGATCATCTCGGGCAACGACATCATCTTTGACACTGAGAAGCTACTGCCACCGCCGCACATTCGCGGGCAACTCACTACCGTGCGAGTCAAGGTGCCGGACATTGAAGTCATTTACGGCAATGTTCCCAACGATACGTCGCAACTGGCGCAGTGGCATAACTTCCTCCGCTTCCGCGACGGCGCGCTCAATTTCGGCAAGCTGACCATGCATCACGTCGACCTGACCATGATCGATGCATCCCACGATGCTTGGTTCAACCTGGATCTCGTCAACTACCAGGCGCAATTGGTAAATGGCTACACCCGCATGACCGCCCAGGCGGGTCTCGAGATCTTCATGCCCGATCTAGATGAGCAGGCCATGAAGAAAACGACGAACAACGCAGTTACGCTGGAATGGCTCAAGAACCGGAATACCTCGCTGCCAGCCGATGTCGCAGAGAAGACCAAGCTTCACTAAGCGGTACTAGTTCACCGGTCTCGGCTTCGGCTCTGGATCGAGCGGATCGGGATCGGGGTCGGGTTCAGGGAAGCCCGGTCCGTCCGGCTCCGGATCGGGTGGGGGATATGGATCAGGCAGGACATCCGGCGGAGTTCCGGGAAAGCCACCCAGTCGCCATGAAGGTGAACCGGATTTGAGATTGGGCGCGATCATATCTGTGGGATGGCGGCCTGCCGGTTATCGTGTTGCTTGCTGATTCAGTGATAGCTCTTACTCGAGAGCGAATCGGCGCCAGCGCTCGCTCATGAGCAAGCCCAGCAGCAAAGTGCGCCGATCTTCGAGCCTCCAACCGGCCTCACACATCACCCGCGTGTGATCCGGCAGACGACGTGCCCTGAGCCCGGTCAGTAGCCCGAAGGCAAGATAGAGGCCGCTGACAATCAGCCGTCCAAGCTGCCGCGCCACGGGCTTTGGGGGAATGGCAAAGTCGGACACCACCCATATCGCACCCTCTTTCGCTGCGGCATTGACTCCTGCCAGCAGCGTGGCTAATTCTTCTTCGTTGAAGCAGTCGAGGAAAAAGTGGCTGACGATCAGGTCGAAGGGCGCTTCCGGAAGTGCTGCGACGGTATACGCGAGCGCGTCCGCCTGAACCAGGCGTACATCAGCATTGTCTGGCAGCCGCGTCGCGGCACGACGGAGCATCTCCCCGCTTGCATCGATTGCGGCAACCTGAATCTGAGGAACGCGCCGAACCAGCTCCGCAAGAAAACGGCCGTCGCCGTCTCCGTACACCAGCGCTCGCCGGCATCCCGCCATTTCCCGAAGGCGTAACCTGCTGCATTGCTGCAGATAGGAGCCGAAGCTCAAGTACTCCATCCAGCGATAGGCGCCCGCCAGACGGCCGAAATGTGCTGGTGCCCTCATCGCGTCAGCCGCACGGCTAACGGCAACAGCAGAGGCGTCAGCAGGGCAAGATCGGCGGCGATCCGCCGTCCCGGCGCCGTGAACCAGGAACGGTCGAGCACCAGGAAGGACACGCCGCTCAGGATGACAGCGATGGCGAGCCAGCACGCCGGCCCATTCATCAGCACAAAGAGTGCGCCGCAACCAGCGGCAATCGTCATCATGGCCAGCCACTGGATACGGCGGGCGCCATGGTGCTGCTCCCAATCCTCAATGGCAACGCAGTTCAACCAGCAGAGTGCGGCAAACAGCGGACAAAGAAGCAGCAGCGGATGATGCCGCGGCATCCCCATCGCCCGCCGCCGCGCCTCGTCCCAGGCAGGGAGAGCCGAGGCAGCGGCAAACAGCAGTGCGACTACAAACTCCTTTGGAAAATAGCCGAGCGATCGGCCCGATGCACGGGCGGGAAGGTGCACAAGCGCCAGATAGAGCAGGGACAGCGCGCCGAGAACGCAATAGGAGGCAATCAGAGTGCGCGGCATTCGCGAGATAAAAAACGCCAGTGCCAGCGCTACCGGCGCGGCGACTCTCAAAAACCATCGCCGGTGACGCTCATGGAAGCGATGCCGCTCCTGCAGCGAAGCTGCGGATGAGAGCCGCGCATCCAGTAGCCGGTCCGTCACATAAAACAGCCAGGTTCCGAGTGCCAGCGCGATGGGAAGCCATGGCGCGAGCCACAGTCGTGCCGCGCGCCCAAAGGCCCAGCACCATAGCGCAGCAACCGTAGGTGCATCCAGGCTCAGAAGGTGCCAGTACCGCAGCAGGGCGTGGAGAGGACGCAGCAAACTTCAGTGTAGCGGCCTGCGTAGAGGTTCGGTAACCGTCCGCGCGATCGCAGTGATGCCTCTCCGCTACTCTTCCGCGTCTGCCGCGACGTGGTGTTTTGCAGAAGCAGCGATCTTCTCTGCAATCGCCGGCGGCACGAAGTCGTAGTGGTCCATCTCCATACGGAAGCTGCCGCGGCCCTGCGTCATCGAGGTGAGCGTCATGCCGTAGCTGAGCATTTCGGCCAGCGGCACCAGCGCGCGCACGACCGTTCCGGCACCGGCGGTTTCCATGCCTTGCACGCGGCCGCGGCGGCTGTTCAGATCGCCCATGATAGTGCCCGCGCATTCATCGGGAGCCTCAATTTCGACGTGCATAACCGGTTCCAGCAGCGCCGGCCTTGCCTGTTCCATGCAGGCGCGGAAGGCGGCTCTGCCCGCCATCTTGAAGGACAGCTCGTTCGAGTCCACATCGTGATAGCTGCCATCAAACACAGTCGCTCGGAAATCAACCACGGGATAGCCGGCGACGTAGCCGCGGGCTGCGGACTCCTGCACGCCCTTCTCCACGGCAGGCACGAACTGGCGGGGAATCGCGCCGCCAAAGATGTCGTCGACAAACTCGAAGCCGCTGCCGCGCGGAAGCGGCTCGATGCGCAGCTTGCAGTCGCCAAATTGCCCGTGTCCGCCAGTTTGTTTCTTGTGGCGCCCATGTCCGCTGGCCTGAGCGCGAATGGTCTCCCGGTACGGGATCTTCGGAGCCTTGAGCGTCACCTCGGTGTGATAACGACGGCGCAGCCTGGAGACGACGGTCTCGATGTGGAGCTGTCCCGCTCCAGCCACCAGAAATTCGTTGGTCTGCGGATCGCGATAGAAGCGAAGCAGAAGATCCTCTTCCATTAGTTTGTGCAGCGCAGGAGCTAACTTGTCTTCGTCCGCACGAGTCTTTGGTTCGATCGCGTAAGTCATCGCCGGCTCGGGAACAGGCACGGGATCGATGAGCACCTGGTGGCCCTTGGCGCCCAGCGTATCGCCTGTCTGCGTGATGCGCAGCTTTGCCACTGCACCCAGATCGCCTGCATGCAGCTCGTTGACCTCAATGAGCTGCCGCCCCTGTACTACCGAAAGATGGGCCAGCCTCTCCGTCTCGCCGCGAGCGTAATTTTCGACGCACGCATCGTTCTTGATCGAACCGCTGATCACCTTAAAGAAAGAGATCCTCCCCGCGAAGGGATCGACCATTGTCTTGTAAACGTAGAGCGTGGTTGGGTCTGTATCCTCGAGCTTCCGTGTGATCATCTCGGCCGAACCATCGGCTCCGGAGCCGTTGCCGGCGTGGCGCCCATCGCGCATCGGAAGCGCTGGACGTTCCTGCGGCGACGGCGCGTAGACCTTCAGGAAATCGAGCAGGTGATCGGTGCCGACATTTCGCAGGCCACTCACGTAGAGAACGGGGAAGATCCGGTCCTCGCGGATCGCCTCATGAAGCGCACTGATCAGGTGGTCCTTGGGGATCGTGCCCACCGCGAAGAACTCCTCCATCAGTTCGTCCTTGCCTTCAGCGACAAGCTCGATCAGCGCTTCGTGCGCGGCCTTGGCATCGTTTTCCAGCATGTGCGGGATTGCGCCGGTAGTGCCGCGTCCATCACCGTCCGGCGTATAGAAGAACGCCTCCATGGTGACCAGGTCGACGACTCCGTGGAAGCCATGCTGATCGACGATTGGCAGTTGCACAGGGACCACCTGCCTGCCCCATCGCTCGCGCATCCCTTCCAGCATCTCCATCCTGCCGGTGCGGGAATCGGCCTTTGGATGATCGACCTGGTTGACCACGATCACGCGCGGCAGGTTCACCTCCGCGGCAAAATTCCATACCTTGTCTGTCACGGACTCAATGCCGCTCTGCGCATTGATCACGATGACCGCAGTCTCCGCAGGCAGCATCGCGGCGCGTCCTTCGTGAACAAACATGTGGAAGCCTGGCGTATCGACCAGACTCACCTTCGTGCCGCTCCACTCGGCGAAGGCGACCGCGTTGGACATGGTCATGCCGCGGGCAATCTCCTCTTCGTCGTATGCGGTAACGGCGGCGCCGTTATCGCCCCGTGAGGATGCCGCGGGCATTTTGGCTGTCTTCAGAATTGCGGAGATCAGACTCGTCTTTCCACAATGCGCATGTCCAACCAGTGCGACATTCCGAAGTTCACTTCCAGCGTAGGTCCTCATCCGGCTTTCCTCCTGCCACTGGGGCGGGCGTTCCTCGCAGCCGACGCCACACCCGGATTCTCCCGCCGGAAAAGGCGGAAGACCTTTTCAAAATCGCCATTCTAGACCTGAAACCCTGTGCTTTCCCAACCGGCCCTATTAGACGCTATGTACCACGGCAGATTGGGATGCGGACTTGGGCCAGGCCGATCGGAAGGGCAGCGCACGGGCATCGCTGCCTCGCGACCACTACATCTTTTGTGCTAGCGGAGAAGTGGGGCACCGCGGGTCTTAATGGAACGGGAGCAATCTGCAAAATGATCCGGAAGACCGGCACCTGTATCCTCGCCTTCGCTTGCCTCCTCGGCACGGCTTGCCGCGCTCATGCGCAATCGGCAGAAGCCCGTGAGCTGATGCAAGCGACGAACCAAGATCGTGCGCAGCATGGCCTGGGATCGCTGCGCTGGGATCCTGCGCTGGCCCGCGCGGCGCAGGCACATGCGTCCCAGATGGTGCGCCATGGCGAGCTATCCCATCAATACCTGGGCGAGCCCGAATTAGTGGAGCGCGCCGGACAAAACGGTGCTCACTTCTCCACCGTCGCCGAAAATATCGCCGTCGCAGCGAACCCGCAAGCCGTGGAAACGGAATGGATGCACTCTCCACCCCATCGGCACAACATCCTGGACCCGCGCCTGACAACCATCGGCATTGGATTGGTGCGGCAGGGAAATAACCTTTGGGCAGTGGAGGACTTTTCCGCCGCAGTCGCCCAGATGGGCTCAACGCAGATCGAGCGCAAAGTAGAACAGCTGATTGCGGAGCGCGGCATCCGCCTCGTCTCCACCTCCCGTGCCGCAGAGCAGACCTGCGCTATGGAGCACGGGGCGGTTGGACCACGACCCAACTTCATCATGCGATGGGAAGGCTCCGACCTGAACCGCCTTCCCAATGTGCTGGAAGAGAAAATCAGCACCGGGCGCTATCGCGCCGCGCAAGTGGGCGCCTGCCATGCCAATACCCAGGGCGGGGGATTCACTACTTACCGCCTGGCTGTGATGCTCTTCTAGAGCGCAACCATCCGTTCACGAATTGACGAAGGGAACCCATGCTCAAACAGATTTTGCCTCTCGGACTTGTTGCAGCAATGTCCGCCGCGCCGGCCTGGTCGCAGGTTTCGGTCTACATCGGTATTGCTCCTCCTCCGATTCGTATCGAGACGCCACCTCCGCCGCCGGAGCCCTCGTTTATATGGGTGACCGGATTCTGGGCGCCCCAGGGCGACCATTATCGCTGGGTGCCAGGCCACTACAGCCGCCCGCCGTATGAGGGCGCAAGCTGGATGGTCCCGCGCTACGAACATGGTCCCCAAGGCTGGCACTATCGAGAAGGCTATTGGGGGAGACCAGAACATGCTCGCGGCCACGCTTATGGTCACGAGCATGCCTGGAAGGACGACCATGACCATGACCACGGCGACGATGATCACGATCATCACGGACATGGTCACCATCACGGTGACTAACTCAGTGACGAATTCGAAATTCTGTTGATGGCCCTCATGCGCGCCTAAGTGCGCACATTCATCGGAGCGAAACATCATGAGCGAAGACACGCAAACGGGATTTGCGCTGCGCTCGTCTTCCATTCAGACTTGAGGGAATCGGCGGCCGGGCAGCGAACGGCTCCGTCTCATCTGCTCGGAGGGGCTCTCGCAACGTGCTGCGCCTATTCGGAATTGTTTCCGCGTTACTTCTTTTCTCCGCTTCCATTTTCCCAGCTGCCTGGGCGCAGGAACTTGATCTGCACGGCACCATCGCCTCTGATCAGACAGACAGTTACGTTCTCGTCCCGTTCGAGGTGCCCTCGGGCATCAAGCGGCTGGACGTCTCGTTCACTTACACCGGCAACGAAGACCATACTACGCTCGATCTCGGTCTGCTCGATCCGGAACATTTTCGCGGCTGGAGCGGCGGCAACAAGCACGCATTCAGCATCGGCATTGCGGACGCAACGCCGTCTTACCTGCCCGGGCCGCTGCCTCCCGGTACATGGAAGCTGCTTATCGGCGTCGCCTATCTGGGCGAAGGCCACAAGTCCAACTACCAGGCGCATGTTCATTTCGTAAAGACAACGGACGTCGATACAACCGGCTTCGCGACCTCGCCGATTGCAACCGGCGAACGCTGGTATCGGGGCGACCTGCACATGCACACCGCGCACAGCGATGGCTCCTGCACCAGCCAATCCGGAAAGATGGTTCCATGTCCAGTCTTCGTCACCGTGGAGGACGCGGTGAAGCAAAAACTGGACTTCATTGCCATCACTGACCACAATACGATCTCGCACTACGACGCTGAGCGCGAGCTGCAGCCTTACTTTGATCAGATCCTGCTGATTCCGGGCCGCGAGATCACGACCTACTCCGGACATGCGAACATCTTCGGCCCCACCGAGTTCGTCGATTTCCGCGCCGAGGCCAAAGGCGCACCGTCTGTCAATACAGTCTTTCGCGCTGCCCAGAGCGCAGGCGCGGTAGTCTCCATCAATCACCCCGGCGACCCCACTGGCGCAAGCTGTATTGGTTGCGGGTGGTCTGTGACAGATACGGATTGGAATCTCGTCAACGGAATAGAAGCCGTCAATGGCAATGACCCGAAGCACTACGAAGCTGACATTCGATTCTGGGATCAGCAGCTCGCGAAGGGTTATCGACTGATTGCCATCGGCGGCAGCGACACCCACCGGCCGGAGCGCGGTACTGTTGGTCATCCGACGACGGTGGTTCATGCGCAGGAACTCTCGGTAACCGGCATACTCGGCGCCATTCGCGACGGGCATGTCTGCATCGACCTGACCGCATCGCATGACAAGCTGATCGATCTGGAGGCGACAAACGGCAACGCGCGTCCCGCAATGGGCGAGGAGCTAAGCGTGGCTCGCAATCAGCGCGTCTCCGTCACTGCCCACATCGCGGGCGCATCCGGGTCTACGCTGCGCTGGCTGCTCGATGGCAAGGAGCTCGTGACGCTGCCGCCCGGGATCCTGTTCGGCGATTCCGCGGACCAGACCGCCACCTGGATCAGTGACGGCCAGCGCCATTGGTTGCGCGCCGAGGTTCGGAGTCCCGCCGGAATCCTTCAGTTGCTCAGCAACCCAGTTTTCCTGAATTGGGCTGCAAAGCCTTAGAGAAGCCTAAACGCCTGCCGAGAGACTGTCAGACAAAATTCTGCCCGGGGCGTGCGCGCTTGCAGCCCAATCTTGGGTTAAGTTTAAGAAATCTTCCGGTTCGGGCGGCGTACTTTGACTTGTGCGGCATCGAAGGCTGGAGAGCAAGCCCGCCATCCCGGACAGTTTTTCGGAGCTTAGATTTGAAGCACGGCCTCAAAATATCTTCCGACCCTGTTTCTCAAAGTACCCCGGGATTGTTTGATCCTCGCGCTCACCTCGCAGCT